>JAXJQE010000081.1:0-1710 GCA_036311305.1 Bifidobacterium sp.
AGCCGAAGCTGTCGGGCCCGCTCATTCGAAAAGCTCCGAACTCGAACTCAGTCCTTGGTCTCCTCGATATGCTCGATCTGCACCTCATCCGTCTCGGCCTCCTGGACGGCGTCCTCGGCCTCGGTGGCGGCGTTGGTGGCGGCAACAGCGGCGGCGGCGATCTGGGCGAGCTTGGCCTTCACGGCGGCGCTGGAACCCTTGGGGGCGTTGTGCACGGCGTGCACGTCGGTGCCGTGGCCGTGCTTGTTCGTCTTGATGAACGGGTCGCCGCCCTTGAGGGCGTACGGGTCATCGAACTCCTTGGAGATGGTCGGCTCGTCGTGCACGATGAAGCCGCGGCCCTTGCACGCCGGGCACTCCTCGGAGAACGCCTCCACGAGGCCCTGGCCGATGCGCTTGCGGGTCATCTGCACGAGGCCGAGCGAGGTGACCTCGGCCACCTGGTGCTTGGTGCGGTCGCGTGCCAGGCACTCCACGAGGCGGCGCAACACGAGGTCGCGGTTCGCGGGCATCACCATGTCCACGTAGTCGATCATGATCATGCCGCCGATGTCGCGCAGGCGCAGCTGGCGCGCGATCTCCTCGCTCGCCTCCAGGTTGCAGCGTGTCACCGTCTCCTCGAGGCTCTTGCCCTTGCCGATGAAACGGCCCGTGTTCACGTCGATGGTGGTCATGGCCTCGGTGCGGTCGATGACGATGGAGCCGCCGCTGGGCAGGTACACCTGGCGCTCCATGCCCTTGCGCAGCTGCGCGTCGATCTGCCACTTCTCCAACACGTCCTTGCCCTCGTGCTCCTCCGGGTCCCACTTCTCCAGCTTGGAGCGCAGGTCCGGCGCCATGTGGTCGAGGTACTCCTCGATGCGCTGGTAGACGGCGTCGCCCTCCACGACCATCTTGCGGAAGTCGTCGTTGAAGATGTCGCGCACCACGCGGATGGCCATGTCCGGCTCGCCCTGCAGCAGCTTCGGGCGCTTGCCGTTGCGGAACTCCTCGAACTTCTTCTGGATGTCCTCCCACTGCTTGACGAGGCCCTCGAGGTCCTTGGTGATGGCCTCCTCGGACGCCCCCTCGGCGGCAGTGCGGATGATCACGCCCATGTCCTTCGGCGCGATCTTGCTCACGATGTTCTTGAGCCTGCTGCGCTCCCTGCTGGAGAGCTTCCTGCTCACGCCGGTCATGCCGCCGGACGGCACGAGCACCAGGAAACGCCCCGCGAGCGTGACCTGGCTGGTCAGGCGCGCGCCCTTGTGGCCGATCGGGTCCTTGGTGACCTGCACGAGCACCGGGTCGCCGGAGCGGAACGCGAGCTCGATGCGCCGCGGCTGCCCCTCGAGCCTGGTGGCGTCCCAGTTGACCTCGCCCGCGTACAGCACGCCGTTGCGCGCCTGGCCGATGTCCACGAACGCCGCCTCCATGCTCGGCAGCACGTTCTGCACGCGGCCGAGGTAGATGTTGCCGACGGTCGCGACCTCCTGGATGTCGGACACGTAGTGCTCGACGAGCACGTTGTCCTCCAGCACGGAGATCTGCGTGTGGCGGTCGCGCTGACGCACCACCATGAGGCGGTCGACGTCCTCGCGGCGCGCCAGGAAGTCCTGCTCGAGCAGCTGGTTCTGGCGGCTGCGCTCACGGCGGTTGTCGCGGCGGCGCTGCTTCTTCGCCTCGAGGCGCGTCGAGCCCTCGACGTCGGTGATCTCGTCGATGTACTGC
>JAXJQE010000082.1:0-2579 GCA_036311305.1 Bifidobacterium sp.
CTTCCACCCGGACTTCATGCACGTGCGTTACGACAACTGGGTCAAGTGGCTTAACGGCGACTGGCTGATCTCCCGCCAGCGCTTCTTCGGCGTCCCGTTCCCGTTGTGGTACCCGGTGAAGGAAGACGGCACCCCGGATTACGATCACCCGATCACCCCGAGCGAAGACATCCTGCCGATCGACCCGACCGACGACGTGCCGGAAGGCTACACCGAAGACCAGCGTGACGTGCCCGGCGGCTTCACCGCCGAGCCCGACATCATGGACACTTGGGCCACCTCCTCCCTCACCCCGCAGATCGTAACCCGCTGGGAGGAACCTGGCGAAGAGAACCAGGCAATCTTCAACGCCACCTTCCCGATGGACCTGCGCCCGCAGGGCCAAGACATCATCCGCACCTGGCTGTTCTCCACCGTGGACCGCGCGCATCTTGAGAACAAGTGCCTGCCGTGGGCCAACGCGACCCTCTCCGGCTGGATCCTCGACCCGGACCACAAGAAGATGAGCAAGTCCAAGGGCAACGTCGTGGTGCCCAACGAGCCGATCGACAAGTTCGGCGCGGACGCCGTGCGCTACTGGGCCGCCTCTGCGCGCCTGGGCCTCGACGCCACCTACGACGTCGGCCAGATGAAGATCGGCCGCCGCCTGGCCATCAAGCTGCTCAACGCCACGAAGTTCGCGCTCGCCATCGGCCGCGAGGACGAGAACCACCACGTCGGGGAGGCCGCGACCGCCACGTGGGACCCGAAGGACGTCACCGAGCCGCTCGACCGCGCCGCCATGGCCAAGATGGCGCTCGTGGTGCAGCAGGCCACGAACTTCCTCGAGAACTACGAGCACTCCAAGGCGCTCGAGACCATCGAGAACTACTTCTGGCAGTTCTGCGACGACTACATCGAGCTCGTCAAGAACCGCGCGTACGGCACGCCGGACTCGAACGGCAACGTGCCGAGCGAGTCGGCCATCACGTCCGCGCGCACCGCGCTCGGCCTCGGCCTCGACGCGTTCGCGCGCCTGTTCGCGCCGTTCCTGCCGTACGCCACCGAGGAGGTGTGGAGCTGGATGCACGCCGGCGAGGGCTCCGTGCACACCGCGCCGTGGCCGACGCCGCTGCCGTACGCGACGGCCGCGTTCGGCGTCTCCCCGGACGTGCTCGCGCACGCCGGCGCCACGCTCGCCGCGCTGCGCGGCATCAAGTCGAAGGCGAAGGTCTCCATGAAGACGCCGATCGAGCGCGTGCGCCTGGCGGTGAGCCCCGAGGTGCGCGAGTCGCTGCGCCAGGCGCTCGGCGACATCCGCGAGGCCGGCCGCGTCATCGGCGACTTCACCGTCGAGAACGCGCAGAAGATCATCAACCAGCTGCAGCCGAACGGCTCCGCCGCGGACGGCGCCGCGGACACCGCGGCTGCCACGGCCGCCGGCGCCGAGGGCACCGAGACCGTCGAGGAGACCATCGTGGTCACCGACAGCGAGCTCGGCGAGCCCCCGGCCAAGAAACCGAAGGCCGCGAAGTAGTCGACCGCCAACGTCAGCAAGGAGGGGTGTTCCCGGATTCCGGGAACACCCCTCCTTCGTCGTCAGTGGTCGGAACCGTGCAGCCGGTGCATAGTTCCAGCCACTGAGTGTTCGTCAGTGGTCGATATCGTGCACGCGCTGCACGGTTCCGGCCACTGGGTCTCGGTCGGTGATCGTGCCGGTTTGTACGCGCGGTGCGCGGCCACGGTCGGCGTCGGCGTCGTCGTCGCGCGACGCGCCGTGCCAAACACTTTTCGCAAATCTGTCCAGCAAGGGTGGTAGCTCCTCGGCGGTCGGCGTAGAAGCCAAGGGCGGAAAGCCGGCGGACGGAACGCGCCTATTCTGGGAAGCACGTAAGGGGGCGCCTCGGCGCCGCCGTTGCGGGAAAGGCGTGTGTAGGCATATGGTGAGCGATCGAGGAGGCGGTGACCAGCCGCCGGTGTTGGACGAGAAGGACGACATCATCCTGGCCGAATTGGAACGCGACGGGCGCGCCACGCTGGCGCAGCTCGCGCATGCCGCGAACCTGTCCGTGTCCGCCACGCAGTCGCGCGTGCAGAAACTCGAGCGGCACGGCGTCATCGAGGGGTACAAGGCCATCGTCAACCACGACAAGGGCACCGATCCCGTGCGCGCGTTCGTCACCGTCACGCCGCTCGACTACACGCAGGAGCAGCTCATCCCCGAGCGCCTCGACGGCGTGCGCGGCATCCTGTCGTGCGACGCGGTGTCCGGCTCGCCCAGCTACATGCTCACCGTGCGCGTCGCCGACTCCCACCAGCTCGAGGACCTGCTCACCACGATCCACACCCTGGTCCCCGTGAGCACCGAGACCACGATCGTCCTGCGCAGATACTTCTCCCACTGATCCCCTACCGGACATCCCTCCGAGACGTCCAGGGTGACCAGATTCCATCACTGTTGTTATAGGGGGCACCTCCCGCGTTATAGGGGGCACCCCAATCGCGATATCCCAGGTATCAGCGTTGGAAAATGGCGCCTGATACCTGGGATATCGCGATTGGGGTGCCCCCTATAACGCGGGAGGTGCCCCCTATAACGC
>JAXJQE010000083.1:0-3752 GCA_036311305.1 Bifidobacterium sp.
CCTGGGTGGACGGCAGCATGCGCATCGACGTCGGCGCCTCCACGAGCGCGAAGCACGCGGGCGTCACGAGCGTGGCGAGCATGATGACCGCCGTCTCGAAGCCGATGACGCGGCACGTGTAGCGATTGCCCCACAGCCGCGGCGTCAGGTGCACGATCGCCGGGTCGATCGGCGCGCAGCCCAGGCCCAGCAGCACCGGTGCCGTGAGCGAGCGCCAATGCCCCGGGAACGGCACGAGCATGACGACGAGCGCTGCGCCGATGACCGCGACGCCCGCCACGAGCCGCGGCACGTCATCGACATGCCGCGCGGCGAGGCCCGCGATGACGCAGCCGGCGACGAGCCCGACGAAGAACAGGTTCGCGTACACGCCAGCGGTGTGCACGCTCATGCGGTCGGCGTGCACCATGTAGCTCGACGCCCACAGCATCGTCGTCTGCTCCACGGAGCCGTACGCGAACAGCAGCACGAGCACGGTGGGCACGCCGGCCCACGCCAGCGCGCGCACCGGCGGATGCACGATGGTGCGCGCGTCGACGCGCATCGCCCGCTGCGGGTAGCGCACGTCGGCCATGGCGCGCGGCGCCGCGCGCCACAGGCCGCCGGCGGCGATGACGATGACGGCGAGCGCGAGCTGCACCCAGCCGACGGTGCCGTAGGCGCGCCGCCAGCTGCCCGTCGCGGCGATGGTGAACCCCAGGACGCTGTGCCCGGCGAGCGCGCCGAGGGCGGTCGTCGCGTGCATCCAGTTGAGGTGCGCGCCGCTGTAGCGCAGCGCGACGAACGCGTTGAGCGCGACGGTGAGCAGGCCGGCGGCCAGCCCGTAGGGCACGGCGCACACGATGAGCTGCCAGAAGCGGTCCGCGCAGGCCATGCCGAACAGGGCGAGCACGCTCAGCGCGACGGCGACGTCGCAGGCGCGCGCCATGCCGACGCGCGCGAGCCACGGTTCGGCCAGGAGCGCCGCCCCCAGCGAGCAGGCGGCGATGGCGACGGCGATCCACGCGACCCAGGCGACGGGCACGCCGACGCCGCTGCCCATCGCGGGCCAGGAGGCGCCGAGGAGCGCCTCGGGCACACCGATGGCGAGGAAGCCGAGGTAGGTCAGGGCGAGCGCGGGCAGCGCGCGGGAAGTGCGGTCGGACATGCCTCCCATCCTAGGGATGCGATGCGGGGCATGGCCGGGCGCGCCGCGTTGCGCGAACGCGCGCCGGCGACGGCCGGCTCAGGCGGCGTGGAACACGGCGTCGGGCCGGGCGCGGCGCAGCCACGTGTGCATGACGGCCATGAGCACGGTGAAGAACAGCAGGAACCACGGCATCAGCGCGAGCGTGGTGGCCTGCGCGAGCGCGCCGAACAGCGGCGGCATGAGCATGGTGCCGGTGTACGCGCACGCCATCTGCACGCCGACGATGGCCTGCGACTTGTCCTCGCCGAAGTACGTGGGCGTGGAGTGGATGACGCACGGGTAGACGGGCGCGCAGCCCAGGCCGATGACGACGAACGCGGCGGCGGACAGCGACACGTGGTGCACGGGGATGGCGAGCAGGACGATGCCGATGAGGATGAGCACGGTGCCCAGGCGGATCATCTGCGGGTCGGTCAGTTTCATGGTCAGGAACCCGGACAGGAAGCGGCCGACGGTGATGCCGATGAAGAACAGGCTGGCCAGGGAGGCGGCGTGCGTGGCGTCGACGTGGTCGACGCCCGCCATGTAGCTGGAGGCCCACAGCATGAAGGTCTGCTCGATGGAGCAGTAGCAGAAGAACATCACGAGGATCTGCGGGGCGCCCTTGATGCGGAACACGGCGCGCAGGCCCAGGGGTTTGGCGGGCTCGCCCATGGCGGCCGCCGGGTCGGCCTCCTCGGCCTCGACGCGCTGGCCCGTGGTCTCGGGGCGCTTGCGCACGTGCCACAGGGGCAGGCTGACGATGAGCAGGATGGTCAGCGCGACCTGCAGGATGCCGATGGACCGGTAGCCCCACTGCCAGCCGGCGCCGTGCGCCAGCGAGAAGCCCATGACGTAGGGGCCGATGAGGGCGCCCAGGCCCCACATGCAGTGCAGCCAGCTCATGTGCCGGCTCGTGTAGTGCACGGCCACGTAGTTGTTGAGGGCCGCGTCCACGCCGCCGGCGCCCAGGCCGTACGGGATCGCCATGAGCACCAGGACACCGAAGTTCGGCGCCCACGAGAAGCCGAGCAGGGCGCACGCGGTCAGGGCCACGGAGGCGGCGGTCATGCGGCCGGTGCCAAAGCGCAGCGTCAGGCGGTCGCTGGCCAGCGCGGAGACGATGGTGCCCGCGGAAATGGTCATCGAGATGACGCCCGCCCAGCCCAGCTGCGCGCCGATGTCGCCGCTCATGGTGGGCCATGCCGCGCCGAGCAGGCCATCCGGCAGGCCGAGCGAGACGAAGGCCACGTAGATGACGGCGAGCAGCAGGCTGGCCATGGGGTTCCCTCCTTGGGACACGGTTGGTTTGGACGCCGTCCATCCTAGCCGCGCGGGACGCCCGGGCGCGCCGCGCGGCAAGCATCGCGACAGCTTTGCGGCCAATCGTTGCAGCCCCGCGAGTACGATGTGGCCCATGGCCTACCGCATCGGATTCGTCTTCGACGACACCCTCGACGTCCTCGACGGCGTCCAGCAGCACATCGTCACCCTGGGCACGGAGCTCGCGCGCCGCGGCCATGACGTGAGCTACCTGGTCGGCGAGACGCACCACTCCCCCGTCCCCAACACCGTGCCCCTGGCGCGCAACGTGATGGTGCGCTTCAACGGCAACCGCATGCGCATCCCGTTGCCCGCGCCCGTGAAACCCATCAGGGAGGCGCTCGCGGAGGGCGGTTTCGACATCCTGCACGTGCAGGCGCCCTACAGCCCGTTCATGGCCGGCCGGGTCCTGTCCCACGCCGACGACCGCACCGGCGTGGTGGCCACGTACCACATCGCCTCCGCGGACCTGCTCTCCCGGCTGGGCGGGCGCGCGCTGGGCCTCATCAACGCGCCCACGCACCGTCGCGTGGACGAGGTCATCGCCGTCTCCCAGGTGGCCGCCGCGTATGCCTGGGCCACGGCGCACGTGCGCGGCGTGGTCATCCCCAACCCCGTCGACGTCGAGGCGTTCGCCGGCGCCGCCGCGCGCCCCCGGCCGCCCGGCTCGAACCACGTGGTGTTCCTGGGCCGCTTCGTGCCGCGCAAGGGCGCGAGGATCCTGCTCGAGGCGATCGCGTACGGCGAGCGCCACGGCATGTTTCCCGAGGGGTTCCACGCGACGTTCGCCGGCAAGGGGCCGCTGCTGGAGGAATGCGAGGGGTTCGCGCGCGGATTGCGCACGCCGATCGAGTTCACGGGCTTCGTCGAGGAGGAGGACAAGGCGGCGCTGCTCGCCTCCGCGGACGTGGCGGTGTTCCCGGCCACGGGCGGCGAGAGCTTCGGCATCGTGCTGCTCGAGGCGATCGCCGCCGGCGCGGGCGTGACCCTGGCCGGCGACAATCCCGGCTACCGTTCCACGATGCTCGATGACGCCGACGCCCTCTTCCCCATCGACGGTGACGACGCGCCCCGCCTCCTCGCCAAGCGCATCGTGCGCGCCCTGGCGGACCGAGACTGGGCTGACGCCCTGCACGCGCGCGAGCTCGCCCTGCTCGAGCGCTACAACGTGCACACGGTCGCCGACCAGGTCGAGCAGATCTACGCGCGCGCCATCGCCCACCGACGCTAGCGGCGCCTTCCGGTACGACGGGACCCCGCC
>JAXJQE010000084.1:0-2195 GCA_036311305.1 Bifidobacterium sp.
CGCGGGGCCCCTGGTCATGCGGTTCCACGCTTCATGGAAAACCACCTAGCATACTACACCGCGAGTCTGGGTGTTTGCTGAAATGACGCTCCCGTGGGGCTGGGTACGGGCTGTTTTCGTTGCGATGGAGCCGTTTTCGCGAATCGTAACAATTTTCTTCCGCACTGGGAATAATGCTCGGGCTCCAATAGTTGAGTGATGTAGGCTCAAGTTTCGGAAGGTTCGGGAAGGCCGCTGCCTGGCAGTGGTTGGCCGGCCGGACGGAACCAGAGCGAACAACGTAACAGCGAACCTAACCAAAGGAGATAAGAGTATGGGACGCGCAGTCGGTATTGATCTGGGTACCACCAATTCCTGCATCGCGACGCTGGAAGGTGGCGAGCCCACCGTCATCGTGAACGCCGAGGGCTCTCGCACCACCCCGTCGGTGGTGGCCTTCAGCAAGTCGGGCGAGATCCTGGTCGGCGAGGTCGCCAAGCGCCAGGCCGTCACCAACGTCGACCGCACCATCAGCTCGGTCAAGCGCCACATGGGCACTGACTGGACCGTGGACATCGACGGCAAGAAGTGGACCCCGCAGGAGATCTCCGCGCAGATCCTCATGAAGCTCAAGCGCGACGCCGAGGCGTACCTCGGCGAGCCGGTCACGGACGCCGTCATCACCTGCCCTGCGTACTTCAACGACGCGCAGCGCCAGGCCACCAAGGACGCCGGCACCATCGCGGGCCTCAACGTCCTGCGCATCATCAACGAGCCGACCGCGGCCGCGCTGGCCTACGGCCTCGAGAAGGGCAAGGAGGACGAGCGCATCCTCGTCTTCGACCTCGGCGGCGGCACCTTCGATGTCTCCCTGCTGGAGATCGGCAAGGACGAGGACGGCTTCTCCACCATCCAGGTGCAGGCCACCTCCGGCGACAACCACCTCGGCGGCGACGATTGGGACCAGCGCATCATCGACTGGCTCGTCGGCGAGGTCAAGAACAAGTACGGCGTGGACCTGTCCAAGGACAAGATCGCCCTGCAGCGCCTCAAGGAAGCCGCTGAGCAGGCCAAGAAGGAGCTCTCCAGCTCCATGTCCACCACGATCAACATGCAGTACCTGGCCATGACGCCCGACGGCACGCCTGTCCACCTGGACGAGACGCTGACCCGCGCCCACTTCGAGGAGATGACCAAGGACCTGCTCGACCGTTGCCGCACGCCGTTCAACAACGTGCTGGCCGACGCCGGCATCTCCGTCTCCCAGATCGACCACGTCATCCTGGTCGGCGGCTCCACCCGTATGCCGGCCGTCAAGGAGCTCGTCAAGGAGCTCGACGGCGGCAAGGAAGCCAACCAGTCCGTGAACCCGGACGAGGTCGTGGCCATCGGCGCCGCGGTCCAGTCCGGCGTCATCAAGGGCGACCGCAAGGACGTCCTGCTCATCGACGTCACGCCGCTGTCCCTCGGCATCGAGACCAAGGGTGGCATCATGACGAAGCTGATCGAGCGCAACACCGCCATCCCGGCGAAGCGTTCCGAGATCTTCTCCACCGCCGAGGACAACCAGCCGTCCGTGCTCATCCAGGTCTACCAGGGCGAGCGTGAGTTCGCCCGCGACAACAAGCCGCTGGGCACCTTCGAGCTGACCGGCATCGCGCCGGCCCCGCGCGGCGTCCCGCAGATCGAGGTCACCTTCGACATCGACGCCAACGGCATCGTCCACGTCTCCGCGAAGGACAAGGGCACCGGCAAGGAGCAGTCCATGACGATCACCGGCGGCTCCGCGCTGCCGAAGGACGAGATCGACCGCATGGTGCGCGACGCCGAGGCCCACGAGGCGGACGACAAGAAGCGCAAGGAGGAGGCCGAGACCCGCAACCAGGCGGAGGCCTTCGCCTACCAGACCGAGAAGCTCGTCAACGACAACAAGGACAAGCTGTCCGACGACGTGGCCAAGGAGGTCACCGACGCCGTCAACGAGCTGAAGGACGCGCTCAAGGGCGACGACATCGAGAAGATCAAGTCCGACCAGGAGAAGCTCATGACCGCGGCCCAGAAGATCGGCCAGGCGCTGTACGCCCAGCAGGGCGCCGAGGGCGCCGCCGCCGGCGAGCAGACCGCCTCCAACGGTGGCGACGACGATGTCGTCGACGCCGAGGTCGTGGACGATGACGACGACAAGGACAACAAGTAATGTCCGAGTTCAACAAGGA
>JAXJQE010000085.1:0-12096 GCA_036311305.1 Bifidobacterium sp.
AGATGTAGCCGCACGGCACGGAGCCGACGATCGCGGCCTTGCCGTGGTAGAGGTCCACCACGTCGCCGTCCTCGGCGAGCACCACGTTCTCGGGATCCACGCCGGTCTTGACGGCGATCAGGCCGTTGGCCACCAGGTGGCGGTTCTCGCCGTGGATCGGCATGGCGTTCTTCGGCTTGACGATGTTGTACATGTACAGCAGCTCGCCCTCGTTGCAGTGGCCGGAGACGTGCACGGCCGCGTTGTCGCGGTTGACGACGCGCGCGCCCAGCTGGACGAGCTTGTTGATGACCTTGTACACGCTGTGCTCGTTGCCCGGGATCAGGGAGCTGGCGAGGATGACCGTGTCGAACTCGTTGATGGTGATGTCGCGGTGGTTGCCGTCGGCGATGCGGCCGAGCGCGGCCATCGGCTCGCCCTGGGAGCCCGTGCACATGTACACGAGCTTGTTGTCCGGGTAGTCCTTGGCCTGCTTGAGGTCGATGACCGTGTCCTCCGGCAGGTGCAGGTAGCCGAGGTCCGCGGCGATGGCCATGTTGCGCACCATGGAGCGGCCGACGAACACGACCTTGCGGCCGTACTTGTGCGCGGTGTCCACGACCTGCTGGACGCGGTGCACGTGGCTGGAGAAGCTGGCGACGATGATCTTGCGCGTCGCGGTGGCGAAGGCCTGGTCGAGCGCCGGGCCGATGGAGGTCTCCGGCTTGACGAAGCCGGGCACCTCGGCGTTGGTGGAGTCCATCATGAGCAGGTCGATGCCCTGCTCGCCGAGCTTGCCGAACTCCACGAGGTCGGTGACGCGGTGGTCGAGCGGCAGCTGGTCGAGCTTGATGTCGCCGGTGTCGATCAGCGATCCGGCGGGCGTGCGCACGCACACGGCCAGCGCGTCCGGGATGGAGTGGGTCACGGAGACGAACTCGAGGTTGAAGGGGCCGACCTTCATCTTGTCGCGGCCCTTGACCTCGGTCATCTTCGGCTCGAGGCGGTGCTCCTTGCACTTGGCCTCCACGAAGCCGAGCGTGAGCTTGGAGCCGATCAGCGGGATGTCCGGACGCATCTTGAGCAGGTACGGCACGCCGCCGATGTGGTCCTCGTGGCCGTGGGTGAGCACGAGCGCGTCCACCTTGTCCAGGCTGTCCTTGATGTAGTTGAAGTCCGGCAGGATGAGGTCCACGCCCGGCTGCTCCTCCTCCGGGAAGAGCACGCCGCAGTCGATGAGCAGAATGTGGCCGTTGTACTCGATGACGTTCATGTTGCGGCCGATCTCGCCCAGGCCGCCCAGCGGCACGATGCGCATGGAACCCTTGCGGTACTTCGGCGGCGCGACGCGCGTCTCGTCCGTGGTGTCCGACGTGGCCAGCGCGCGCGTCTTCTTGGACGCGGACTTCGCGGAGGACTTCGACGACGACTTCGACGAGCGCGACGACTTCTCCGACTTGGCGGAGGACTTCGCGGACTTCGACGACGACTTCGCGGACTTCGTGGACTTGGAGGACGACTTCGACGACTTGCGCGTCGCCTTGTCCACCGCGTCGAGCGCCTCGACGGCGGCCTCGGCGTCCGCGTAACGCGGGTTGCTGCCGGCCTTGCCGCGCGCGGTGGTCGTCTCGGCGGCCTCGGCGCCCTTGCGGCGCTTGGAGCCGCGCACGTGGGTGGTGGTTTCGGTTTCAGTACTCATATTGTGTTCTTGGTTTCTCTTTGGTGCCATGCGCCTGTGCGCACGGCGACGTATGCGAATGCGGACGACCCGCCACCGCGGTCGGCGGGAGCGGGTCGGTCGGGTCGTGGTGTGGCTCGCTGCGGCGCCCCGCAGCGGCTCACAGCAGCTGGGACGCCTTGAGTCCCTCGCGCACCGTCTCGTAGTCGGCGTCGTTCGGGCCGACGTTCGGCAGGCGCATCTGCGTGCACGGCAGGAGCCCGCGCACGTGCAGCGCGGCCTTGGCCATGACGGCCTGGTAGCCGGAGCCGTTCATCGCCTCGATGGCGGGCGCGATGCGGTTGGCCAGGGCCTGGGCGCGCTTGATGTCGCCGCGGTCGAACGCGTCGGCGAGCTGCGCCATGGGGCCGGCCGCGGCGTGCGCCACCACGGAGATGACGCCGACGGCGCCGATGGACAGGAAGGGCAGGTAGAGCGCGTCGTCGCCGGAGTACCAGGTCAGGCCGGTCTCCATGCGCTTGCGCACCGCGCCGGCGATGTCGCCGGTCGCGTCCTTGACGGCGCGCACGTGCGACAGCTCGCTCAGGTGGCAGTACGTGTCGAGCGAGATGCGCACGCCGGTGCGGCCGGGCACGTCGTACACGACGATCGGCTTGTCGGTGGCCTCGTTCACCGCGCGGTAGTGGTAGAAGATGCCCTCCTGCGAGGGGCGCGAGTAGTACGGGCAGACAACGAGCACGGCGTCGGCGGCCGCCTCCTGGGTCTGCTCCACCATGCGCACGGTGTGCGCGGTGTCGTTGGAGCCGGCGCCCGAGATCACCGGCACGTCGACGGCCTCGCGCACGGCGCGCACGAGGTCGACCTTCTCGTCCATGTGCGTGGTCGGGGACTCGCCGGTGGTGCCGTTGACGACGATGCCGTCGGCACCGTCGGCGACGAGTTGCTTCGCGATGGCCTGCGCCGCGTCGTAGTCGACGGCGCCGTCCTCCTTCATGGGGGTGACCATGGCGGGCAGCACGCGTCCGAAGGGCGCCGGGTCGAGCAGGTGAATCGTTCCGTCAGTCATAATTGCAAAGGTACTGTGATGTTCGGACGCGCGCCAGCGGATTGCGCCAGAAACCTCACGTTTTTTCGTGACGTTTCTAGGGCCGGCTTCGCCGGCGCCCTAGAAACGACACGAAAAAACGTGAGGTTTCTGGCGCAATCCGCAGCTCACAGGTCGAGGAAGCGGTCGAGGCCGACGGTCAGGCCGGGGAAGTCACCGGAGTTGACCTTGCGCACGGCCAGCAGGACGCCGGGCATGAACGAGATGCGGTCGAAGCTGTCCGCGCGGATGGTCAGCTGCTCGCCGGCGTTGCCGAAGAGCACCTCCTGGTGCGCGTTGAGGCCGCGCAGGCGCACGGCGTGCACGTGCACGCCGTCGATGGACTGGCCGCGCGAGCCGCCGTCGGTCTGCGTGTTGTCCGGAACCGGGCCGAGGCCAGCGGCGCCGCGCGCGGCGGCGATGCCCTGCGCGGTGTGCACGGCGGTGCCGGACGGGGCGTCGACCTTGTCCGGGTGGTGCAGCTCGATGACCTCCGCGGACTCGAAGTACGGGGCGGCGACGCGCGCGAAGTGGTCCGCGAGCACGGCGGAGATGGCGAAGTTCGGGGCGATGAACACGCTCTGCAGCTGGTTCGGGGAGTCCACGAGCGCGGCGCGCACCATCTCGAGGCGCTCGTCGGTCCAACCGGTGGTGCCGACGACGACGTCGACGCCCTGGCCGACGAGGGTGAGCACGTTGTCCAGCGTGACCGACGGCACGGTGAACTCGACGACGACGTCCGTGTTCTCCGGGTTGATCTGCGTGAGGTCGTCGCCCGCGTCCAGCGTGAGCGCCAGCTCCATGTCCGGCGCGGCCTCGACGGCCTCCACCACGTGCGAACCCATGCGCCCCTTGGCGCCGACCACCGATACCTTGATCATGGTTGCGTGTCCTTCCTTTGTTTGTTGAGCGTGTTGTGTGTGCTCCTGTCTGGTTTCGAGGGTACCGCGACCGCCGGAGCCGGCGGATGATGCATTTCGCGCCTAACCGTGCCACATGTTTCACACTTAGGGAGGGTATGCGTCGCAGGAAGCCCTTACCATGAATAATTCCCCTTCAACACGGGCATGATGCATCGCCATAAGCGCTTACGGCGATCAATAAGTCTCTGGCCGCACGGGTATTCGTCGCGCGAAGCCCTTCCGGCGACGCATTCTCCCATTAACCGTGCAACATGCATCGCGCATACAGGTACCATGCATCATGGCAGGATCGTCGTCAACATTCGGCACACCATCCTACATTCAACGGCATGTGCCGCTTGCCCAACGCGGTCCGGGCAACGTCATCAGGCGGGGATCAGGGGCTCCACCTCGGTCAACTGGCCCGCGTCGAAGGACAGCAGGTCGTAGTCGGACTGCAGGTTGAGCCAGAACTGCGGCGTGGTGCGCAACGCCTCGGCCAGCAGCCAGGCGGTGCGCACGGTGATGGCGCGCTTGCCCTTGACGATCTCGCCGATGGCGGTCTCACTCAGCCCGGTGGCCCTTGCCAACCGGTACGCGCTGATGCCGTAGGGCTCCATGAACTCCTCGCGCAGGATCTCGCCCGGCGTGCTCAGGTAGGAATTAGTCGTGGTAGTCGACGAAATGGACATCGATGGCCTCCCTTTCACTGTCGTCCCAGATGAACACCAGACGGTATTGGTCGTTGACGCGGATGCTCCAATACCCTGCCAGGTCGCCTTTGAGCTTCTCGAGATGGTTGCTCGGCGGTACGCGCAGGTCGTTGATGCCGTAGGCGGCCTTGAGCATCTGCAGCTTGCGCATCAGGACCTTCTGCAGACCCTGCGGGTAGCCGCGCGGGTAGGGACCTCCGTACAGGAAGGCATTGAGCTCGCTGGTTCTGGTCTTCACATCCCGGATACTACCACACACCGATACTATCATCAAACGATAGCATGGTCTACTGAGGGAGGAATCAATGAACTAATCATGAACTAATCAATGGACTAAGGACGTGAATGAGGAGGAACTCCTCGCGATGATGAGCCTGACCACCGAACAAGCCGACCACAATGCGGCCATCGCCAAGTCCGAAAACATCGACGACGAATTGGTGGGAGCCGTATATCCCCGACTGCACATGCTGTCGCAATCCGACGAGCCGATGCCACACTGAGCGTGTGCACACCGCAGAGCGTGACCACGCGCCTGCCCTTGACGATCGCTCTGTCCCCGGGGGGGCGAATGCTGGAGGGTGCCATGATTCTTGCCATGAAAAAGGGGACGATCATGCAGGAACAGGAAACGCACGCCAAACACCGCCGCCATGCGTGGGTATGGGCCGTGGTGGCCGTGGTGGCCGCGGTGCTCGCCATCATCGCCGTCGTCGCGTTCGGACTGCCGTGGCCGGCGGACACCGCGCACGCCACCGTACAGGTGAAGGCCGGGGGCGTGCTCACCAGCCAGGAACTGGACTCGTTGGCAACCGTCGCCAAGGCGCGCATGGCCGGCGAACGCGGCTGCCGTCTGGAACGCCTCGACATCCAGCACGACACCTACTACCTCGACGAGGACACCAGGACGAACGGCGCCGGTTCCCAGGACGGGCAGACGCCCGTCATGGGCGCCGCCAAGCGATACGGCGCGGACCGGATCGCCGACGCGCACGTCGACTACACGTGCGGCACCTGGTACGGCCGCCTGGCGCACTCGGACGCGTCCACCGGCACGGACCTGTCGCGCGACCTGCTGTACGCGTACGCGCCGCAGGCCGCCAACGCCCAGGACGGCTGGGTGTTCATCCAGGAACGCACCGGCGCCTGAGCCTCAAACCTGGAAGGTACCCTTCGACCAGATCGATACCCATGCTGGCCACGACCGGAAAAGCCAGGCGCGCTGCAGCTGCCGAAAACCATTGGAATAACGCGGTTGCAACCGCAGGTTGCGCGGCTTTTCGGTTGCCGCAACCCAAAGATGGTGGACAGGACACCGCCCGATGGGACACAGTTGGACGCACCAAGGCGCGGCCGGTAGGGTCGTGCCCGGAAGAGGAAGGAACCTTCGATGGCGTTCAACGACAACCTGCAGGCCCTGCGCGCCCGGCGCAACATGACCCAGGAGCAGCTGGCGATGCTCGTGGGCGTCTCCCGGCAGGCGATCAGCAAGTGGGAAAGCGCCAAGGCCTATCCCGAGATGGACAAGCTGCTCATCCTGTGCGACCTGTTCGACGTGACCCTCGACGACCTCGTCCTCAGCGACGCCACCGCACCGGGGAACACGGCAGGTGGCGACGCCACGGACAGTACCTTCCCAAAAGCGAATGAGCCGCCGGCCATACCGGACGGCCCGGCGCGGGACGTGACCGGCTACGACGCGCACACGCGCCGCTTCGCCGACCATGTCGCCTGGGGCGCGGCCGCCATCATCCTCGGGGTGGCCGGCGCGAACGCGTTCGACGCGTCCGGCTCCATCCTGGGCGCCGACAATCCGTACAACGACGTATGCACGTTCCTGTGCGTCATGCTCGGCGTGATCGTCGGCTGCGCGCTGCTCATCCCGGCCGGCCTGGCGCACTCCGCGTTTTGCAAGAGGCATCCCTACGTGCAGGACTTCTACACCGAGGCCGACCGCGCGGCCGGGCGGCGCGGGCTGGCCGCGTGCGTGACCGTGGGGCTCATGCTCGTCATGGTCGGCTGCGCGCTGTCCGTCCTGGCCGACGAGGTGTGGCACATCCCCGACGGCTGGCCGTACACGCTCATGCTCGCGTGCTTCGCGATGGGCGTGTGGTGCTTCGTGCGCGGCGGCATGGACTGGGCACGTCTCGACATCGACGCCTACAACCGCAAGGCCGAGTATAAAGAGAAAGAGGACGCCTCCCAGTGGACGCCGACGCGCTACGACAAGGTCAACGGCGCCATCTGCGGCATCATCATGATCCTCGCCACCATCGTGGGCCTCTCCCTGCTGTTCCTGTTCATCGACGGCGAGGCGCACCGTTTCTTCTGGCTCAGCTGGCCCATCGGCGGTCTGCTGTGCGCCATCAGCTCCCTGGTCACCAGCGCTGTCAAAGCCACCAAGGAATAGGCGCCACATCCCCTCATCCGATAAGTGGCATTGCGTACCCCCTCATCCACGGCACGCCCGCGAACGTCTCCTCAGGCGGCGAGAGCAGGGCGTCAATGTCGATGTCTTCCCCCCCCACCTCGTCGCCGGCGCCGTCGTCCCGGCCCATGCCGGTTCCCGTGTCCGTCACCGGCCGTCCTGCGCGGCCGCGTCACGGCCCGTCCCCGCGGCCGGGGGCATCGGCGTGCCGGAAGGTACAGGCGACTGCGCGGGCCATTGCGGCGCGGCCGGTCGCCCGTACGGGGCGACGGAACCGTACGTCCCCGTGGAACCGGGCGCGTACGGGGCGGCCGGAGCGTTCATGGGCATCGGCGCGTATGGGTCCACGCCCGCCGGCACCGTGGCCATGGCACGACGCCTGCGGCGCCGGGAGACGACCACCGCGATGACGATGCCGGCGCCCACGAGCACGGCCGCGCCCACACCCACGGCCGCCCACACGGCCACGCCCGGGGTGCGCTCGTTCGTCGAACCGGTCGCGTTCTGGGTGGGCCGGTAGGCCTGCGTCTGGTCGGCGGTGGCGGTCGCGGAGTACTGCATGCAATCCGAACCGTTGTCCTTCTGGCATTGCTCGACCTTGGCCCACGCACTCTTCTGCCGCTCGTACTCCTGGCCCACCAGGTCCGAGCTCTTGGACGCCTTGATCTTGTACGGGAAGGCATCCGTGTACTGCCACGTGCCGTCCTGCCAATTGGAATGGTCCTGGCACAGGCCCTTGGTCTCCGTATGCTCTTCGCTGCGCGTGACGGCCTGCTCGAGCAGCGGGTTGATGTCCGGGTACCGCGTCGGATCCGTCGCCAACAGCTTCGCCAGGTCTGCGGTGCCGAACCCCCGTTTGTGCGCCTCGTCGAGCGTGGCCTCGCCCGTGGTGTTCTCCTTGGTGTTGCGCACCAAGGACTGCAGGACCTGGTTGCCGGTGGCCTTCGGCCACTTCTGCATCACCAAGGCCAGATAGCCGTTGAGGATCGCCGCCGCGGCCGACGTGCCGCCCTGTGGGGGGTTGTCGTCCATCTTGCGGTCCGTGGTCATCAGGTACCCGGCGACACCGCTGCCGGGCGCCAGAATGGACACGTTGCCGTCCTTCGTGTCCGACGTGTAGGCCAGGGCGCCCTCCGAATCGATGGAATTGACCGTGACCGCACCGGGGAAATAATTGTTCTTCGTCGGCTCGCCCACCAAATCGTCCGCGCCGGGGGTATCGACGTTGTCACGCGCCGAGACCAGAATCACGCCGTGCGCCAGCGCGTAGACGAAATCGGCCACGCTCGCGTCGGCCACCTCGTTGTCGACGAACGACATGCTCACCACGCGCGCGCCCGAGTCGACCGCGTCACGAATCAGGTCGCCCACCTGTGGGGAATGTCCATTCGAATCGAGGCACTTGTAGGACGAGGAACCACCCACCGCGCCCGACGACGAGATCCCCTCGACATAGGCAAGGACCTTCGCGCCCGGCGCCACGCCCTGGATGCCCGGCTGCCCGTCATAGCCCTGACCGTTGCCCGCGACCAGCGCGGCCACCTCGGTGCCATGGTTGACCACGATGCCACGCGTGGCACCCGCCTTGAACGCCGGCTGGTCCTTGGACAGGCTGATCGAATTGTCCCCAAGGTCGG
This sequence comes from Bifidobacterium sp., assembly GCA_036311305.1. Taxonomy (GTDB): domain Bacteria; phylum Actinomycetota; class Actinomycetes; order Actinomycetales; family Bifidobacteriaceae; genus Bifidobacterium. Next base: position 8,422 of record JAXJQE010000085.1, read on the forward strand.
TGGCGCACTGGGTCTCACCATCGGCAATGAGCATGCGCGGCTCGATGTTGCCCGCACTGAAACCGGGATAATCCTCAACGACAGGGTCATCCAGTACCGCCACCGTCACGCCCTCACCGTTGATGCCCGCGTTCCACGCGTCACGCACGCCCGTCTGGTTGACATACCAGAACATGTCCCGGTCCGCGGCCGACGCGGACGGCGCCATGGCCATCATCATGGCCACGACCATCGCGCATGCCGCGCTCACGGCACCACACAAACGCTTCCTCAACACAATCATGAGCCTCACGAATTCCTTGTCCTGTCTTTTCGGGCACGTTTCATGAATACGAGTACCGCCACCACACACACGACCACAGCAACCAACGCGATGGCAACAATCCAGAACAGACCACCATGCCGTGGAGACTGCCCATCCGCTTCGCGCTCCAGGTTCCCGGATTGTTGCGCCGCCTCAACGTCGGACCGGGACACGCCTTCGGACTGCGATGCCTCAGCGGCTTGCTGTTTGCGGGCGGCGGCCAGCTTGCCCGCGACACTGTCCGCGGCCAAGGCATCAACCTGCGAGGCGAGCTCATCATACGTGGGCGCGGTAGCGGTGGCGGACTTGGCCATGCAGTCGCTGCCGCCGTCCTTCTGGCACTGTTCCACGTCGGCCCACGCGTCCTGCTGGCGCTTGAGCTCGTCGCCGGCCATGCTCGCGTACTTGGGCACCTTGATCTTCGTGGGGAACGCGTCCGTGGTACCGGTCGCGTAGCGGTCCCAGTCGGAATGGTCCGAGTACATGCCCTGGGTCTCCTCGTGGGCCTCGCTGCGCGTGACCATCTGCTCGAGGATGGGATTGACGTCCGGGTACTGCGTCGGATCAGTCTTAAGCAACTTACCCAGGTCGACGGTGCCGAAACCACGCACATGGTGCTCGTCGAGCTTGGCCTCACCCGAGTCGTTCTCCTTGGTGTTGCGCACCAGGGACTGCAGGACTTGGTTGCCGGTGGCCTTCGGCCACTTCTGCATCACCAGCGCCACATACCCATTCAGCAACGCCGCGCCCATCGAGGTGCCTCCAGTGCCCTGTTCGGATAGTTTCCGATCACTGGTGAAGACATGACCGGGTACATTCACACCGGGCGACAGGATCGCCACGTTGCCGTCATTGGTGTAGGAGCGAGCAGCAACAGCGCCTTGGGAGTCCACCGCGTTGATGGTGACCACGCCCGGGAAGTAGTTGTTTTCCCCAGGCTCGCCCACCATGTCGTCAGTGCCGCCAGTGGTCACGTTGTCGCGGCCGGAGATCATCACGACACCATGGGCCAGCGCATAGATGAACAAGGGGATGTCCTCATCATCGACCGGGTCATCCACATATGACATGCTCAGCACGCGCACACCTTGGTCGACGGCGTCACGGACGGACGCCGACGTAGATACCGCTTCAAGCTGGTCCTGCGCCAGGCACTGGTAAGCGCTCGAATCACCAATCGTTCCCGCCTGGCTCACATGGACCGCATACGTCCGCAACGAGACATCGGGTGCCACACCCTGGATACCGGGATTGCCATCGTAGCCCCGTCCATTACCGACAATCAGGGCGGCCATCTCAGTGCCATGATTGACCACGATGCCATCCGTCTTGCCGGCATGGAATACGGGGTCATCACGCGTGAGGGTGACGCTCCAATGCCCGTCCACACCCGACGTGCACGAATCCACACCCTCGGCCATCGCGATACGGGGCGTCACGTCCTGGCCCTCGAAACCCGGGTAGTCCACCACGATCGGGCTATCCAGCACCGCCGTCTTGATGTCCTTGCCCGTGAGACCGGCATCCCACGCGTCACGCACACCCGTGTCGTTGATGTACCACATCTGGTCGCTGTCCGCGGCCATCGCTGACGGTGCCGTACCACACGCCAACACCATCGCAGCGACCGCCGCAACGGCCTTTGCCACACGCTTCCTCATCGCGACCCTCATGCTCACGCCTTCCCGGTCTTGTGCTTCCTGGAACGCACCACGAACACGGCCTCCACCACAGCGGCCACCGCTACGGCCGCGGCGATGCCGACCCACAGGGCCGCATTCGACGACGACTTGTAGGTCAGGGGTTCGTCTCGGTCGGCGTTCGCGGTCGCGGAATACTGCATGCAATCCTTGGCGCCGTCCTTCCGGCATTGCTCAACCTGTTTCCATGCGGCCTTCTGGCGTTGGTACTCGTCATTGATCTTCGAGTCGTCGCGCGTGACTTCGATGGAGTACGGGAACGGGTCGGTCTTGCCGTACGTGTTGTTCGGGTCCCATGAGTCACGGCTGGTGTACATCCCCTTGGTTTCCTCATGCTGATCGCTGCGCTCGACCGCCTCGGCCAACAGGGGGTTGATGTCCGGGTACTGCGACGGATCCGTCTTCAAGAGTTTCGCCAAATCGATCTGCCCGAACCCCGTCTTGTGCTCCGGATCCAGTTGCGCCTCGCCTGTGTCGTTGTCCTTGGTGTTGCGCACCAGGGACTGCAGGACCTGGTTGCCGGTGGCCTTGGGCCACTTCTGCATCACGAGCGCCAGGTAGCCGGACACCAAGGCCGTGGACTTGGAGGTGCCGTCCGCACCCGACACCTGGCGGGCCGTGTATGTCCGGTACCCGGTGACGCCCACACCGGGCGCCACGATCGCCACGTTGCCGTCCTTGACGTCCGACACGGACTGCAGGTTGCCGTCACGGTCCACCGCATTGGTGACCACCATGCCGGGCATGTATGTGAGCTTGGACGGTTCGCCGACCATGTCATTGGCACCAGGATCGGTGGAATTCGCGCGCCCGGCGACCATGACCAGGCCACGGCGCAACGCCTTGATGTACACGTCGGTGGACGGGGTGGCGTCGCTGACGAGGGACATGTTCACGATCCTGGCGCCCGAGTCCACCGCCTGCGTGAACGCGTCGACCACCGTCGGCCCGAAGGGCCCGTCATCCGTGCACCAGTTCGTCAGGCCGCTGGGATTGTCGTCGTCCACGGTGTACGCCCACGCCTGCACGCTCGCCTTGGGAGCCACGCCCTGGATGCCCGCGCCACCGTCATAGCCCTTGCCGTTGCCCACGATCATCGCGACCATCTGTGTACCATGCGAGGAGACCATGCCATCGACCTGCCCTCTGGCGATGAAGGGCTGCTCCTTGCTTAGCTGTACCTTCGTCTGCAGGTACGTCGTGACCGTGCACGACGTGTGCGCGTCGTCGTCGGCAAACGCGATGTCATAGGAGATATCGGCATCCGCAAGCGAAGGATGGTCGGAAACCACCGCCGAATCAATCACCGCGACCTTCACGCCCGACCCGTCAAGACCCTCGCTCCACGCGTCGCGCACGCCCGTGTCATTGATGTACCACTCCAGGTCGCTGTCCGCGGCCAGCGCGCCCGGCGCGCACACACCGCCCAGCGCCATAGCGGCCACCGCCACCGCGGCACCCACGCTTCGCGCGCCGCGTTCTGCCATCCTTCGCAACTGTCCGATACCGGCCATACAGCCCCTCCACCCTCAATGGACCTCTCTTGACTACAATCGTATGCAAACGCTACGCCAACAGCACGCCCACGGCGCAACCACCGGTTATGTCCACCCCACACGGACCCACGGCACCACCGACCCGAGCGCCCCAAACCTCCGATAACGGGCTTTA
>JAXJQE010000086.1:0-8085 GCA_036311305.1 Bifidobacterium sp.
CATGCATGCGTGCAACGTCTGCGGGTGTGGTCATGGGTTCCACCTTACTCAGGCCCATGGTTCTGGACAATCGGTATGCTTGGAGAGCAGAAATGAGAGGCGGCCGGAACGGCTTGCTTCCGCGCGTGGGAAAGGTGTGCAGTGGATTTTGAGGTATGGCCCGAGGCCATCGAGCTGGGACAGATGTTTGCCGACGAGGGGTACGAGCTGGCGCTCGTGGGCGGCCCCGTGCGCGACCTGCTGCTGCGCAGGCCGTCGCACGACCTGGACTTCACCACCTCTGCCACGCCGGAGCAGTTCGAGCCGATCCTGCGCCGCTTCGGCCACGACGGCTTCTGGGACATGGGCCGCAAGTTCGGCACGCTCGGCGCCATGCGCCGCCGTCCCGACGGCACCGAGGTCAAGGTGGAGGTCACCACCTACCGCTCGGACACCTACGACCCGGACTCCAGGAAGCCCGAGGTCAGCTACGGGGACTCGCTGGAGGGGGACCTGTCGCGGCGCGACTTCACCGTCAACGCGATGGCGCTGCGCGTGCCCGAGCTCGAGTTCGTCGACCCCTTCGGGGGCGCCTCGGACCTGGCCAAGGGGGTGCTGCGCACGCCCGTGGACCCGCGCCAGAGCTTCGACGACGACCCGCTGCGCATGATGCGCGCCGTGCGCTTCGTCGCCCAGCTCGGCTTCACGATCGAGCCGGAGACCGCCGAGGCCATCACCGCGATGGCCGACCGCCTGTCCATCGTGTCCGCCGAGCGCGTGCGCGACGAGATCACCAAGCTGCTGCTGTCCGACCGGCCGCGCGCCGGCATCGAGGCCTTCACCGAGTCCGGCCTGGCGGACGTGGTCTTCCCGGAGATCCCCGCGCTGCAGCTCGAGATCGACGAGCACCACCGCCACAAGGACGTCTTCGAGCACACGATGATCGTCATCGACCGCGCCGTCGCGTTGGAGACCGGCCCGGACGGCCCCGTGCCCGCGCCGGACCTCACGCTGCGCCTCGCGGCGCTCATGCATGACATCGGCAAGCCGAAGACCCGGCGCTTCGAGCCGGGCGGCAAGGTGAGCTTCCACCACCACGACGCGGTGGGCGCCAAGATGACGCGCAAGCGCCTCAAGGCGCTGCGCTTCGACCACCACATCGTCGAGGACGTCTCCGAGCTCGTGGACCTGCACCTGCGCTTCCACGGCTATGTGGACGAGCCGTGGACCGACGCCGCCGTGCGCCGCTACGTCAAGGACGCGGGGCCCCTCTACGAGCGCCTCAACCGCCTGACCCGCGCCGACGCCACCACGCAGAACAAGCGCAAGGCCCTCGTCTTCAAGACCGCCATGGACGAGATGGAGGAGCGCGTCGCCCGCCTCAAGGAGCAGGAGGACTTCGAGAAGATCCGCCCCGACCTCAACGGCGACGAGATCATGGCCGAGCTCTCCCTCGAGCCGGGCCCCGCGGTGGGCCGCGCCTACAAGCACATGCTCGAGTACCGCCTCGATAACGGCCCGGTCGACCACGATGTAGCGGTGGAGGAACTCCACCGCTGGTGGAACACCCAGCAGTCCTGACCCCCGACTCGCCTGCCCGGCCCCTCACGTGCCCACTTGCTAGAAACCTCACGTTTTTCCGTGACATTTCTAGGACGCCGGCGAAGCCGGCCCTAGAAATGTCACGGAAAAACGTGAGGTTTCTAGCAAGTGGGGGAATCAGCCCACCGAGTCGTGTTCGGGGGCCTTGGGCAGGTCCTTCATCTGGTCGGCGCCCTTGCAGCCCTCGCGGTTCTCGATCGCCGACCCCACCTTCGGCACGCTCTTCGTGTCGGTCAGGTTGTTGAACGACGAGCCGAGCACGAGGTCGACGAGCTTGTCCTGCCGGTCGTCCATGACCAGCTCCGCGTCCGGCACCTGCCCGGCTAGCGTGTACGCCTGGGCGATGGCGTTCTTGCCGAACACGATCTGCGTGCGCTCCACGTTCGACTTGTCGTAGTTGTCCACCGACTGCACCACGAACTCGCGGTTCTCCAGCGCGCTCGCCACGGCCTGCGCGAAGCCGGTCGACGACGTGCCGTTGAGCACGCGCACGGTCACCGACTTGTTGTCCAGGTACTTCGTCGGGGTCTTGTCCGACGACGTCGTCGCGCACGGCGCGGTCACGCCGTAGTTCTCCGCCTGGCTGTTCGACGTCTCCTCTTTGCCGAGGCCGCCGACGTGGAAGTAGAAGAGCAGGGCGACGATCATCGCCACCACCAGGATGGCGCCGGTCACGCCGAAGACGATCGTCTGCTTGCGGCGCACGTACGCCTGGCGCGCCTCGCGCTCCTCGCTGTTGTTTGCCATGCCTGATTCCTTGTGGTCGTGGGGATTGGCACCACTCTACCGTACGTATCCGACCCGGTGAACAGTGCGCCGGGGCCGTCCCGCGTCACTCGCGCAGCGACTCGTGCACGCGCGGGCGCGCGCCCGGCGTCGCCAGGAACATGCGGTCGACGGCCCGTGCCGCTCGCCACGCCTCCTGCACGCGCAGCGCCGCGTCGGTGTCCGGCGCGAACGCGACGACCGACGGCCCGGAGCCCGAGACGAACGCCGCCGTGGCGCCGGCGTCGCCGGCCACGGCGATGGCGTGCCCGGAGCGCGGGTGCAGCGAGACGGCCGCCGCCTGCAGGTCGTTCGGCGAGCCGTCGCCGCCGAGGACGTCGAACGCCCCGTACACCTCGGGCGTGCCCAGCTGCGCCTGGTAGGCGCCGATGACCGCGACGCCGCCGTAGCCGGCGTCGCGCAGCGCGGCGACCGCGGGGTCGTCGTCGGCGAGCGGCTCGACGATTTCGCCGTAGCCGGTGCCGCGCGCGTAGCCGCCGGCGACGCAGAACGGCATGTCCGCGCCGAGCGTCGCGGCGACGGGCAGCAGCCGCTCCAGCGGCCAGTCGAGGTCCCACAGCTCGTTGAGGCCGAGGATCGTGGCGGCGGCGTCGACGGAGCCGCCGCCGAGGCCGGCGCCGACGGGGATGCGCTTGTCGATGCGGATGGCGACGTCCGGCTCGCGGCCGGCCGCGCGCGCCATCGCCAGCAGCGCGAGCACCGCGTGGTTGCGGCGCATGTCGCTGTTCGAGCTGGCGAGGTCGCCCAGGTACGCGCCGGCGAGGTCGAGCGAGTAGCCGGTGCCCGGCTCCTTCGCCTCGACGGTGACCGTGTCGTACAGCCCGAGCGCGCAGTAGACCGTGTCCAGCTCGTGGCGGCCGCCCCACTCGGCGCGCGGGGCGCCGACGTGCAGCGTGAGGTTCGTCTTGGCGGGGCCGTCGACGACGATGCGCCGCCCGGCCGCCTCCGCGGGGAGGGTGGTGGTCATCGGTGCGCCTCTCAGTCGGTCGTCGTGCCGTCGCCGGCGTCGCGGCCGGCGGCCTTGGCCTCGGCGCGCAGCTCGTCGGCGGCGAGCGCCAGGGCGACGAACTCGTCGATGGTCAGCGTCTCGCCGCGCCTGGTCGGGTCGATGCCGGCGCGCTCGAAGGTGCCCTCCGGCACCTCCTTTTTCAGGGCGGCGTGCAGCGTCTTGCGGCGCTGGCCGAACGCGGCGTCGATGAGCTCGAAGGTGCGCATGCGCAGGCGCGTGTCCGAGGCGCGCATGCCGGCGGGGCTGAACGGGTCGTAGCGTTCGAACAGGACGAGCGCGGAGTCGACGTTCGGCGCGGGCCAGAACACGTTGCGGCCGATCTGGCCGACGGTGCGCGCGGTGCCGTACCAGGCGAGCTTGACGCTCGGGGTGCCGTAGATCTTCGAGCCGGGCTCGGCGGCGAGCCGGTCGGCGACCTCCTTCTGCACCATGACGAGGAACGAGCCGAGGTTCGGGAAGTGTTCGAGCATGGTGAGCACGATCGGCGTGGCCACGTTGTACGGCAGGTTCGCCACGAGCGTGGTGGGGCGGGTCGCGTCGAAGGTGGGCACGTTCACCGAGAGCATGCCGGGGGTGGCGCGCAGCGCGTCCGCGTTGAGCACCGCGAGACGGCCGAAGGCCTCGGGCATGTACTCGGCGACGGTGCGCGGCAGCCGGTCGGCCACCGGCGGGTCGATTTCGATGGCGGTCACCTCGGTGCCCGCCTCGAGCAGGGCGAGGGTGAGGGACCCGAGGCCCGGGCCGACCTCGATGACCTGGTCGCCCATGTCGACGTGCGCCTTGCGCACGATGCGCCGCACGGTGCCGGGGTCGATGACGAAGTTCTGCCCGAACTTCTTCGTGGGCGTGATGCCGGCCTCGGCGGCGATGCGCCGGATGTCGGCCGCGCCCAGCAGGTGGCCCTGGAGCTGGAGGAGGTCCGACGGCTCGATGGGAACGGCGGAGTCCTCGGGGGTGTCCTCAGGTTCGGAATCGTTCATGGATGTGTCGCTCATGGTCCTTCTCTTTAGTACCAACCGGTCTGTTCGGAATGCTGCCAGGCCTTCGACGGGGTGCCGTAGCACCCGGAGATGTAGCTCAGGCCCCAGTCGATCTGCACGGCCGCGTCGTCCTTCCAGTTGGCGCCGAAGGCGGCCATCTTGTTGCCGGGCAGCGACTGCGGGATGCCGTACGCGCCCGACCCTCTGTTCTCGGCGTTCCACTGCCAGCCCGACTCGCGGTTCCACAGCTTGACGAGGTCGGTCCAGTTCTGTCCGGTCCAGCCGTACTGGGCGGCCGCGCCGGCGGCGTACGCCTGCGCGGCGGCCGCGCTCGGGTGGTACAGGCGGCAGTTCGACGCGCTCGCACCGCTCGTCGAGGTGTCGGTGGCCGGGGCCTGCGTTTGCGTGGGCGTCGGCGTCGGGGTCGGGGTCTGCGTCTGGGTCGGCGTCGGCTTGGGCGTCTGGGTCTGCGTGGGCGTGGGCTTCGGCGTCTGCGTCGGCGTCTGCGTCGGCGTGGCGCTCGGCTCGCTCGACGGCTCCTTCGACTGCGACGCGGACTGCGTGGGCTCGGCGGAGGCCGACGCCGAGGAGGAGGGTTCGCTCGACGGCTCCGGTGAGGCCTGCTGGTCGTCCTTGGCGCTGGTGTCGTCCTTCGTGGCGGCGCTCGAGTCGTTGCCGTCGGACTTGCTGGTGTCCGCGCTGCTCGCGCCGCCGGACGTTGTCGCGTCGCCCGCGGAGCCGCCGGACGCGCTGTCGGCGGACTGGCCGGAGGTCGTCGTGCCGGTGTCCGCGGACGTGTCGGACTTGGTCTCGGCCTTCGCCGGGCCGACGGCGACGACCTCGTCGATCGCCGTCCTCGTCACGGACTCGCCGGTCTCGGTGCGCGACTCGGCGACGCCGTCGACGTACGTGACCTTGTACGTGATGGTCTTCTCGCCGTCCACGCCCGCACGCTCCACCTTGCGCTCGCCGGGCTGCAGCGAGTCGTCGACGATCTCGCGCGTGGTGAAGGGAATGGTCTCGGTGACGGTCTCCTCGCCGTACTTGACGCGCTGCACGCGCAGGATGGTCTTGCCGTCCTGCTTGCTCACGGTCACGCGGTCGTCCTTGCCCAGCACGATGCTCTTCGAGTCGAGGATGGAGGCGGCCGGCAGCTTGCCGTTGGGCGCCACCGACGTCTTGCCGTCCGCGATCACCGTGACGGGGCCGTCCTCGTTGATGACCAGGCCGCCGGTGAGCTGGTTGTACACGTTCTTGATGTCCACGGTGATGCGGTTCGCCTTGACCTGGTTGGCCTCGAAGAAGCCGATGAGCTGGTCCGCGCTCGTCGCCACCGTCCAGAACGGCACCTCCTGGCCGTCGATGGTGATGGTCGCCTGGTAGGCGGACTGCACCGTCACCGTGTCGTTGTTCACCAGGCCGCCGGGATGCCCGGACTTGACCAGGTCGTGGGACTTGACGTCGATGCCCTGTTCGCGCAGCAGTCCCGAGACGGACGCCGCGTACGTGGTGACGTGCCGCGTCTCGCCGTTGACCGTGAGCGCCACCGCCTTGCGTTGCGTGATGCCGAAGGTGAGGCAGGAGGCCAGCACGACGGCCACCACGCAGATGATGACACGCACGCGCCGCAGCGTGACGAAGCGCTGGGGCGTCCACCGTTTGCTCATGGTTCGCTTCTCTCTTGACGGATGAAAAGGCTTCATTCGATTGTAGCTGGGCGACGCTACTCCATGAAATGCGGAAGGCCGGTGTCCTGTGGACACCGGCCTTCCAGAAGGGGTGGGGGCGAGAGAGAAGGGAATGTTCTCACCCCCCGCACGAGGGAGCTGGTTGGGGGGGATGCGCCCTCGTGCACCTGAGAGCCATGGTTGGGGGAGCCCTCAGGATTTGCTTACTCAGAGGTAAGAATCACATTGCATTGAGTTATCAATTCGCATACATAGTGTACACGGATTTGTCAAACCATGCAACTTGAGCCCCCTGTCAGGATCGAACTGACGACCTGCCGCTTACAAGGCGGCCGCTCTGGCCATCTGAGCTAAGGAGGCACTCCATTTCGATTATGGGCCGCAACGTTCCCGCACCCGCTCGAACGCGACGGACGAATGACCAGCATACCAGCCGACCGGACAACGTCAAGGAAAACCCAGCGTTTATGACCGGAATTTGCAGGAATTTTGCAAGAAGTTGCAAGCAACGTCCGCCAAAAAACGGGAACGGCCCCGCGCACCACAGGGTGCGCGGGGCCGTTCGTCGGCGCGACAAGCTCAGTTCGATGAGCCGGAGTTCTTCTGCTCCTCCTCGTCCACCGCGCCGATCAGCGGCTTGCCGGTGGCGCCGATGGACGGCAGCACGCCCTCCTTGCCGATGTCCGACTGCTTGAGGCCGATCGCGTCGCACAGCGCCTCCACCATCGTGGACTTGGACGACACGGACGAATCGTTGTAGTTCCAGAAGTAGCCGTTGATCGTGATCGTCGGCGTGCTCATCGAGCCCTTGAGCGAACCGGACACGTTCCACAGCTCGGAGCGCTTCGGCGTGTACGTGTTGATCGCCGAGAGCCAATCGTCGTACTGGCGCGTGACGCCCTCGTTGGCCACCTCGGCGGAGACGCCCGCCTTCGTCGCCTGCTGGCGGATCTCCTGGTCGCTGACCGACTTGTACCCGGAGCCCTCCTCCGGCTGGAAGTCCTCGGCGTACATGTTCTCGAGGAACTTGAGCAGGTGGTCGGGGTCGTCGTCCTTCTCCGCGATCGTCAGCGCCATGTTCGCCGCGCGCGACGAGTACTCGTCGGTGGACAGCGAGTCCATGAAGCTCATGAAGTGCAGCTCGAAGTTGACCTGCCCGGCGTCCACCATCTTGACGATGGCCGCGTCGATGTTGCGGTGCATGCTGCCGCAGCCCGGGCACATGAAGTCCATGTACATGGCGATCGTCGGCACGTCCTTGACAGCCTTGCCGTAGCCGTCCTTGGACACGAGGATGCCGCCCTGCTCGTCGGCGCGCGACGGCTTCGTCGTCACCGCCTGCAGCTCCTTGTACGCCTCCTCCTTGGTGACCGACGTCGCCGCGGAGGACGTCTCCGACGACTTGTGCGTGCTGCGGTAGACCATCACGCACGCCACCGCGATGAGCGCGACGACGATGACCGTCACGATGATGCCGATGATCGTCTGCGTGCGGCGGTCCTTCGCCTCCTGCGCGCGCCGCGCCTCCTCGGCCGCGCGCTCGCGGGCGCGCCGCTCGGCGCGCGCCGAGCGCTTGTCATCCTTGGGATTGCCTGCCATGGGTCCCGGGTCCTTCCTTGATTCCATGCCTTATATACAGTGCTGGCAGCCAGTCTATGACACCGGCCCAACGTCATGCCGAGGGCGTCACGCCATCGTCCAGGCGACCGTCAGCGGCCACCAGCCGATCTCCGGCGTCGTCTCCATCGAGATCGCCGCCGCCACCGCGCACACGACGAGCACGGCCAGCCACACATAGTGCCGGCGGTTCGCCGTGCCGGAGACGCGCTGGCGCAGCCCGACGACGACGCCCGCGCCGAGCCTAGGCAGGTCGGAGCGCGGCCCGATCGCCACCGCCAGCCACGCGGCCATCATGCACACGCCCATCGCCAGGCCGGTTGCCGACCACGGCGCCCCGCCCGGCATGCGCAGCTGCAGCTCCTGCCCGAACCAGTCGACGCCGAGCGTGACCGTCGGCAGCGGCATGAGCCACGTGCACAGC
>JAXJQE010000087.1:0-9785 GCA_036311305.1 Bifidobacterium sp.
AACGTGACGTCCGGCGTCTCCTCGAGCAGCAGGTCGCTCGCCTGCTCGCCGGGCAGCGCCTGCACCACGAAGCGGCCCGTGGGGTCGAGCAGCACGCGGTCGGCGGCGCGCACGTCGGCGCGCGCCGCGTCCGGGGCGCGCCCGACGACCTGGCGGCCGCCCGACTGGTCGCGCACGACGAGGCGGCCGTCGGGCAGCGTCTCGTCGACGGTGCGCACCGGGCCGTACGGTTCGGCCGGCACGGTGCCCACGAGCACCATGTTCTCGTCGAGCGTGACGCCCATGCCGGGCGACAGGCGCGCGGCGTCCACGCGCGCGTCGACGGCGACGACCATGCGCCGCGAGCCTGCGACGACCTCGGCGCGCGCCCGCTGCACGCCCTGCGCGTCGCGCGTGCAGCGCTCGACGCGCAGCATCGTGGCGAAGGTCAGCGGCGGCTCGGTGAACCGCGCGAGCTGGCCCTTCGCCTTGGCGAGCTCCTCGGTGGCGCGGGTCAGCGCCTGGGCGAGCGCGTGGTTGCGCTCGCGCAGGCGGTCCGCCTCCGCAGTCTCCTGGCTGCCCATGGCCGCTCCTTTCGGGAAAACGTGTGCGTACCAATATAGAAAGCCGGCCGGAAGTGCTGGGCACTTGCCGGCCGGCCTTGACTTCAACGCTGTTCGCGCAAGGCCATCCTACTTGGCGTGGCGCGCGGTGCTGCGCTCGCGTACCATATTTCGAATCCACCGCCACACGAAGAACACGACGACGACGGCGAAGACCACGATGACGACGTCCTCGAACACGTTGAGCACGCCCAGGATGGAGCACCACTGGTCGCCCAGCACGTAGCCGGCGCTCACCAGGATCGTGTTCCAGATCGCGGAGCCCAGGAAGGTCCACAGGGAGAACTGGGCGAAGTTCATCCGGTTGAAGCCCGCGGGGATGGAGATCAGCGAGCGCACCACGGGGATGATGCGGCCCAGCAGTACGGACCAGGTGCCGTACTTGGTGAACCACTCGTTGGCCTTGTCCACGTCCTTGCGGCCCACGCCGGGGATGCGGTCGACGGCCTTGTGGATGCGGTGCAGACCGAACCAGCGCGCGATGCCGTACAGGGCCCAGGCGCCCAGCAGGGAGCCCATGGTGGCCCACAGCACCGCCTCGAACAGGCTCATCGTGCCGCGTGCGGCGGTGAAGCCGGCCAGGGGCAGGATGATCTCGCTGGGGATGGGCGGGAAGATGGACTCCAATGCGATCGCCAGGGCCACGCCGATGCCGCCGACGTGCTCCATCAGGGTCACGAGCCAGGCGGTCATGGAGCCGATCAGGCCGTCCGATCCGGTGGCGCACTGCAGCTGTTGGTCCACGGGTACTTCCGCGAGAATCGTCGAAAAAAGCATGTGGCCGATTGTCCCAGTGTTTTTCGACAATCGGAAGCATGCCCCCACAAGATTTGCAAGTTCTTGACGACATGCCCACCCTGCGCCGCCCCGGACTGCTGGTGATGGACGTGGATTCCACCCTCATCGACGAGGAGGTCATCGACGAGCTCGGGCGCGCCGCGGGCCTCGGCGAACGCATCGCCGCCGTCACGGCCCGCGCCATGAACGGCGAGCTCGATTTCGCGCAGACCCTCACCGAGCGCGTGGCGCTGCTCAGGGGGCTGCCCCTGTCGGTGTTCGACGACGTGTACGCGTCGCTGCATTTCACGACCGGGGCGCTCAAGCTCATCGACACGCTGCACCGGCACGGCTGGAAGGTGGGCGTGGTCTCGGGCGGTTTCCACGAGATCGTGGACCGGCTGGCCGAGGACGCGGACCTCGACTACCGGCTGGCGAACCGCCTGGGCCGCGACGAGGCGACTCGCACGCTGGACGGCACGCTCGACGGGCCCATCATCACCAAGGACGTCAAGCTCGCCCACCTGCATTCCTGGGCCGAAGCGAACCGCATCCCGATGGCGCAGACCGTCGCGGTGGGCGACGGCGCCAACGACCTGCCGATGATCGAGGCGGCCGGCATGGGCATCGCCTTCTGCGCCAAGCCGGCCGTCAAGGCGGTCGCCCCGCACGCCATCGAGGAGCGCAACCTCATGCGCGTGCTCGATTTCATCCTCGAATGACGCCCAGGTGCCCCCTATAACGTCGAAGGTAACGTTGGAGGCGTCGGGTGGAGGTCTCAGTCGCAGTAGGAGCCTTCGGACAGGCGGGCGCCGCGGGCCCATTCGGCCGCGCCCATCTCCTTCTTGCCCTGCGGCTTGACGGCCAGGAGCTCCAGGGCCTCGCCCTTGGTGCCGACGAACACGCGCTTCTTGCCGGCGCGCAGCTCGCCGGGCTTGAGGTCGTGGGGCGCGTTCTCGTCGTCGGGCTGCACGGCCACGCTCTTGGTCACGTGCAGCACGGTCGTCTCGCCGTCGCCGCCCTGGTGCAGCTCGCACCAGGCGCCGGGCGCCGGCGTGCAGGCGCGCACCTGGCGGTCCACGGCGAACGCGGGCACGCTGAAGCGCAGGTGGGCGTCCTCGTGGCTGATCTTGGCGGCCACCTCGAAATCGCCCTCCGGCTGTTCCACGGGAGTGATCTGACCGGCCTCGACGGCGTTGAGGGAGGCGGCGAGCAGGTGCGCGCCGTCCTCGGCGAGGCGGTCGAGCAGTTCGCCGGCGGTCTCGTGCGCGCCGATGCGCGTGGTGGACTGGGCGAGCACGGGACCGGTGTCCATGCCGGCGGTCAGCTGGAACACGGAGGTGCCGGTGATGGCCTCGCCGGCCCAGATGGCGCGCTGCACGGGGGCGGCGCCGCGCCACTGCGGCAGCAGCGAGAAGTGCAGGTTGACCCAGCCCATGGGCAGCGCGTCGAGCACCTCCTGGCGCAGGATGTGCCCGTAGGCGACGACGACGCCCATCTGCGCGCCGGTGGCCTGCAGGGCGGACAGGAACGTGTCCTCGCGCGGGTCGGACTCGAGCACAGGCAGGTCGAGCTCGAGCGCGGCGCGCTTGACGGGGCTCGCCGCGACCTTGCGGCCGCGGCCGGTGGGCGCGTCCGGGTTGGTCAGGACGGCCACGACCTCGAAATGCTCATGGTCGTGCGCCAGCATGCGCAGCGAGGGAACGGCCGCCTCGGGGGTGCCTGCGAACAATACGCGTAACATCGATTCTCCTAACTGGCGTCGCGCTTGGGCGCCGGTGATTGGCTGCCCCTCATCGTAGTAGCGGGACGCCCCACGCTCCCCCGTTCGCCATGCGCTACAGCAGGTCCTTGGGGTCGAGCCTGAAGCGCAGCTCGCCACGGCCGCGCTGCGCCATGTGCGTGGCGACGGCCACGTGCAGGCGGCGCGCCAGCTCGCCACGCCGCTCGTGGGGGACGCGCACGACGGCCTTGACGCGGTCGCCCATCGCCTCGAGTTCGCGTTCGTCGACGGTCGGCTCCGGCGCGATCGGCACGGGGCCCATCACCGCGGGCATCGCCTCGCCGTCGAGCTCCACGACCGCCCAGTCGCCGCCGGCCGCCACGCCGATCTGCCTGAGCGCCCACGCCACCGCGTCGCGCCGGCCCCACACGCACGCGGCGCTCACCGCGGGCGGCAGCAGCGCCTCGGTGCGGTCCGTGAGCTCGGCGGCGGCGAGTAGGCGCGAGTCCCACGTCATCAGCGAGCGCGCGATGAGCGGGTCGGTCTCCCCGCACAGCAGCCCCAGGCCGCCTTGCTCGCGCGGCGCGCACAGCGCCATCGCGCGCATCCAGGCGCGCAGCACGTCGACGCGCGCGTCCATGCGCTGCTCGTACAGGCTCGTCCACGCGTCCAGGATCGCGACGGCCCGGTAGGCGCCGTCGCGCACGCGCGGTTCGGCGCCGGGCGTGGCCACGACGATGAGCGGCGCGTTGGGCACCTGCTCGACGACGTGCGCCGGTGCGCGCCTGGCGGAGACGACCATGGGCACGCCGCGGAACAGCCCCTGCAGTTCCTGCGCGGTGCCGGAGGCGCCGACGCGCACGACGCGCGGCGGCCGCGTGCTGCCGCAGTGCCGGCAATGCCAGCCGGTGGCCGCGGCGCCGCACCAGCGGCAGCGCGGCGCCGCCGCGCCCGGCTCCAGGGCGAGCGGTCCCGCGCACTTGAGGCAGCGCGCCTGCCGCAGGCACTGCGCGCAGCTCAGGGACGGGCTGACGCCCTCGGTAGGCACGCTCAGCAGCACGGGACCCTGCGCGAGGGCGCCGGAGAGCAGGCGTACGGCGGTGTGCGGCACGCGCGCGCCGACGGTCGGGTCCGCGAGCCTGGCCAGCTCGCCGCGGTTGAGCCAGCGGATGGGCGGCACGGTGGCGCGCGTGGCGTCGTGCCACGGGTGGAACGCGGTGCTCGGGCCGCTCACGGGCGGCTCGAGCTGCTGGGCGGCGCCGGTCTCCCACTGGCTGGTGACGCTGCGCGCCTGCGCGAGCGCCAGGAACGTGCCCTGGTGCAGCCACGCGCGCAGGCGGCACACGCCGCGCGCGTTGGCGTAGGGGGCCATGCCGTCGGCGTCCTGGTAGGAGTTGTCGTCGACGATGGCGAACAGCGCGGGCCCGGTCACCGGCGCGTACATGGCGCCGCGTGTGCCGATGACGCACTTGACCTGGCCGCCGGTGACGGCGTAGTACGCGCGGTAGCGTTCCGCGGGCGAGGAGTCCGAGGACAGCACGGCGACGTCGCCGGCGTAGGGCTCCCCTTCCCTGGTGGGCGCGAACGCGGTCAGGCCGCACGCGTTGAGCGTGTTCATGAGGTCCCACACGGCGCGCATGCCCGGCAGCACGGCCACGGCGGCGCGGCCGGCGGCCAGCGACCCGCACAGCGCGTACGCCAGCGCGCGCTGCGGCATGTCGCCGGGCAGCGCGTCGACGACGATGGAGCGGAAACGGTCGGCGCGCAGGGCGTCGTCGACGCCCTCGAGGTGCTCGACCTCGCGCGCCAGGTCCGGCCGCAGGCGCGCGCACGCGGCGGCGGCACGCGCCGCAAGGTCGATGGCGCAGGTGCCGCGGTCCTGTTCGGCCTCGATCCTGGCCACGCGCGGCGGCACGGCGACGCGCACGATGTTGGCGCGCGTGCCGCCGTACGCCTCGGCGATGGCGGTGATGTCGCGGCGCATCTGCCCGTGCACGACGACGGCGGGCGACAGGACGCGCTCGAGGTAGCGCAGCGTGTGGCCCGGGCTCTCGGGCTCGGCGCGGCGTTCCCAGATGACGCCGGTGACGCGCTGGCCGCCGAAGCGCACGCGCACGAGCGTGCCGGGCTGGGCGTCGGCGTCCTGTTTGGCGTCGACGAGGTAGTCGAAGGGCTGGCCCAGGTGCGCGGCCTGTACGTCGAGCACGACGCTGGCGACGGGGTCGACGGGCGCGGGGACGCGTTCGGCCTTGCGCCTCGGTTTGCGCCTGCGCGGGGCGAGCCCATCCAACGTGGGCTGGATCAGTTCTCCATCCATGATGGCTGCCAGTGTACAAACCGCCCGCGGATATGCCAAGGCCGCCCCTTCGCTGTGGAGGGACGGCCCTGGGTTCCGGTGGCGCGCGCGGCTCAGTGGCGTGGCCACCAGGGACGCAGCGGGTAGGTGTCGGTGCCCTCGGCGTTGGGCTTGATGGCGAGGAACTGGTGGATCTGGATGTTGTTCATCTCGAAGTTCGCGGCGCAGCCGGCCATGTACAGGCCCCACAGGCGTGCCTTGGGCTCGCCCACCAGCCTGACGGCCTCGTCCCAGTGGGCGGTGAGGTTCTCGTTCCAGCGGTGCAGGGTCAGCGCGTAGCACTGGCGCAGGTTCTCCTGGTTGATGACCTCGAAGCCGGTGTCCTGGATGACCATCTCGATCTCGGCGGGGCTGGACAGCTCGCCGTCGGGGAAGATGTAGCGGTCGATGAACAGGCCGGCCTTCTTGCCCTGGTGCGAGTCGCAGCGCGTGATCTGGTGGTTGAGGAGCATGGCGCCCGGCTTGAGCTTGTCGTAGATCTCCTGGAAGTAGGACGGGTAGTGCTTGTGGCCGACGTGCTCCATCATGCCCAGCGAGCAGATGGCGTCGAAGTCGCCCTCGGGCACGTCGCGGTAGTCCATGAGGCGCACCTCGGCGAGGTCCTCGAGGCCTTCCTGCCTGATCCAGCGCTGCGCCCACTCGACCTGCTCCTCGGCGAGCGTGACGCCGAGGACCTTGATGCCGCGCTTGGCGGCCTCGATCTCCATGGAGCCCCAGCCGCAGCCGATGTCCAGCAGGCGGTCGCCGGGCTTGAGGGCGAGCTTGTCGAGCACAAGGTCGAGCTTGGCCTTCTGGGCGGCCTCGAGCGAGGTGTCCGGGGAGTCGAACACGGCGCACGTGTACGTCATGGAGGGTCCGAGGAACAGGCGGTAGAACGCGTTGGACTGGTCGTAGTGGTAGCTCACCGTGGCGGCGTCGCCGGCCTTGGTGTGCGGCAGCAGCCCCTCGCTCAGGCGCTTGGCCTTGCCGGGACCCTCGATCGCCGGCGGCGCGGGACGCTTCCAGCCGTGGGAGGCGACCGAGGCGGCGGCCTTGGCGAGCTGCGCCGGGTTGGGCATGCGCAGGTAGGGCTTGAGGGCCATGAGGTCCTTGAATAGCGTGTAGGGGTTGCCGGGCACCAGCTGCGGCGAGTCGATGTCGCCCTGCAGGTAGGCGCGCGCCAGCCCCAGCTCGTTCGGCGAGTTGGCCAGGTAGTAGACGGCGCGCGAGTTCCTGACCTCGATGGTCAGCGGCGCGTCCTCGCTGCCGAAGGACGAGCCGTCGAACGCGACGACCCGCAACGGCGCCCCCGGTCTGATGAAGAGCTCCACCATCTGCCCGACGTTCATTGCTGCCATGTGATGCGCCTCCTTGGGTCCCGTGCCGGTATGTTGTGCGCCAGTGTAGGCGGGGCGGATGAACGCACGGGTCCGGCCGTTCGCCCCTGGAAAAGCAAAAGGGCGCCGTGCCCTCCTGGGCACGGCGCCCGGGTATCGGGTCAGCCGCGGTCCTCGGCGATGGCCGCCTTGAGCTCGGCGACGCGGTCGGTGGCCTCCCACGGGAAGTCGGCGTCGTCGCGGCCGAAGTGGCCGTACGCGGCCGTTTCCGAGTAGATCGGGCGCAGCAGGTCGAGCTCGTCGACGATGGCGGCCGGCCGCAGGTCGAACACGCGGCGCACGGCGCGCTGGATGTCCTCGCGCGTCACCCCGCCGATCTGCGTGCCGTAGGTCTCCACGTTGATGCTCACCGGCTCGGCGACGCCGATGGCGTACGCGACCTGCACCTCCACGCGGTGCGCCAGGCCCGCGGCGACGATGTTCTTGGCGACCCAGCGCGCGGCGTACGCGGCGGAACGGTCGACCTTGCTCGGGTCCTTGCCGGAGAACGCGCCGCCGCCGTGGTGCGCGGCGCCGCCGTACGTGTCGACGACGATCTTGCGGCCGGTCAGGCCGGCGTCGGCGGCCGGACCGCCCATGATGAACGAGCCGGTCGGGTTGACGAGCATGCGGTAGTCGTCGTGCGCCACGGCGTCGCCGAGCACCTCGTCGAGCACCGGGTCGATGACGTGCGCCTTGAGCTGCTCGCGCAGCCACTCCTGCGTCACCGCGGGGTCGTGCTGTGTGGAGATGAGCACGGTGTCCACGCGCACGGGCACGTCGTGCTCGTCGTACTCGATGGTCACCTGGGTCTTGCCGTCGGGGCGCAGGTAGGGCACGACGCTCTGCTTGCGCACGTCGGTCAGGCGCTTGGCCAGGCGGTGCGCCAGGTGGATCGGCAGCGGCATGAGCGCGTCGGTCTCGTCGCTCGCGTAGCCGAACATGACGCCCTGGTCGCCGGCGCCCTGCGCCTCGTAGCGCTCCTCGCGGGACACGTCGCTCTCGCGGGCGGCGCTGATGCGCGCCACGCCCTGGTTGATCTCCGGGCTCTGCTCGGTGATGGACACGAGCACGCCGCAGGAGTCGGCGTCCAGGCCGACCTCGGAGCTCGTGTAGCCGATGCCGCGCACGACGTCGCGCACGATGCGCTGGATGTCGGCGTAGCCTTCGCTGGTGACCTCGCCGAAGACCATGAACTGGCCGGTGGTGGCGCAGGTCTCCACGGCGACGTGGGAATGGGGGTCCTGGCGCAGCAGGTCGTCCAGGACGGCGTCGGAGATCTGGTCACAGATCTTGTCCGGATGGCCTTCGGTGACGGATTCGGCGGAGATGAGCTTGCGTTCTTCTGCCATGGGTGGCGCTCCCTTGCTTGGCTGGTGCGGATTGGTGGCTCTGCTGCGGCATTGGGCGCTCAGGCGGCACGCGGCGCCGCGGCCGCGTGTGCGCATGGGTCGGCCGCCGGGCGCGTGGCGCCGGCGGCCGGGAAGGATGGGATCAGTTGCCCTCGGACAGGTCGTCCTCGCCGAGGGTCTCCTCGAGCAGGCCCTCGTTGATCTCGCGGAACGCGATGGACAGCGGCTTCTCCTGGCTCTGGTACTCGACCAGCGGGCCGACGTTCTGCAGCAGGCCCTCGTTGAGCTGCGTGAAGTAGGAGTTGATCTGGCGGGCGCGCTTGGCGGCGAAGATGGCGAGCGCGTACTTGGAGTCGGCGTGCTCCATGAGGTCGTCGATGGGCGGGTTGGCCAGGCCGGTGGGGGTGGGTTCGGTACCGAATGCCATGGTGGTGCCTCCAAAACACATGCATGAACTCTTGTTTTCCAACCAGCCCATGGTACGCCGTGGGCTGTACCGGCGCAATGGTGCGCGCAATTGCGTGGATTTGGCGCAGGATTTCCCAGCATGTGGCCTTTCGGGCGGATTTCCGCGGCCTTTCGGGTTGAATGGGGCGCTATGGAAATGCGATCTGCGAAAATCATGAACGGAAGGATCTTCGCCGGCGCACGCGCCCTCTACCGCGCGGCCGGCGTGGACGCCAAGGACTTCGGCAAGCCCATCGTGGCCATCGCGAACTCGTTCGACGAGTTCGTGCCCGGCCACGTGCACCTCAACAAGGTGGGCCGGCTCGTCTCCGAGGCGGTCAAGAAGGCCGGCGGCATCCCGCGCGAGTTCAACACGATGGCCGTGGACGACGGCATCGCGATGGGCCACACGGGCATGCTGTACTCGCTGCCGAACCGCGAGATCATCGCGGACACCGTGGAGTACCAGGTCAACGCCCACTGCGCGGACGCGCTGATCTGCATCTCGAACTGCGACAAGATCACGCCAGGCATGCTCATGGCGGCGCTGCGCCTGAACATTCCCACCGTGTTCGTCTCCGGCGGCCCCATGGAGGCCGGCACGACCGTGATGCCCGACGGCACCGTCAAGGAGAACACCGACCTCATCGACGTGATGTATGCGTCCGCCGACGACGACCTGAGCGACGAGGACCTGCTCGCCTACGAGCGCACGGTGTGCCCCACCTGCGGCTCGTGCGCCGGCATGTTCACCGCGAACTCGATGAACTGCCTGACCGAGGCGATGGGACTGGCGCTGCCGGGCAACGGCACGGTGCTTGCCTCGCATGGCTACCGCAAGCGGCTGTTCGAGCGCGCCGCGAAGACCGTGGTGGACATCGCGAACCGCTACTACCGGGACGACGACGAGAGCGTGCTGCCGCGCTCCATCGCCACGAAGCACGCGTTCGAGAACGCGATGACGATGGACGTGGCCATGGGCGGCTCGACGAACACGGTGCTGCACATCCTGGCGATGGCGCAGAGCGCGGACGTCGACTTCACGCTCGACGACATCGAGCGCGTCTCGCACACCGTGCCGTGCATCTGCAAGGCCTCCCCCTCCGGCGAGTGGGAGATCTCCGACGTGCACCGCGCCGGCGGCATCACCGGCATCCTCGGCGAGCTCGACCG
>JAXJQE010000088.1:0-1629 GCA_036311305.1 Bifidobacterium sp.
GGGCGCACCGCCAGCGACGGCGTCGACTCGTCGGCGGTCTCCTGCAGGTGCGCGGCGTTGCGCTCGCGCTCCTCGATGGCGGCCTTGAGGCTGCGCAGGCGGATCTTCGCGGCGCCGAGGTTGGAGACCTCGTCGATCTTGAGCATCGTGTACACGTCGGCCTTGTCGGCGAGGATCTCGGCGACCTGGTCGGTGGTGATGGCGTCCAGTCCGCAGCCGAAGGAGTTGAGCTGGACGAGCTCGAGGCCCGGGTAGTGGGCGACGACGTCCGCGGCCTGGTAGAGGCGCGCGTGGTAGGCCCACTGGTTGGTCACGCGCAGCGGCAGCGTGACCTTGCGGTCCTCGACGTGGCGGAAGCCGGCGGCGTTCCTGGCCTTCGGGTCCTGTTCGTCCTTGCCCAGGAACTCAGTGAGGTCCGGCTGGTGCTCGGGGTCCATCCACGCGACGGAGTCCTCGGAGAGGACCACCATCCCCAGCGAGCAGATCGTCTCGGGGATGCCGTGGTTGACCTCGGGGTCGATGTGGTAGGGGCGCCCCGCCAGCACGATGCCGCGGCAGTCGTGCTCCTTCATGTAGGCGAGGGCCCTGGCGCCCTCCATCTGCACGTCGTGCTTGAAGACCTTGTCCTCGGCGTACGCGGCGGCGACGGCGGTCTCGGCCTCGAGGCGGTCCACGCCGGCCCACGCGAACTCCTCGACGATGCGCTCGACCATGAGCTCGTGGTTGGCGAGGTTGAAGTAGGGGTGCATGAAGCGCACGCCGTCCTCGCGCAGCTCGGCCATGTTGGCGCCCACCACGAGCGGGTAGTTGGCCACGACCGGGCAGTTGTAGTGGTTGTCCGAGCCGGGCACGAGGTTGTCCTCGTAGGAGACGCACGGGTAGAAGATGGTCGTGATGCCCTTGTCCAGCAGCCACTTGATGTGGCCGTGCACGAGCTTGGCCGGGTAGCAGATGTTCTCCGAGGCGATGGACTCGATGCCCGTCTCGAACAGCTCATGGCTGGAGCGGCCGGAGATGACGACCTTGAAGCCCAGGGACGTGAGCAGCGTGAACCAGAACGGGTAGTTCTCGTACATGTTGAGCACGCGCGGGATGCCGATCTCGCCGCGCGTCGCCTTCTTGTCGGTCAGGCGGCGGTACGCGAAGGCGCGCTTGTACTTGTAGTCGTACAGGTTCGGGCGGTCGCTCCTCTTGCGCTTGGCGTCGCCGCCGCGCTCGCAGCGGTTGCCGGTGACGTACTTCGAGCCGTCGTGGAACGTCGTGATCGTCAGCTTGCAGTGGTTCTGGCACAGTTTGCACGTGTCGCGCTCGGTGGTCATGTCGAGCTCGTCGAGCTCCTTGCCGCCGAGGATGGTGGACACGGTGTGCTCGACGCCGTCGACGGTGCCGACCGGCACCTCGGTGTCGGTCGCGTCGCCGTCGGTGTCGTCGGCGACGTCGTCGTAGTGCATGCGCGCGGTCAGCGCCGCGCCGTACGCGCCCATGAGGCCGGCGATGTTCGGTCGCGTCACCTCGCGCTCGGTGAGCAGCTCGAAGGCGCGCAGCACGGCGTCGTTGAGGAACGTGCCGCCCTGCACGACGACGGTGTCGCCGAGCTCGCCGGAGTCGCGCAGCTTGATCACCTTGTAC
>JAXJQE010000089.1:0-8944 GCA_036311305.1 Bifidobacterium sp.
GATCTGGTCGTCGTACTTGCGGCGAATCTCGGCCATGTCGCGCTCGGCGCCGTTGCGCAGCTTGGTCTTGGCGCTCGCCTTGACCTCGCCCTCGGCCTCGAGCTCGGCCAGGTCGGCCTCCACCTTCTTGGCGCGCTCCTCGATCTCGTTGTCGCGGCGGCGCTCGAGGTTCTTGATCTCGGTGTCGAACTCGTCCTGCAGGTCCGGCAGGTCCTGGTGGCGCTGCTCCTCGTCCACCTTGGTGACCATGTAGGAGGCGAAGTAGATGACCTTCTCCAGCTCCTTGGGCGCGATGCCCAGCAGGTAGCCGAGGCGGCTCGGCACGCCCTTGAAGAACCAGATGTGGGTCACGGGGGCGGCCAGCTCGATGTGGCCCATGCGCTCGCGGCGCACGCGGCTGCGGGTGACCTCCACGCCGCAGCGCTCGCACACGATGCCCTTGAAGCGCACGTGCTTGTACTTGCCGCAGGCGCACTCCCAGTCACGGGTAGGTCCGAAGATCTGCTCGCCGAACAGGCCGTCCTTCTCGGGCTTCAGGGTGCGGTAGTTGATGGTCTCGGGCTTCTTGACCTCGCCGCAGCTCCAGCCGCGGATGTCGTCGGCGGTGGCCAGGCCGATCTTCAGTTTGTCAAAAGCATTGACGTCCAGCACGTAAATTCCTGTCTTCCGTTGGTTGGTGTTACCGGTTGTCTGGTCGGGTTACTTGTATTCGGGTTCGTCGACGACCTGGTCGGCCTTCGCGGCGGCGTCCGGGCGGCCGCCGATGTTGAAGCCGAGGTCGGCGGAGGAGGAGACGGGGTCGTCGTCCTCGTCCTTCATGTCGATGGCCACGCCCTCGGCGTTGAGCACCTCGACGTTCAGGGCCAGGGACTGCATCTCCTTGAGGAGCACCTTGAAGGACTCGGGGATGCCGGCCGGCGGCAGGTTCTCGCCCTTGACGATGGCGCCGTAGACGCGCACGCGGCCGTCGACGTCGTCGGACTTGGTGGTCATCATCTCGTGCAGCGTGTACGCGGCGCCGTAGGCCTCGAGGGCCCACACCTCCATCTCGCCGAAGCGCTGGCCGCCGAACTGCGCCTTGCCGCCCAGCGGCTGCTGGGTGATCATCGAGTACGGGCCGGTGGAGCGGGCGTGGATCTTGTCGTCGACCAGGTGGTGCAGCTTGAGCATGTACATGTAGCCCACGGAGATCGGCTTCGGGAACGGCTCGCCGGTGCGGCCGTCGAACAGCGTCGCCTTGCCGTCGGGGCCCACGAGGTTGTTGCCGTCGCGGTCGGGCAGCGTGGTGGAGAGCAGGCCCTTGAGGGTCTCCTGGCGCACGCCGTCGAACACCGGGGTGGCCACCGGCGTGCCCGGCGCGCCCTTCTCGGCGCCCTGCGGCACGTACTTCTTCCACGCGGCCTCGAGGTCCGGGTCGATGGAGATGTCCCAGCCGGAGTGCGCGACCCAGCCCAGGTGCAGCTCGAGCACCTGGCCGAGGTTCATTCGGCTAGGCACGCCCAGGGGGTTGAGCATGATGTCGACCGGGGTGCCGTCCTCGAGGAACGGCATGTCCTCCTCGGGCAGGATGCGCGAGATGACGCCCTTGTTGCCGTGGCGGCCGGAGAGCTTGTCGCCCTGCGTGATCTTGCGGTGCTGCGCGATGTACACGCGGATCATCTGGTTGACGCCGTTGGGCAGCTCGTCGCCGTCCTCCTCGGCGTCCTCGCGGGTGATCTCCTTGACCGCGATGACGGTGCCGGTCTCGCCGTGGGGCACGCGCAGCGAGGTGTCGCGCACCTCGCGGCTCTTCTCGCCGAAGATGGCGCGCAGCAGGCGCTCCTCCGGGGTCAGCTCGGTCTCGCCCTTCGGGGTGACCTTGCCGACGAGGATGTCGCCGGCCTCGACCTCGGCGCCGATGCGGATGATGCCGCGCTCGTCGGGGTTGGCCACCGCGTCCTCGCCGACGTTCGGCAGGTCGCGGGTGATCTCCTCAGCGCCCAGCTTGGTCTCGCGCGCGTCGATCTCGTACTCCTCGATGTGGATCGAGGAGAGCGTGTCGTCCTGGACGAGGCGCTGCGAGATGATCACGGCGTCCTCGTAGTTGTAGCCGTTCCACGGCATGAAGGCGACCAGCAGGTTCTTGCCCAGGGCCATCTCGCCCTGCTCGGTGGCGGGGCCGTCGGCCAGGACGGTGCCCTCCTCGACGCGCTCGCCGTCGTGGATGAGCGGGACCTGGTTGTAGCAGGTGGTCTGGTTCGAGCGCTGGAACTTGGCCAGCTTGTAGCTCGAGGTGGTGCCGTCGTCGTTCATCACGCGGATGATGTCGGCGGACACGTAGGTGACCACGCCCGGCTTGTCGGCCAGGATGACGTCGCCGGAGTCCACGGCGGCGCGCCACTCGGCGCCGGTGCCCACGAGCGGGCGCTCGGACTTGATCAGCGGCACGGCCTGGCGCTGCATGTTGGTGCCCATGAGGGCTCGGTGGCCCTCGTCGTGCTCCAGGAACGGGATCAGGGAGGCGCCCACCGACACCATCTGGCGCGGGGAGACGTCCATGTAGTCGACCTCCTCGATCGGGACGTCCTCCGCCTCGCCGGCGGCGTCACGCACGAGGGCCTGCTTGCCCACGAAGTTGCCGTTCTCGTCGAGCTCCTGGTTGGCCTGCGCGATGACGTGCTCGGCCTCGCGGTCGGCGGTCATGTACTCGACCTCGTCGGTGACGTGGCCGTTGACGACCTTGCGGTACGGGGTCTCGATGAAGCCGAACGGGTTGATGCGGCCGAAGGTCGCCAGCGAGCCGATCAGGCCGATGTTCGGGCCTTCAGGGGACTCGATCGGGCACATGCGGCCGAAGTGGGACGGGTGCACGTCGCGCACCTCCATGGAGGCGCGGTCGCGGCTCAGGCCGCCGGGGCCCAGGGCCGACAGGCGGCGCTTGTTGGTCACGCCGGCCAGCGGGTTGTTCTGGTCCATGAACTGCGAGAGCTGCGAGGTGCCGAAGAACTCCTTGATGGTGGCGTTCACCGGGCGGATGTTGATCAGCGACTGCGGCGTGATGGCCTCGGCGTCCTGCGTGGTCATGCGCTCGCGCACGACGCGCTCCATGCGGCTCAGGCCGGTGCGCAGCTGGTTCTGGATCAGCTCGCCGACCTGGCGGATGCGGCGGTTGCCGAAGTGGTCGATGTCGTCGACGTCCACGCGCAGCTCGACGTCCTCGCCGTCGCGCTTGCCCGGGAAGGTCGCGGCGCCGGCGTGCAGGCTCACCAGGTACTTGATGGTGGCGATGATGTCCTCGCGGCTCAGCGAGCGGTCGTCGTAGTCGCCCTCCAGGCCGAGCTTGCGGTTGATCTTGTAGCGGCCCACGCGCGCCAGGTCGTAGCGCTTGGTGTTGAAGTAGAAGGAGTCGAGCAGGTTCTTGCCGGCCTCCGGGGTGGCCGCGTCCGCCGGGCGGATCTTGCGGTACAGGTCCGTGAGGGCCTCGTCCTGCGTGTCGATGGTCTCCTTCTCCAGGGCGTCGAGCACGAGCGGGTAGCCCTCGAAGGCGTCGCGGATCTCCTTGCGGGTCATGCCGATGGCCATGAGGAACACGATGGCGGACTGCTTGCGCTTGCGGTCCACGCGCACGCCCAGGAAGTCGCGCTTGTCGATCTCGAACTCGAGCCACGCGCCGCGGCTCGGGATGATCTTCGCGCCGAAGACCTCCTTGTCGGAGGTGCGCTCCTGCTGGCGGTCGAAGTACACGCCCGGCGAGCGCACGAGCTGCGAGACGATGACGCGCTCGGTGCCGCCGATGATGAAGGTGCCGTGCGGGGTCTGCAGCGGGAAGTCGCCCATGAACACGGTCTGGGACTTGATCTCGCCGGTCTCGCCGTTCTCGAACTCGGCGTTGACGTACAGCGGCGCGCAGTAGGTGTAGTCCTTCTCCTTGCACTCCTGGACCGTGTGGCGCGGCTCCTCGAAGTACGGGTCGGAGAAGGTCAGGCTCATGGTCTGCGCGAAGTTCTCGATGGGGGAGATCTCCTGGAAGACCTCGTCGAGGCCGGAGACGTGCGCGACGGTGTGGGTGCCGTTGGCCTCGTCCTCCTCGACGCGCGCCTTCCAGCGGTCGTTGCCGATCAGCCAGTCGAAGCTGTCGGTCTGCACGCCGAGCAGGTACGGGACGTCGATCGGTTCCGCGATGGAGCCGAAGTTCACGCGGTCGGTGGCCTTGTGCAGGTCGATGTCCTGCTGGTCCGCGCGCGCGATGATGGAAGTGCTGTTCGTCGTAGTCTCAGACAATGGACGTTCCTGTCGCTTTCGTTTGGTGAGGTGGATACTCTACGGGGACAAGCGCGGGGCCGGCCGCCATATGCCTGGCTGCGGGCGCTTCGTCGTTGCAAGCATGCCCGCTATATGACACACTAAGACACTGGGACACAAGCTTAGTGTTTCCAACACTTGCGCGCAAATCAACATACCCAAAATGTGAGCAATCTCACATTTTGGGAGGTGCCCCCTATAACGCTGAGGGTGCCCCCTATAACGTGACGTGACGCGTCACGTGACGTGACGTGACGTGCGGCAGTTGCGCGTCGGCGACGCACTCCTTGCCCGAGCGGTCGGCGTTCCACGTCATCTTCTGCTCGTCCTTGACGCCGCTCATCATCAGCAGCGGCCGGTACGTGTCCTCGCACGCGTCGGAGCGGTAGACGGTGTCGTCGCCGGACTTGACGACGAGCACGCGCGAGTCGTCCGCGCCGTCGACGAAGCAGCCCTCCGGGTCCTTGCCCGTGTACTCGATGGTCGCCGTGAACTCCACGGAACCGCCGACGCCGATCGCGGTCGTCGACGGCGTGAGCGTGAGCTCGACGTCGTTCGCCGAGCAGTCGCGCACCTTGCTCTCCTGCTTGGGCGCTGGCGCCGCGCTGCGCGACATGCTCATGCGCTCGCCCGCGCCGATCCAGTCGCCCATGCCGACCGCGCCGCGGATCAGGCTGTACACGCAGAACACGCACACGGCGACGACGACGAGCACGCCGGCGAGCACCGCGAGGCGGCGCCGGCGGTACATCGCGCGCTTCTGCTTGCTCATCTTGCGCCTGCGCACCTTGCCGGGCGCCGTGCCGCGCGACGGCGCGCCGCCGTTGCCGCGCTCCCGCGCACTCCGCACCGCGCGCGCGTCCCGCGCGTCCCGCGCCTCCGATCGGCTGGAGCGGGCGCCGCGCGACATACGCGCGCGCCCGCGCTGGTCGCGGGGATCATGGGAGTTGCGGTCGGAGGATGGCATGGGCACCAGTGTAGCGGTTCCGGCGCGGTATCGCGCAAGGCGCACGTCCCGCGCGCCGCGCCGGCGTTCCCTTCCCCTAGCGCGGCAGGCGCAGGTCGTGCACGCCGACGATCTCGACGAGGCCGTCCTCGTCGAGCGAGGCGATGCAGCGGTCGAGCTGCGCGGCGTCGTCCCACAGTTTCGCCGCGTCGTCGTAGGCGAGCGCGGCGCCCTCGGGCAGCGCGCGCAGGGCGCCCAGGACCAGGCCGCGCACTTGGCGGTCGGTGCCCGCGAACCGCTGGCGCGGCCGCGTGCGCCGCTCGCCGAGGCCCGGCATGCCGTCGGCGAGGAACAGGCACGCCTCGCGCAGCGGGCACTCCTCGCAGCGCGGCGTCTTCGCGGTGCACACCAGCGCGCCGATCTCCATGATCGCCTGGTTCCAGCGGCTCGCCACGTCCGGCTCGATGGGCAGCACGAGGTCGGCGAGCGCGCGCTCGGCGGCGGTCGTGGCGCCGCCGAGCGACTCCTCGCCGAGGAACGCGCGGCTCAGCACGCGGCGGATGTTCGTGTCGACGACGGCGATGCGCTCGCCGAACGCGAAGCTCAGCACGGCGCTCGCGGTGTAGTCGCCGATGCCGGGCAGCGCCATGAGCTCGTCGTAATCGTCGGGGAGTCTGTCGTGGTATTCGTGGGCGACGACGCGCGCGCATTCCTGCAGGCGCAGGGCGCGCCGGGGGTAGCCGAGGCGCCCCCACGCGGTGATGACGTCGGACTTGCTGGCGGCGGCGAGGGCCATCGCGTCGGGCCAGCGCGCCATCCACGCCTCCCAGTAGGGCACGACGCGGCTCATCTGCGTCTGCTGGCTCATCACCTCGCACACGAGCACGCCCCAGGGGGTGGTGCGGCCGAAGCGCCACGGCAGCTCGCGCGCGTTGGTGTCCCACCAGGCGGCGACGGGGCCGCGCACGGCGGCGGCCTCGTCGAGGATGCGGTCGGCCTGCGCGGCGCCGAACGAGTACGGTGTCTTCTTCGCCATAGTCGGTCCATTGTAGCGGGCGGCGCGCGGGGGCGCACTCCCCCGCCCGTTGTATCGTGTGTCGCATGACTGATTCCCCCACCAACCCTGCCGCCTCGGCCGACGCGCCCGAGGCCAAGGTCGAGAAGATGTTCGAGTACGGGTACCGCAAGTCCAACTACGGGCCCGACGAGCTGGTCACCGACGCGCACGGCAACCCCATTTCCGTGGTGGATGCCATGCTCAGCGCGAAGGACGCGGCGAAGATGGAGACGTCGACGCCGCACCTGTGCTACTACTCGCCGCGCATCCCCGGCAACACGGGCTCGGCGATCCGCCTGTGCGCGGTGACCGGCACGATCCTGCACCTCGTGGAGCCCCTGGGCTTCAACCTGCGCGACACCAAGCTGCGCCGCGCGGGCCTCGACTACCACGACATGGCGCACGTGGTGCTGCATCCCAACTTCGAGGACCTCGTGGAGTCGATGCCCGACTCGCGCATCATCGCGTTCACGGCGCACGCCACCAAGCTGTACACGGAGGTCGAGTACCGGCCGACCGACATCCTGCTGTTCGGCCCCGAACCGGGCAACATCCCCGACCCGATGGACATCATGGCCGGCCCGCACGTCGCCGAGCAGGTGCGCCTGCCGATGCGCCCGAGCCTGCGCTCCCTCAACCTGACGAACTGCGCGTCGATCGCCATCTACGAGGCCTGGCGCCAGCTCGGCTTCGCCGGCGGCGAGTGACGCGTGACGCCCCCGCGCAAGAAACCTCACGTTTTTTCGTGACATTTCTAGGGCCGGCGAAGCCGGCGACCTAGAAATGTCACGAAAAAACGTGAGGTTTCTTGCGTACCTTGCGTACCTATGGGGTCCGTTCAGTTCTTGAAGCTGTGGATGGGGGCTGGGATGCGGCCGCCGCGGTTGACGAAGACGGAGCAGTCGGCCTGGTTGACGGGCATGATGGGGG
Source organism: Bifidobacterium sp. (assembly GCA_036311305.1). Taxonomy (GTDB): domain Bacteria; phylum Actinomycetota; class Actinomycetes; order Actinomycetales; family Bifidobacteriaceae; genus Bifidobacterium. The sequence goes on from JAXJQE010000089.1 coordinate 7,215, forward strand.
CGTAGCCCATCAGGCCGCCGAAGTTGGCCATCTGGCCGACGGTCTTGCCCACCACGGGGATGATGCGCACGGCGGTGGTCTTCTGGTTGACCATGCCGATGGCGGACTCGTCGGCGATGATGCCGGAGATCGTGGCGGCGGAGGTGTCGCCGGGGATGGCGATCATGTCGAGGCCGACGGAGCACACGCAGGTCATCGCCTCGAGCTTCTCGATGGTCAGGCACCCGGACTCGGCGGCGTCGATCATGTTCTTGTCCTCGGAGACCGGGATGAACGCGCCGGACAGGCCGCCCACGTAGGAGGACGCCATGATGCCGCCCTTCTTGACCTGGTCGTTGAGCATGGCGAGCGCGGCCGTGGTGCCGGGACCGCCCACCTGCGCGAGTCCCATCTTCTCGAGGACCTCGCCGACGGAGTCGCCCACCGCGGGCGTCGGCGCGAGCGACAGGTCGATGATGCCGAAGGGCACGCCGAGGCGCTTGGAGGCCTCCTGGGCCACCAGCTGGCCGACGCGCGTGATCTTGAACGCGGTGCGCTTGATGGTCTCGCACAGGAACTCGAAGTCCTTGCCCTCGGCGGCGTCGAGCGCGCTGGAGACCACGCCCGGGCCGGAGACGCCGACGTTGATGACGGCGTCGCCCTCGGTGACGCCGTGGAAGCCGCCGGCCATGAACGGGTTGTCGTCCGGCGCGTTGCAGAACGCGACGAATTTGACGCAGCCGTACGAGTCGATGTCCGCGGTGGCCTCGGCGATCTCCTTGATGACGTGGCCGAGCAGGGCCACGGCGTTCATGTCGATGCCGGTCTTCGTGGAGCCGACGTTGACGGACGAGCACACGATGTCGGTCTCGCTCAGCGCCTGCGGCAGCGAGCGGATGAGCAGCTCCTCGGCGGGGGTCATCGACTTGGAGACGAGCGCGGAGTAGCCGCCGAGCAGGTCGACGCCGACGTCCTTGCCGGCGCGGTCGAGCGCGTGCGCGATCTTGACGAAGTCGCCGGTCGACTTGCAGCAGCTGGCGCCGACGAAGGCGATGGGCGTGACGGTGATGCGCTTGTTGACGATCGGGATGCCGAAGTCGCGTTCGATCGACTTCCCGACGGGCACGAGGTCCTTGGCGTAGGTGGTGATCTTGCGGTGGATGGCCTCGCAGGTCTCGTCGACGTCGTCGCGCGCGCAGTCCATGAGGTTGATGCCCATGGTGATGGTGCGTACGTCGAGCTTCTCCTGTTCGATCATCTGGTTCGTCTCATGGACTTCCATGATGGTGGGCATGGCGGCTTCCTTCCGGCCTCTCTAACGCGGGTGTTGTACGGGTGGTGGCGCCCGGGGCGCTCAGACGCGGTGCATGCTGGTGAAGATCGCCTCGCGCTGGCAGCGGATGCGCACGCCGATCTCGTCGCCCAGGCCCTCGAGGTCCGTGACGACGTCGTCGAACGCGACGTCCATGTTCGCGACGTCGACGATCATCATCATGTTGAAGAAGCCGTCGAGGATGGTCTGCGAGATGTCGAGCACGTTGGCGTGGTGCTCGGCGAGGTACGTGCACACGCGCGCGATGATGCCCACGGTGTCCTGTCCGACGACGGTGATGATTGCCTTGTCCATGAGTCTCCCTCGGTGTCTGCGCGCGGGACGGCCGCGGTCGCGCGCCCGCGCAACGGTCAGCTCGCACCAGCATAGGGCATGCGACGCCCATCGGCCGCCCGCGTTCCGCGATACGGCGCGGCGC
>JAXJQE010000090.1:0-8748 GCA_036311305.1 Bifidobacterium sp.
AGCTGCAGGTGCTCACCTGGGGCCCCGAGGCGGGCCCGGGCCTCGTCGCCACGCGCGAGTTCTCCGAGGTGTTCGCCCTCGGCCACTGGGAGTACGGCAAGATGACGCTCGCCGAGGAGTACCGCCGCGACCTCGACAAGGGCCTGACGAACGTGCCGTTCCCGACGAACTATTTCCCGCACGACGACCCGTCGCTCGAGCCGCTGTTCGCGTGGCGCGCGCACGCGAACCTGCTGTGGCGCAACTGGCTCAATTGGGTGTACCAGATGACGCCGTACGACCTGGCGGAGGTGCCGCGCCTTCGAGCCGAGGGCCTCATGGCGACCGCGAACATCGTGCGCCACACGCCCGCCGGCCCGCGCGCCGACGGCTTCGCGCCCTTCGCGCACGACGGCTACGGCGTCATCCCCGACGAGTTCCCCGGCGCGCGCGGCTGACGGCCGTCGACGGCGTGGACGCCCGGCGACGGCCTTCCGCCGCGCCGGACATCGCCGGCGTGGCGGAAGGCACGACGGCCCGACATATCGGAACTTTTCCACCGTTCGCACGCCTTGGGCGAAAGACTTCCGCCGAGGGGCCATTATGACGCTTTGCGCCCACGGTGATGTCCATGTAACCGCTAATAATCGCATTTCGGTGATTTTGAAGCAATGGTGAAGGTTTCCCCCACCATTGTTGACAACCCACGAAACAGCCCTGTCACATTTCGGTGGGGCACGGGATTAGACTTGCAGCAGATGAAGAGTTAACGAAAAACCGGGAGGCATGCATGCTTGGTGGTTTGGTCAGTGGCGTCACCGCGCTCGCGGCGTCGTCCAACTTCGAGGACTACACGCCAAAGATCAATGAGTTCCTGCCCCCGGAGATCCTCTTCCAGGGCACCCCGTTCGCCATGAACCGCATCATCTTCGTGCGCGTGCTCGCCACGATCATCATGCTGCTCGTGCTCGGCATCACCGCCGCCCGCGCCAAGCTCGTGCCGGGCCGTTGGCAGGGCGCCGTCGAATGGGTCATCGAGTTCGTCAAGAACAGCATCGTCTACCAGGTCATGGGCGAGGTGCGCGGCAAGCGCTACGTGCCCATGGTCACCACGGTGTTCCTCACGCTGCTCGTGTTCAACCTGTGCGGCGAGGTCCCCGGCTTCAACATCGCCGCGTCCGCGACGATCACGCTGCCGCTGCTGTTCGCCGCGTGGTGCTTCGTGCAGTACTGGATCGCCGGCATCCGCGAGAAGGGCCTGGGCCGCTACCTGCGCGACGAGCTCTTCCCGAGGGGCGTCCCGTGGCCGCTGTACATCCTGCTGTGCCCCATCCAGCTGTTCGAGCTGCTGGTGATCCGCCCGGTCTCCCTGACGATCCGACTCTTCGCCAACATGGTCTCCGGCCACCTCATCCTCTCGCTGTGCCTGGGTGCCACGCAGTACTTCTTCTTCGCCGTGGTCAACAAGCTGATGATGCCGCTGGGCATCCTCACCTTCGCCGGTGGCATGTTCATGTACCTGTTCGAGACGCTGGTCGCCGCGCTGCAGGCCTACATCTTCGCCATCCTGACCACCGCGTACATCAATATGAGCTATCCGGAGATCGACTGACCGCCGGGCACACACATCCCAAAAGTTCGTCGCCCGGGGCCGTCCCTCGCGACATGCAGAAAGGAAACAACCATGGATCTCATCACCCTCGCTGAGGTTTCCGGCAGCCTGAACGCCATCGGCTACGGCCTCGCCGCCATCGGCCCCGGCATCGGCCTTGGCATCCTGATCGGCAAGACCATCGAGTCCACCGCGCGCCAGCCCGAGCTGGGCGGCCGCCTCCAGACCCTCATGTTCCTCGGCCTGGCGTTCGTCGAGTTCCTGGCCCTGCTCGGCTTCGTGGCCGGCTTCATCTTCAACTGATCCGGACAGGAACCCGTTCACCAAACGTCTAACAGGACATGAAAGGAGGAGGACACATGACCGTCTTGGCCGAAGAGAAGGTTGGCATCAACCTGTTCATCCCTGAGCCCTATGACATCGTGTGGTCGCTGATCATCCTGATCATCGTGGCCGTGTTCTTCTACAAGTTCTTCCTGCCGAAGTTCCAGTCCATTTTCGACGAGCGTGCCGCCAAGATCGAGGGTGGCATGGCCAAGGCCGAACAGGCCCAGAAGGACGCCGAAGAGGCGAAGAAGAAGTACCAGGACCAGCTGAGCACGGCCCGCGTCGAGGCATCGAAGATCTGCGACGACGCCCGTGCGGAGGCCTCGCACATCATCGCCGACGCGCGCTCGCGCGCCGAGACCGAGGCCGCGCAGATCACCGCGAACGCCGAGCGTTCCGTCGAATCGCAGCAGCAGAAGGCCATGGTCCAGCTCAAGGGCCAGGTCGGCACGATGGCCACCGAGCTCGCCGGGAAGATCCTCGGCAGCGAGCTGGGCAGCGAATCCGTGCAGGCGGACATGATCGACAAGATGCTCGACGACATGGAGCAGGGCAAGTAGTGCCCGCGCGCAAGGAAGGGAGGTGACCGATGCGAGGAGAGGCATCCTGCGTCGCGGACCGCGAGTCGCGCGACTCGTTCGCGAAGAGGCTGGCCGCGGCCGGCGTCGACGCATGGGACATCGGCAACGAACTGTTCACCATCACCTATGTGCTCGACCACAACCCGCGCCTGCAGCGCGCGCTGACCGACCCCGGCCGTCCGGCCAAGGACAAGGTCAAGCTGCTGCACGACCTGCTCGGCGACAAGATCGAGCCGATGACCATGGACATCATGACCGACCTCGTCGGCCGCACCTGGAGCCGCGCGTACGACATCGACAACGCCGTGGAGGACTTCGCGGTGGACGCGATGATGTACCAGGCGGACCAGGACGGCAAGACCCTGGAAGTGTCGATCCAGCTCGCGCAGCTGCAGTCCGCGCTGCTCGACCTGCCGGTCGTGCGCTCGGACCTGTCCGACGACCAGGGCCCGCTCGAGGCACGCTACGACCTGCTCAACGCGCTGGTCGGCAACATGGGCTTCGACCGCATCACGATGCGCCTGGCGCAGCACGCGACGCGCAACCCGCGCAACCGCCGCTACCTGGAGACCATCCAGTGGCTCATCAACAAGTTCTCCCGCCACATGGGCGAGTCGATGGTGACGGTGACCACCGCGGTCCCGCTGACCGACGCGCAGTCCAAGCGGCTCGTGCAGATCTACTCGAAGAAGGTCGGCCGGCCGGTGCACATCCACTCGGTGGTGGACCACAGCGTGATGGGCGGCATGCGCATCCAGGTGGGCGACGAGGTCACCGACAACACGGTGGTCGCGCAGCTGGACACACTGCGGCGCCGCGCGAAGGCAGGCGTCGCGTCGAGCGTCGACTGACGCAAGTCACGCGCGCGGGCAGGGGCCCGCGTGCGCAACGAACTGTAAACCAATCAATAAGGAGTGATCATGGCAGAACTGACCATTGATCCCGCCACGATACGCAAGGCGCTCGATGAATTCGTCGACGCGTACACGCCGTCGGAGACGCCTACCCAGGAGGTGGGGCACGTCGCGACCGCAGGCGATGGCATTGCGCATGTGACAGGACTGCCTGGTTGCATGGCCAACGAGCTGCTGACCTTCGAGGACGGCACGCTCGGCCTGGCCTTCAACCTCGACGCCCGTGAGATCGGCGTGGTTATCCTCGGCGACTTCACCGGCATCGAAGAGGGCCAGGAAGTCCGCCGCACGGGCGAGGTGCTCTCGGTCCCGGTCGGCGACGGCTTCCTCGGCCGCGTCGTGGACCCGCTGGGCAACCCCATCGACGGCCTCGGCGAGATCAAGAGCGAAGGACGCCGCATCCTGGAGGCCCAGGCCCCCGACGTCATGCACCGCCACCCGGTGGACGAGCCTATGTCCACGGGCCTGAAGGCCATCGACGCGATGACCCCGATCGGCCGCGGCCAGCGCCAGCTCATCATCGGCGACCGCCAGACCGGCAAGACCGCCATCGCGATCGACACGATCATCAACCAGAAGACCAACTGGGAGTCCGGCGACCCGAAGAAGCAGGTGCGCTGCATCTACGTGGCCATCGGCCAGAAGGGCTCGACCATCGCGTCCGTCAAGCAGAGCCTCGAGGAGGCCGGCGCCATGGAGTACACCACCATCGTGGCGTCCCCCGCGTCCGACTCCGCCGGCTTCAAGTACATCGCCCCGTACACCGGCTCGGCCATCGGCCAGCACTGGATGTACAACGGCAAGGACGTCCTCATCGTCTTCGACGACCTGTCCAAGCAGGCCGAGGCGTACCGTTCGATCTCGCTGCTGCTGCGCCGCCCGCCGGGGCGCGAGGCGTACCCGGGCGACGTCTTCTACCTGCACTCCCGCCTGCTGGAACGCTGCGCCCGCGTTTCCGATGACCTGGGCGGCGGCTCCATGACCGGCCTGCCGATCGTGGAGACCAAGGCGAACGACGTGTCCGCCTACATCCCGACCAACGTGATCTCCATCACCGACGGCCAGATCTTCCTGCAGTCCGACCTGTTCAACGCCGGCCAGCGTCCCGCCGTGGACGTCGGCATCTCGGTCTCCCGAGTCGGCGGCGCCGCGCAGACGAAGGCCCTCAAGAAGGTCTCCGGCACGCTGAAGATCTCCCTGGCCCGCTACCGTTCGCTGGAAAGCTTCGCGATGTTCGCGTCCGACCTGGACGCCGCCTCCAAGGCCCAGCTCAACCGTGGCGCGCGCCTGACGGAGCTGCTCAAGCAGCCGCAGTTCTCGCCGTACTCCATGGAGCAGGAGGTCGTCTCGGTGTGGGCCGGTACCCACGGCAAGCTCGACGACCTGCCGGTGTCGGACGTCCTGCCCTTCGAGAAGGGCATGCTCGAGTACCTCGACCGCAACACGGACATCCTGACGACCATCCGTGACACGGGTGACTTCTCCGACGAGACGGAGAAGAAGCTGGACGCCGCCATCGACGCCTACGCCAAGACCTACGTCACCAAGGCCGGCAAGCCGCTGGCGGACGAGAAGAAGCCCGAGCAGAAGACCGTCACCCCGGTCGACCAGGAGCAGATCAAGGCACAGGGCCGCAAGGCCAAGGAAGCCAAGAGCGAAGAAAAGAAGTGACCTATGGCCTCGCAACTCGCATTGAAGAGCAGGATCGCCTCCACCGGGTCGTTGGAGAAGATCTTCAACGCCCAGGAGATGATCGCCGCCTCGCACATCGCGCAGGCACGTGAGGTCGCGCTCAACGCGAAGCCTTACACCGATGCGATCTTCGATGCCGTGCAGACCCTGGTGGCCCACTCCTCCAACATCTCCCACCCGATCGTCAAGAAGGACGGCGACTCCAAGCGCGTCGCCGTCCTCTCCCTGACGGCGGACCGAGGGATGGCCGGCGCGTACACGTCGTCGATCATCCGCGAGACCGAGGAACTGCTCGGGCGCCTGGAGGCCGACGGCAAGGAACCGCAGCTCTACGTCTACGGCCGCCGAGGCGTGTCGTACTACCGCTACCGCAACCATCCCATGGCGCAGACCTGGGAGGGTGACACCGAGAAGCCGGGCGTCGAGGTCGCCGACGCGATCTCCAGCGCGCTGCTGGACGCCTACATGAATCCCGACAAGGAGGGCGGCGTCTCGGAGCTGTACATCGTCTACACCGAGTTCATCAACATGGTCGTGCAGAAGGTGCGCGTGCTGCGCATGCTGCCGGTGGAGATCGTGGAGGAGGACAAGTCCATCCACAACACGCCGGACAACGACGCCGCCAAGCCCACCGACGTGCGCCCGCTGTACGCGTTCGAGCCGAGCCTCGACGAGGTGCTCGACGCCGTGCTGCCGAAGTACGTGCGCTCCCGCATCCACGAGTGCCTGCTCCAGGCCGCCGCCTCCGAGGTGGCGTGCCGCCAGAACGCCATGCACACGGCCACGGAGAACGCCCGCGACCTGATCAACGACCTGACCCGCAAGCTCAACGCCTCGCGCCAGGCCTCGATCACCCAGGAACTTACCGAAATCATCGGCTCTGCCGATGCGTTGAATAAGAAGGAAGAGTAGGAACGCGAAATGGCCAAGAACCAGACCACTGCCGCTTCCGATGAGGCCGCGGAGCCCATCGTCGGCCACGTGACGCGCATTCAGGGATCCGTGATCGACGTCGAATTCCCCGTGGGCCACATGCCGGACATCTACAACGCGCTGACCGTCGAGATCGTCCAGGCCGCCGAGCACGAGGAGGGCGAGAACGGCAACGTCACCATCACCCTCGAGGTCGAGCAGCACCTCGGCGACTCCACCGCCCGTTGCGTGGCGCTCAAGTCCACCGACGGCCTGGTGCGCGGCGCCAAGGTCATCGACACCGGCGGCCCCATCGAGGTGCCGGTCGGCGACGTGACCAAGGGCCACGTGTTCGACGTGGCCGGCCACATCCTCAACAAGAAGCCGGACGAGAAGATCGTCATCAAGGAGCGCTGGCCCATCCACCGCAACCCGCCGGCCTTCGACCAGCTGGAGTCCAAGACCCAGATGTTCGAGACGGGCATCAAGGTCATCGACCTGCTGACCCCGTACGTGCAGGGCGGCAAGATCGGCCTGTTCGGCGGCGCCGGCGTCGGCAAGACGGTCCTCATCCAGGAGATGATCCAGCGCGTGGCGCAGAACCACGGCGGCGTCTCCGTGTTCGCCGGCGTCGGCGAGCGCACCCGTGAGGGCAACGACCTGATCGGCGAGATGGACGAGGCCGGCGTGCTCGAGAAGACCGCCCTGGTCTTCGGCCAGATGGACGAGCAGCCGGGCACCCGTCTGCGCGTCCCGCTGACGGCACTGACCATGGCCGAGTACTTCCGCGACGTGGAGAACCAGGACGTGCTGCTGTTCATCGACAACATCTTCCGCTTCACGCAGGCCGGCTCCGAGGTCTCCACGCTGCTGGGCCGCATGCCTTCCGCCGTGGGCTACCAGCCGAACCTGGCCGACGAGATGGGCTCCCTGCAGGAGCGCATCACCTCGACCCGCGGTCACTCGATCACGTCGCTGCAGGCCATCTACGTGCCCGCCGACGATTACACCGACCCGGCCCCGGCCACGACCTTCGCCCACCTCGACGCGACCACCGAGCTTTCGCGTGACATCGCGTCCAAGGGCATCTACCCGGCCGTGGACCCGCTGAGCTCCACCTCGCGAATCCTGGACCCGCGCTACGTGGGCCAGGCGCACTACGACTGCGCGAACCGCGTCAAGGCGATCCTGCAGCGCAACAAGGAGCTCCAGGACATCATCGCCCTGATCGGCATCGACGAGCTCGGCGAGGAGGACAAGACCACCGTCAACCGCGCCCGCAAGATCGAGCAGTTCCTCGGCCAGAACTTCTACGTGGCCGAGAAGTTCACCGGCATGCCGGGCTCCTACGTGCCCGCCGAGGAGACCATCGAGGCCTTCACCCGCATCTGCGACGGCGTGTACGACGACGTCCCGGAGCAGGCGTTCTCGGGCATCGGCGGCATCGAGGACCTCGAGAAGCGTTGGCACGAGATGCAGAAGGAATACGGTGAGTGATGGCAGCAGCGACGATCATGACCGTGAACATCGTCTCCGCCGACCGCCCCGTGTGGAGCGGTGAGGCGAAGATGGTGACCGTGCCGGCCTACGCCGGCGGCATGGGCATCCTGCCGGGCCACGAGCCGGTCCTCTCCGTGATCCAGGAGGGCCCCCTCGTGGTGACCGAGCCCAGCGGCACGAAGCATTCCTTCGAGGTGACCTCCGGCTTCATCTCCTTCGACTCGAACAAGCTGACCGTGGTCGTCGAGCACGGCCGCACGATCGGCAACGAGCCCATCGAGGAGTCCGGCCTGGAACCCCTCAAGTACGACGAGCAGGCCCAAGGCAAGTAACCCGGGACCGCTCCCACAGGAAGGCATCCACGCAAGTGGGTGCCTTCTTTCGTTGCGGATGGTAGGGTGGTGGCCCATGCGTATCATCGTTGCCGACTGCAGCGCCGAGTACACCGGACGCCTGCAGGCCACCCTTCCCCTTGCCCGTCGAGTGCTGCTCATCAAGGCCGACAGTTCCCTGCTCATCTTCTCCGAGCTGGGCTCGTACAAGCCCCTCAACTGGATGGCGTCGCCGTGCACCATCACGGACATCACCCCCGAGCGCGCGGACGACGACCCCGCCACGCCGGAACCCGAGAAGGTCATCCGCGCCGCCGCCACGAAGTCGAGCGACATCCTCGAGGTCACGCTCCAGCACATCTACGCCGACGAGACCTACGACCTGGGGGAGGACCCCGGCCTGATCAAGGACGGCGTCGAGGACCACCTGCAGAAGGCACTGGCCGAGCAGATCGAGCGCATCGGCGAAGGCGCCACGCTGATTCGCCGCGAGTACCCGACGGCCATCGGGCCGGTGGACATCATGGCCCGCGACGCCGACGGCACGCACGTGGCCATCGAGATCAAGCGCCACGGCGGCATCGACGGCGTCGAGCAGCTCACGCGCTACTGCGAGCTGCTCAACCGCGACGAGCTCCTCGCCCCGGTGCGCGGCATCTTCGCCGCCCAGACCATCAGCCCCCAGGCCCGCACCCTCGCCGAGGACCGCGGCTTCGAGTGCCTCATCCTCGACTACGACGACATGCGCGGCGTAGACGACGGCCAACCCAAGCTCTTCTGACCCCCGATTCCGATACCGAGACCCCACCTCCCGCGTTATAGGGGGCACCTCCCGAGTTATAGGGGGCACCAAAAAACCGAGACCCGAAGTATGAACCGCGGAATATGGCGGTTCATAC
>JAXJQE010000091.1:0-11428 GCA_036311305.1 Bifidobacterium sp.
GCCTGCAGGTCGTTGAGCAGGTGCAGCACCTGGTCCTGGACGAGCACGTCGAGGGCGGAGACCGCCTCGTCGCACACGATGACGTCCGGGTTGAGGGCCATGGCTCGCGCGATGGCGATGCGCTGGCGCTGGCCGCCGGACAGCTCGTTCGGGTAGCGCTGCATGACGGACTCGGGCAGCTCGACCATGTCGAGCAGCTCCTTGACGCGCTTGGCGCGGCTGGCCTTGTCGCCGATCTTGTGGATGCGCAGCGGCTCCTCGATCGAGCGGAAGATGGAGTACATCGGGTCCAGGGAGCCGTACGGGTTCTGGAAGACCGGCTGCACGTGGCGGCGGAAGTCCAGCAGGCTCTTGCCCTTGAACTGCGAGATGTCATCGCCGTTGTAGGTGACCGTGCCGCTCGTGGGCTCCAGCAGCTTGAGGACCATGTTCGCCACGGTGGACTTGCCCGAACCGGACTCGCCCACGATCGCGAGCGTGGTGCCGCGCTTGACCTTGAAGCTCACGTCGTCCACGGCCTTGAACATCTCGCGGGTGCGCGGCAGCTTGAACTCCTTGGTCAGGTGCTCCACGTCGATCACGGTGTCGGCGTGCTCGAGGGAATCCTCGTTGACCTTGTGCTCCATGAGCGCGGAGGCGTCCTTGCCGTGCTCCTCCACGGACACGATGCGCTGGGAGGCCAGCGACGGCGCGGCGGCCACGAGGCGCTTGGTGTACGGGTGCTGGGGGTGCTGGAGCACCTCCAGGGAGGGGCCGGACTCGACGACCTGGCCCTTGTACATGACCACGATGTGCTGGGCGCGCTCGGCGGCCAGGCCCAGGTCGTGCGTGATGAACAGCACAGCGGTGCCCAGCGAGTCGGTCAGGTCCTGCAGGTGGTCGAGGATGCGCTTCTGCACGGTCACGTCGAGCGCGGAGGTCGGCTCGTCGGCGATGAGCAGCTCGGGGCGGCAGGCCAGGCCGATGGCGATGAGCGCGCGCTGGCGCATGCCGCCGGAGAACTCGTGCGGGAACTGGCGGGCGCGGGTCGCCGCGTCCGGCAGGCCGGCCTCGTCGAGCAGGCCCGCGATGCGGTCCTCCATCGTCGAGCCGAGCACGTACTTCTTGGCGATGTACCAGGCGTCGTCGTCCTTCACGCCGGCCTTGATGAGGTCGTCGGCGACGCGCCAACGGGTCTCGGAGCCCGCGACCCACTCCTCGTCGAAGCGCTTCTTCGAGGCCTCGAACTTCTTGCCGGTCACGCCGGCCTTGATGAGCGCCTGCTCGGCGGCCTCGAGGAGCGCCGGGCGCTCCTTGGAGCCGAGGAAGGTCTCGTCGCCCTCGCTCTTGATCTCGATGTCCGCGTCGGACAGGGCCCTGGCCAGGTTGGAGCGCTTCTCGTGGGAGACGTCCATGTTGTTGGCCTTGAGGGCCTCCTTGACCTGGGTGCCGATGCGCCACACCGGGTTGAGGTTGCTCATCGGGTCCTGCGGCACGAGGCCCATCTTGGAGCCGCGCACGGTGGTGAACTGCTTCTGCGTGTAGTGCGAGATCTCCTGGCCCTCGAGCTTGATGGAGCCGCCGACCACGCGGCCGGTGCCCGGCAGCAGGCCGAGGCAGGCCATGGCGGAGGTGGACTTGCCCGAGCCGGACTCGCCCACGATGGCCACCCACTGGCCCGGGTAGACGCTGAAGGAGGAGTCGCGCACCGCGTGCACGTGCTTGCCCTCGTCGGTGACGAAGTCGACCTGCAGGTCCTTGACCTCCAGCAGGGGGCCCTCGTGGCGCTGCATGTCCTCGATCTTCTCGTCGATGGTCTCCTCGTGGGGAGCCGTGACGGGGGCGGAAGCCTTGGCGGTCTTCTTGTCTATCGTATTGTCAGTCATTTGGCGTTTTCTGTCTCTTCCGAACGAATCAGGCCGTACGGCTCTTCGGGTCCAGGGCGTCCTTGACGGCGTCGCCCATCATGATGAAGGCGAGGACCGTGATGGCCAGGGCGGCCGACGGGTAGAACAGGACCATCGGGTTGGTGCGCAGGATGGACTGCGCGTTCGAGATGTCGCCGCCCCAGCTCACCGTGGTGGTCGGCAGGCCGATGCCCAGGAAGCTCAGCGTGGCCTCGGACACGATGTACGAGCCCAGCGACGTGGTGGCGATGACGATGATCGGCGCAAGCGAGTTCGGCAGGATGTGGCGGAACAGGTTGCGCATCGGGGTGGAGCCCAGCGCCGTGGAGGCGGTGTTGAACTCGAGGTTCTTCGAGCTCAGGACCGCGCCGCGCGCGATACGGGCCGTGGAGACCCAGCCGAACAGCGCCAGCACGAGCACGACCTTCCAGATCGAGCTGTTGGTGCGGAACATCTGCAGCACGACGATGGCGCCGAGCAGCATCGGGATGGCCATGAAGATGTCGACGATGCGGGAGAGCACCGCGTCGATCCAGCCGCCGAAGAAGCCGGCGATGGCGCCGATGAGCGTGCCGGCGGCGACCACGATGAGGGTGGTCAGGATGCCGACGCTCAGCGAGGTGCGGGTGCCGTAGATGACGCGCGAGTACACGTCGCAGCCCTGCAAGTCGAAGCCGAAGGGGTGGCCCGATGCCGGGTCGCCCAGCGAGTTGTCCAGGTTGCAGTAGTTCGGGTCGGTCTTCGTGAACACGCCCGGGAAGAGCGCCACGAAGATGATGAACAGAATGAGGATGCCCGAGACGATGAACAGCGGGTTCTTGCGCAGCATGCGCCACGCGTCGGCCCACATGCTCGTGGCGGGCGCCGACTCGTCGACGTTGTCCACCGCGCGCAGCGGCGTCTCGTCGAGGGGCGCGACGTAGCGTTCCTGCCCCGGAAGCGGCTTGGTGATGTCAGTCATTCGTTCAATTCCCTCTCTCACGCGTAGCGGATGCGCGGATCCAGCGTCGCGTACAGCAGGTCGACCAGCAGGTTGCAGACCACGAACACGAGCGTGAGCAGCGTGACGATGGAGACGACCATGTTCGCTTCGCCCTTGAGGATGCTCTGGTAGGTCAGGTTGCCGATGCCGTGGATGTTGAAGATGCGCTCGGTGATCATGGCGCCGCCCATGAGGGCGCCGAGGTCCTGGCCGAGGTAGGTGACCACGGGGATCATCGAGTTGCGCAGGATGTGGCGGAAGGTGACCGAGGAGTTGCTCATGCCCTTGGCGCGCGCGGTGCGCACGTAGTCCAGCGAGACGTTCGAGGAGACCTCGGAACGCGCCAGGCGGATGATGTAGGCCATCGACACGGAGCCGAGCACCATGGCGGGCATCAGCAGGTCGAGGAAGCCGGGGTTGGAGCCGGCGGTCACCGGCAGGATGCGCCACTGGACGCCCAGGAAGTACTGGCCCAGGAAGCCGGTGACGAAGGTCGGCACCGAGATGAGCAGCAGCGAGACGATGAGGATGACGGAGTCATACCACTTGCCCTTCTTGAGGCCGGAGATGACACCGAAGACGCAGCCGAAGATGGCCTCGAAGACGAAGGCCATCAGCGCCAGCTTGATCGTCACCGGGAAGGCCTGGCCGATCTGGGAGATCACCGGCTGCCCGGAGAACGTGTTGCCGAAGTTGAGCGTGCACGCGTTCTTCAGGAAGATCAAGTACTGGAGAATGAACGGCTTGTCGAGATTGTATTCTGCGCGGATCTGGGCGGCGACTGCCTCGTTGACGGGCTTGTCACCGAACATCGCCTTGACCGGGTCACCCGGCAGGGCGAAGACGAGCGCGTACACCAACAGCGTCGTACCAAGAACCACGGGGATCATCTGCAGGATTCGGTGCAGAAGATATTTGCCCATTGGTTGCTCCTTATTCCTCTTTCGACCAGACGCATGCCGCGATGCATGGCGATACGGCGGTGCAGGGCATGCGTGGTCCACAAGTACGCAGCAAGTCTACCCCATGCGCTGACTTCCAGATAGGTGGTATGGACCGCAAGGGGCCAAATGCCCACCATTTGCACACATCCATCACGAATCCGTCCGCTATGTGGCGGCGGGGCCTCACATAACGGCTCGAGGGGTTCGGGGCCCTGCCCACGGTACCGTCCGGCGCACCGGCCTTCCCGCAAGGAAGCATGGAAAAGACTGTGAATCGCATGGGAAACGACCGCACCGTGGTCGCCGGTTTGCGCGCCACTGTTCGCTCTGGTAGAACAGGCTGCCAACCGAAACGGCTTCCGTTGCGAAAGGAGACGCCATGGAAGGACAGCCCTATGTGACCGTGAGGATCGACCTCGACTACGAGGGGGACGACGAGGAGGATCCGGACACACAACGGGGCCCCGGCGGAAAGATCTTCCGCCGGGGCCCCGTCATTCATGGCCTCGGATCAGGCGAGGGCGATCACTTGGTGATGTTCTCGTAGATCGGCTGGTTCTGCCAATCCATCTCGAAGCCCTTGACGCCCTTGGCAGCGGCGCCGTCGGCGTTGCTGTAGTAGAGCGGGACGGCCGGGAGCTGCTCGAGCAGGATCTCCTCCGCCTGGTGGTAGTCGTCGATCTGCTTGTCCTCGTCCGTCTCGGCGGCGGCCGCGGCGAGCAGCTTGTCGACCTCGGCGTTCTTGTAGTCGCCGTCGTTGGAGCCGTGGCCGTCGGCGGCCGCGGAGTCGTACAGCTGGTAGAGGTAGTTCTCGGCCGACGGGTAGTCCGGCTGCCAGCCGGTGCGGAACGCGCCGTCGATCTTGCGGTTGGAGATCGCGTCACGGAACTCCTGGAAGGTCGGCATCGGGTTGGTGGCGACCTTGATGCCCAGGGCGTTCTTGATGGAGTTGACGATGGCGTCGTAGACGGGCTTGGCGCCGCCGTCGGCGTTGTAGGAGAAGGTCAGGGTGCCGTCGTACTTGGAGATGGCCTCGGCCTTGTCCCACAGCTTCTTGGCCTCGTCCGCGTCGTACTTGAGGTACTTGGCGTTCTTGAGGTCCTTGGAGTAGCCCGGGACCACCGGCGAGGTGAAGTCGGTGGCCACGGTGGCCACGCCGTTGAGCACCTTGTCGACGATCTGCTGGCGGTTGATGGCCATGGAGATGGCCTGGCGGCGCAGCTGGCCCTCCTCGGTGTTGGTCTCCCAGTGCTTGAGGTTCGCCGGGATGGTGAAGGTCTGGATGACGGAGCCGGCCTTGTTGTACGGCTCGATGGAGGTGTCGGACTCGAAGGTCTTGGTGGCCGACGCCGGGATGGTGTCGATCACGTCGAGGTTGCCGGCCTGCACGTCCGCGTAGGCGGCCTCGGTGTCGGTGTAGATCTTGAAGGTGACGCCGTCGTTCTTCGGCTTCTCCTCACCCTTGTAGTCCGGGTTCTTGACGAGCACGATCTGGGAGTTGTGGTCCCACTTCTCCAGCTTGTACATGCCGTTGCCCACCGGCTTCTCGCCGAAGGCCTTCGGGTCCTTGTAGAAGGACTCCGGCAGCGGGGCGAACGCCAGGTAGCCAACCTTGATCGGGAACACGGAGTCCGGCTGGCTCATCTCGACGGTGAAGGTCTTGTCGTCCTTGACCTTCAGGCCCTCGAGCTGCTCGTCGCCCTTGAGGTTGTTGGCGTCCTGCAGCTTGTCGTAGCCCTTGATCAGGGAGAAGAACGAGGCGCACTTCTGCGCGTTCTTCGCGTTGGCGGTGTAGCTCCAGGACTTGGTGAAGGACTCGGCGGTCACCGGGGTGCCGTCCGTGAACTTCCAGCCGTCGTTGAGCGTGATGGTGTACTCGGTGGCGTCCTTGTTCGGCTCGATCGACTTGGCGACCTCGTTGTGGGCGTCGCCCTTGGAGTCGAAGCGCACGAGGTTGGCGAACAGGAGCTGGCCGACCTTGCCGCCGCCGGTCTCGTTGGTGTCGCCCGGGATGAGGGCGTTCTGCGGCTCGGAATTGTTGGCGGTGATGATGTTGGAACCGCTGGCGGAGGACGAGCCGGAATCGCTCGAGCCGCCGCAGCCCGACAGCATCATGCCGAGGGCGCAGACGCCCGCGGCGATGGCCATGGCCTTCTTCTTCAACATGGTGAATTCCTACTTTCCTGTGGGGGCCGGGGCCCTACACCCCGTCCCTGCATGTCCCGCCGGGCGCCGCTCTGGCGGTGCGACGGAACGCAATAACCCAACATTTTGCCACACCAATCCCATGGTTGCCCATACACGACCGAAACAAACCGTGACAGTCGCGGACTCCGGAAAGCCGGTCGCGACCGTTGTCATGGCCGCTGAAGGCCGGTATTGCAACGAAGATGGCCGATGCGGAAATCTGCGTTGAGCACGATTGCAAATTTCCGCCACTTGAGACGATTCATCCCGCTGCGAAGCAATCCGGGCCTCACGCGCGCGGGAAGGCCTGCCGGTAGCGTCCCTTGAGCTGCTCGATGGACACGTGCGTGTAGCGCTGCGTGGTCGACAGCGACGAGTGGCCGAGCATCTCCTGCACCTCGCGCAGGTCGGCGCCGCCGTCGAGCATGTGCGTGGCGGCGGAGTGGCGCAGGGCGTGCGGCCCGATGTCGGGCACGCCGGCCCGGTCCGCCTCGCGGTGCACGACGCCGCGCACGATGCGCTGGTCGACGCGGCCGCCGCGCGCGCCGAGGAACACGGCGCGCCCCGAGGCGGCGGTGGCCAGCTCGGGCCGGCCGTGCGCGAGCCACGCGTCGAGCGCGCGGCGCGCGGGCAGCCCGAAGGGCACGACGCGCTGCTTGTCGCCCTTGCCGGTGACCTTGACGGTGCGCTCGGCGTCGTTGATGTCCCCCAGGTCCATCCCCGTGAGCTCGGCGACGCGGATGCCGGTGGCGTACAGCATCTCGAGCATCGCGCAGTCGCGCAGCTCGAGCGCGTACGCGCGCCGCTGCGCGGGGTCGGACGGGTCGGCCGGCGCCTCCACCTCGCGGTCGACGGTGTCCATGAGCTCGTCGGCCTGCTGCTCGTTGAGCACGCCGGGCAGCCGCTGCGGCCCCTTGGGCACGCCCAGGGGGCAGGCCGGGTCGTGCGGGGTGACGCCCTCGTGCGCGCACCAGGCGAAGAAGTTGCGCACGGCGATCGACTGGCGCGCCAGGGTGCTGCGCGCGACCTCGCGCGAGCGCACGCCGAGCCACGCGCGCAGGTCGTCGAGCGTCACGTCGGCGAGCGCGGTGCCGCCGTCGGGGCACACGTCGCGCAGGCAGGCGGCGACATCCCCCTCGTAGGCGACGCACGTGTGCTCGCTCAGGCCCTTGTTGTGCCGCTCGTAGGCGATGAAGCCGTCGAGCGCGCGCCGGCACTCCCCCGTCAGCGCCCCGCGCGCGTCCCCGTCGGCCATCGTGGCACCTCCCGCCCCCGCGCCTAGTATTGGCTCGTGGATAACGCAACCCAGTGTAACGCGCGGTCGGATATGCTGTGCCCGAACAAATGAGACATGGGAAGTCGGAGTTGAAAGGACGGCCATGGCCAAGAAGAAGACGGACGAGTCCCAGCGCGACACCACCGACCCGGTGGTGGCGCGCGCGGTCGATCTCGTGAAGACCTACGGTGCGGACGACAACCGGGTGGTGGCCCTCAACCATGTCAGCGTGGACTTCAAGCGCGGCCAGCTGACCGCGATCATGGGCCCGTCGGGCTCGGGCAAGTCCACGCTCATGCACTGCATGGCCGGCCTGGACACCCCCACCAGCGGCGAGGTGTTCGTGGAGGGCCTCGAGGTGTCCGCGATGAACCAGCGGCAGCTGACCAAGCTGCGGCGCAAGGAGATCGGCTTCATCTTCCAGTCCTTCAACCTGGTGCCGACGCTGACGGCCGAGGAGAACATCCTGCTGCCGCTGCAGATCGCCCGGCGGCCCATCGACCGCGAATGGTTCGACAAGGTCGTGCGCGTGGTGGGCCTGCAGGACCGCCTCAAGCACCGTCCCAGCCAGCTGTCCGGCGGCCAGCAGCAGCGCGTGGCGTGCGCGCGCGCCATGATGGAGCAGCCGAGCGTCATCTTCGCCGACGAGCCGACCGGCAACCTCGACTCGCGCTCGAGCCGCGAGGTGCTCGGCTTCCTGCAGCAGTCGGTGCGCGAGTACGGCCAGTCGACCATCATGATCGGCATCGGGCCTGACCATCCGTGGCGTTCCGCGCACCTGACCGAGGGCCACTGGCCCAAGGCGGACGACCAGATCGCGCTGCACTCCGGCGCCCTCGAGCAGTCCGGGCTCAAGGTCGGCGACAGGACGAAGATCGTGGTGCCCGACGGACCCAAGGAGGTCACCGTGGTGGGCGCCTTCGACACCACCACCAGCCAGGCGGGCGCCATCATCATCGCCATCGACCCCTCGCTGGCCAAGTCCATCTACGAGGACCAGAACCACACCACCCAGGTGAGCGACATCGGCGTGTACGGCAGCATGACGACGCCCTTGGACGCCGAGGCGCAGCAGCGGCTCGCCGAGCGCATCAACGCCAAGCTGCCCAAGTCCGCGGACGCCAAGGCGCAGACCGGCGACTCGGTGCGCGAGGAGGACTCGAAGTCCACGCGCGAGCTCATCGGCTTCATCCAGCCGCTCATCCTCATCTTCGCGTGCATCGCGCTGTTCGTCGGCTCGTTCATCATCGCCAACACGTTCACCATGATCGTGCGCGAGTCGATGCGCGGCTACGCGCTGCTGCGCTCGGTGGGCGCCTCCCCCGCGCAGGTGTTCCTCACGGTCATCGTGCAGGCGGTCGTGCTCGGCGTCGTCGGCTCGGTGATCGGTGTGCTGCTCGGCTGGGGCATGCTCGAGCTCATCGGCTGGGGCATGGGACGGGCCGGCATGCCGCTGTCCGGCTCCGCGGCGCCCACGTGGGGCGACATCCTCATCGGCGTCGCCGTCGGCATCCTCGTCTCCGTCATCGGCGCGGCGCTGCCCGCGCGCACCGCCGCCACCGCGCCGCCCATCCAGGCGATGAACGAGACCGTCAACCCGGAGAAGCCGGTGCGCGCCCGCGGCTGGATCGGTTTCGCCATGGTCCTGTGCGGCGGCCTGCTGTGGTGGCTCGCGTACGTGCTGGCCACCGCCCAGGGCGCCGACCCCACGCCCGTCGCGTGGGTCAACGACCTGGGCTCCGAGTGGCCGATGGGCATCGGCGCCGCGCTCGTGGTCGTCGGCGTCATCGTGCTCGGGGCGGCCCTCGTCGGGCCGGCCGGCAAGGTGCTCGGCTGGCTGCCGGAGAAGGTGTTCCCGGTCACCGGCAAGCTGGCCACGCGCAACATCGCGCGCGCCAAGCGGCGCACCGCGAACACCGCGGCCGCGCTGTTCGTCGGCATCGCCATCGTCAGCTGCCTGGGCGTCGTCGCCTCCTCCGTGCAGGCGTCCGTGCACGGGCTGGTCGACAACATGCTCAAGGCCGACTACATCGTCATGCCGGCGTCGATGAGCGGCGGCGGCCTGTCCGACGAGGCGCAGCAGGCCGTCAAGGACACCGAGGGCGTGGGCAAGACGGCCACCGTCACCGGCATGCTCGGCGTCAAGGCGGACGGCGAGTCCGTCATGCCCGTGACCACCGACGAGGCGCTGTTCACCACGCTCGCGCCGCCCTCCGAGATGGACGGCAACGCCGCGCGGGCGTTCAGGGACGGCGAGGCCGTCATCGGCGAGCGCGTCGCGGACAAGTACGGCTGGAAGCTGGGCCAGACCATCGAGTTCACCGCGAAGAACACGGTGGTGGACGAGGAGGCCACCAAGGCCGCGCAGGAGGCGTACCAGAAGCAGGTCGAGGCGAAGGCCACGGCCCTGCAGCAGGAGGCGCAGTCCCTGATGCTCTCCGGCGACGCGTCCGGCGCCCAGGTCAAGGCCGAGGAGGCCCAGAAGGTCGTCGAGGACGCCAGGAACGTGGACCCGAAGACGCTGGTGAAGACCAAGGAGGTCACCAAGACCGCCAAGGTCAAGATCGGCTCCATCGTGTCCGACTCGGTGTACAACTCCGAGATCTTCGTCAACTCCAAGGTGGCGGACAGCTTCAGCGAGCCGACCATGCGCATGACCACCATGATGTACGTCATGGCCAAGCCGGGCGCGAGCGTGGCCAAGCTGCGCACCAGCCTGACGGACGCGGTCAAGAAGTTCTACACCGTGGCCGTCATGGACCGCGACCAGTTCAAGTCGACGATGAGCACCATGATCAACTCGGTGCTGGCGATCCTGTACGCGCTGCTGGCGCTGTCCATCGTCATCGCCATCTTCGGCATCGTGAACACCCTGGCGCTCAACGTGTCCGAACGCACCAATGAGATCGGCCTGCTGCGCGCCATCGGCACCTCCAGGGGCCAGGTGCGCGGCATGCTGGCCATCGAGGCGGTCATCCTGTCGGTGTTCGGCACGCTGCTGGGCATCGTGGTGGGCGTGGGCGCCGGCGTGGTGATCCGCGCAGTGTACTCGTCCTCGGGCATGAGCCAGCTGGCGATCCCGTGGAGCGAGCTCGTGTGGTTCCTGGTACTGTCCATCGTGGTCGGCCTGGTCGCCAGCGTCTCGCCGGCCAACCGCGCCCTCAAGCAACCCGTCCTGGACGCCGTCAAGAGCGAGTGAGCACGAGGGGGCCTTCCCGCAACCACCAAACATTCCATTGCACTCCCCGATGCTGGGAATTGGCTGGTTCCAGTGAAACTTTCAGCAAACTCCATGATTCGCGCCCGTACCATGTGCCTCACCAACACGGCCGCAACGGCCGGCGACAATGGCCCGCGGAGGGCCGGGAAGACAGGTGAGACATGAGCCTTGACGATGACGAGTACGAGTACATGGGAGCCAGTTCCAGCCGCGGCGCCGGCGAGGGCTACGACTACACCGGCCCGGCCCGCGAGTACGGCGACGGCGGCACCGACACCTACCTCGCCGGCTACGATTCCTTCGGCGACGAACGCGAGGCCGGCGAGGGCTACGGCGCGGACGTGTCCAGCGGCGTGGACTACGGCGCCGGCGAGGACGACCTCCACCGCACCGTCGGTGGCGAAGGGTGGTGATGCCAGCCAATTGACCAACCTGACACTTCGCAACTTGCACTGGACAAACCGCAGGAGCGCCATGGTCCCGATGGACCATGGCGCTCCTGCGTACATATGCGCGCGCATCCGCGCACCCATCGATGGGGGCGGCGGCTCAGTCGCCCGCCTTCTGCCCCGCGCAGGCGGCGGCCATCGCCGCCACGGAGCGGGCGGTGCGCCGCAGGTTGGCGGTGGCGTCGCCGATGGCCTGGGCGAGCGTGCACGGCCCGGGCAGGATGCCGTAGATCGCGTCGATGCCCTCGCCGAGCAGCTCGTCGCAGCCCTGGCCCACGCAGCCGGCGAGCGCGACCACCGGGCAGCCGGGCACCGTCTCCTTGACGGCGCGCGCCACACCGAACGGCGTCTTGCCGAAGCGCGTCTGCGCGTCGATGCCGCCCTCGCCGGTGATGCACAGGTCCGCGCCGCGCGCCAGCTCGCGCAGGCGCGTCGCGTCGACGACCAGGGAGACGCCGGAGCGCATGCGCGCGGGCGTGAACGC
>JAXJQE010000092.1:0-4016 GCA_036311305.1 Bifidobacterium sp.
CATCCAGAACCTCGTCATCACCGGGTCGCTGATCACCATCATCCCCCTCGTGGTCGCGTTCCTGCTGCTGCAGAAATACTGGCAATCCGGCCTCGCCGCAGGCGCCGTCAAGGAATGACCCGCTGATCGAACCCGACCAAACCCGTGGGAGGGCGCCAACGACGCCGTCCTCCCCGCATCCCACACCCCGAAAGGAACCACCCATGGCATCCACACGCCCCTACCGCTGGCCGGCCCCGCTGCCGGGCCACGACGCCCGCATCTGGTACGGCGCCGACTACAACCCGGACCAATGGCCCGAGGAGACCTGGGACGACGACATCCGCCTGATGAAGCAGGCCGGCGTCAACATCGTCTCGCTCGGCATCTTCAGCTGGGCCGCCATCGAGACCTCGGACGGCGAGTTCGACTTCTCCTGGCTGGACCGCATCGTCGGCAAGCTGCACGACGCCGGCATCGCCGTCGACCTCGCGTCCGCCACCGCGAGCGCCCCCACCTGGCTGTTCATGAAGCACCCCGAGATCGCGCGCCGCGACGAGTACGGCCACGTCATCTCCCCCGGCGCGCGCCAGTACTGGCGTCCCACGAGCCCCACCTTCCGCCGCTACGCGCTGCGCCTGTGCCGCGCCATGGCCGAGCATTTCAAGGACAACCCCGCCGTCGTCGCCTGGCACGTGGGCAACGAGTACGGCTGCCACAACCTGCTCGACTACTCCGACGACGCGGCCGGCGCGTTCCGCGACTGGTGCCGCGCGCGCTACGGCACCATCGACGCGCTCAACGACGCATGGGGCACCGCCTTCTGGGCGCAGCGGCTCACCTCCTTCGACGAGGTCATCCCGCCGCGCTACGTCGGCCCCGACGGCAACTTCACCAACCCCACCCGCCTGCTCGACTTCCGCCGCTTCTGCTCGGACGCGCTGCTCGCCTTCTACGAGGCCGAGCGCGACACGCTCGCCGAGGTCACGCCGGACATCCCGCTGACCACGAACTTCATGGTCTCCGCCAACGGCGCGAGCATGCTGGACTACGACAAGTGGGGCGGCCAGGTGGACTTCGTGGCCAACGACCACTACTTCCTGCCCGGCGAGGCGCACCTCGACGAGCTCGCGTACTCGTCGTCGCTCGTCGACGGCATCGCGCGCCGCCGTCCGTGGTTCCTCATGGAGCAGTCGACGTCGGCGGTCAACTGGCGGCCCGTCAACCCGCGCAAGGACCGCGGCGAGCTCATCCGCGACTCGCTGGCGCACGTGGCCATGGGCGCGGACGCCATCTGCTACTTCCAGTGGCGCCAGTCGCGCGCCGGCGCGGAGAAGTTCCACTCGGCGATGCTGCCCATCGCCGGCGAGCATACGCAGGTGTTCCGCGACGTGTGCGAGCTGGGCGGCGACCTGACCACGCTCGCCGACGCGGGGATCCTCGGCTCCACGCTCACGCGTTCGCGCGTCGCCGTCGTCTACGACGTCGAGTCGCAGTGGGCCACCGAGCACACCGCCACGCCGACGCAGCGGGTGCGCCACGACACCGAGCCGCTCGACTAGTTCCGCGCGTTCGCCGACCGCGGCGTCACCGCGGACGTCGTGCCGGTGCGCGGACCGTGGGACGAGGCCGACGTCGTCGTGCTGCCCTGCCTGTACCTGCTCGAGGAGGACACCGCCCGGCGGGCGCGCGCGTTCGCCGAGCGCGGCGGCCGGCTCATCGTCACGTACTACACGGGCATCGCCGACGGCGAGGACCACCTGTACGCGGGCGGCTGGCCGGGCCTCATCCGCGACGTCGTCGGCGTGCGCGTCGTCGAGCACTGCCCGCTGGGCACGCTGTTCGCCGGGCAGCTCGACCATCTGGACGTCTCCAACGGCACGGTCGTGCGCGACCTGGCCGACGTCATCGACGAGGTCGACGACGACACGACCGTCGTGGCCACGTTCGAGGCGGCCGAGGCGACCGGCATGGACGGGCTGCCGGCCATCACCGCGCACCCCTACGGGCAGGGCGGCGCCGCCTACGTGGCGGGGCGCCTGGGCCGCGAGGGCATCGCCGCGTCGCTGCCGGCGATCATGGACGCCCTGGGCGTGCCGGACATGCAGGGCGACGGCCGGCTGCTGCGCGTCACGCGCGAGGGCGCGGACGGCACCGTCTTCGAGTTCGTGTTCAACCGCACCGACGCGCCCGTCGAGGGCGTGGAGGTGGCGGGCGAACGGCTCGTCTCGTCGCGCGTCGAGGGCGACGGACCGTACACGGTCGGCGTCAACGGCGTCATCGCCGTGCGCCGCTGAGCGGGCTTCCCAGCCTTTCCGCAACCATCGGCGGACATGTTATGTCCGCCTATGTTTGCGACGCGCAACATTATACTGCGCGACACTCCGAAACCATTGACAATTCACCGATAAACACAGATGTTTGCGTAAACATAGCGCAGCCATTACAGTCGTCAGGTAGCAAACGGTTCGACGAGGAACCGCTTCCGGCACCGCATCGCTTGCCCCTGCCGAAGAGAAAGGAAGAACAATGAAGTTCACCAAGCGCGCCATCGCCTTCGTCGGCGCGGTCGCCATGCTCGTCCCCCTCGCCGCGTGCGGCAGTGGCTCGGACAGCGGCACCAGCCAGCCCAAGCAGGAGTCCGACGTCAAGGAGATCACCGTCTGGGCCTGGGAGCCGACCCTCACCCAGTTCGCCAAGGACTACGAGAAGAAGACCGGCATCAAGGTCGACCTCAAGAACGTGGGCACGAACACCAAGGAGTACACGCAGCTGGACAACGCCATCGAGGCCGGCTCCGGCGCCCCGGACGTCGCGCAGGTCGAGTACTACGCGCTGCCGCAGTACGCCATCAAGGGCAACCTGCTGGACATCACGGACAAGACCAAGGGCTACGACTCCTTCTTCATCCCCGGCACCTGGTCCTCCGTACAGATGAGCGGCAAGGTCTACGGCCTGCCGATGGACTCCGGCCCGATGGCGTTCTTCTACAACAAGGAGATCTTCGACAAGGCCGGCGTGGACGCCACCAAGATCAAGACCTGGGACGACTACTACGAGGCCGCCAAGAAGATCCATGCCCTGGGCAGCGACTACTACATCACCTCCGACTCCGGTGACGCCGGCATGTTCGACTCGATGACCTGGCTGGCCGGCGGCAAGCCGTTCAAGACCTCCGACGACGGCACCGAGGTGACCATCGACCTCACCGGCGACAAGGGCGTCAAGACCTACGAGGACTTCTGGCAGAAGATGCTCGACGAGCACCTCGTGGACACCAAGACCGTCGGCTGGTCCGAGGACTGGTTCAAGGGCATGACCGACGGCACCATCGCCTCGCTGTTCACCGGCGCGTGGATGCCCGCCAACCTGGCCAACTCCGCGGCCGGCGGCGCCGGCAAGTGGCGCGTGGCGCTCATGCCGACCCCGGACGGCGAGAAGGCGAACGCCGAGAACGGCGGCTCGTCGCTGGCCGTGCTCAAGTCCTCCGCCAAGGCCGACGCCGCCTATGACTTCATCGAGTACGCCACCCACGGCGACGGCGTGAAGACCCGCGTCGAGGAGGGCGCCTTCCCGGCCGACCAGGAGACCCTCAAGGCCGACTGGTTCCTCAACACCACCACCGTGAAGAACTCCGAGGGCAAGGCGGTCGACTACTTCGGCGGCCAGAAGTACAACGAGGTCCTCGCCGAGGCCGCCCAGGACGTCCTGACCGGCTACCAGTTCCTGCCCTTCGAGGTCAAGGCCCGCAACATCTTCGGCGACTACGTCGGCAAGTCCTACACCGGCGACCAGAAGCTCTCCGTGGGCATCGCCAACTGGCAGAAGGCCCTGATCGACTACGGCAAGGAGCAGGGCTTCACCATGAAGGAGTAGCCTTCCCGCACATTCCCCCTTTCCCCTTTCCTCACGACGGCGACGGACCGGCGTCCGGGTTCCCCGGGCACCGGCCCGTCGCCGTCGCCCCCCTACAGCCGCACGAAGCCGGAGTGCTGCATGGTGAAGCGGATGCGCGACGGCACGTACGTGTCTGTCTC
>JAXJQE010000093.1:0-9943 GCA_036311305.1 Bifidobacterium sp.
CCTCACCGACGCCGGCTACCAGCCGGAGATCGCCTACTTCGAGGTGTGCCACGAGCTCAAGATGATCGTCGACCTCATGAACGAGGGCGGCCTGAACAAGGACCGCTGGTCCTGCTCCGACACCGCCCAGTACGGCGATTACGTCAACACCGTCATCGACGAGCACGCCCGCGAGCGCATGGAGTACCACCTCAAGCGCATCCAGGACGGCTCCTTCGCCAAGGAGTTCATGGACGACCAGGCCGCCGGCGCTCCGAAGTTCAAGCAGCTCCAGGAGGAGTACTCCAACGTGCGCATCGAGGAGGTCGGCTCGAAGCTGCGCGCCATGTTCTCCTGGAACAACGAGGCCGCGAAGGACGCCGACGAGGCCAACTCCTTCACCGGCAAGATCGCCCGCGCCCAGGTGCAGTGACGATCGCCCACTGACCTCGAACGCCCCCGCCGCCCGACGGGGGTGTTCCTCTATTTTGGGGTGGCCTCTCAGGAAGTGGAAGATGCGAACGGGAACGCGGGCAACCCTTGCGCGTTGAAGAGTGGCGCGGGGCCCCAGCTGCGCCACGCGTAGCGCACGCGCGCGGGGTCGCGCACGTCGTCGGACCACACGCGCACCGCGCCGTCGTCCATGATCTGCGCGTTGGCGTCCACCCAGCCGTCGTCGCCGGGTGCGTCGCCGTCGGCGCGCGCGGCGGGCGCCACCTCGAAGCCGGAGCAGCCGGCGAGCCGCAGCTCGATCTCGTCGGGGCCGCTGGCCTCGGCGGTCGCCTGCGTGTCCGGCGTCGTGCCCTTCCAGTGCAGCCCGTCGGCGTCGGCGAACGTGACGACGAGCTCGTGCCCGTCGCCGTTCGCGCGCACGTCGGCGACGCGCGGGGACCGCGCGGCGGCACCGTCGTCGCCATACACGTCGTGCAGCGCGAGCTCGGCGAGCCGCACGCCGACGGTGCGCTTGTCGGTGGGGTGGATGTTGTCGAACTCGCCGCAGTCCATCGTCGAGATGATGGACACGTCGTCGAGCGATTCGGCGACGTCGAGCTGCGCGGCGCGGATGACCGGCCAGTGGCGCGGGTCGCCGCCGGCGGCCGCGAGCTGGCCGTCGATCCACTGCGGCAGCTGCACGAGCAGGAACGGCAGCGCGGGCGGCGTGACCGGCCGGTAGCCGAGCGGCGGCGTCGGGTAGGCGTCGAGGTTCCACAGCGCGCGCCACTCGGCGATCATCAGGCCGAGCAGCTCGCGGTAGGAGCCGGCGCGCGCCTCGTCCTCCTCGCCCTGGTACCACAGGAAGCCGGCGACGGTGTACGGCGCGACGCGGCGCACCATCGCCTCGTACGGCGCGCTCACGCGACGCTCGGAGAACGGCGTGATCGGCGGCGGCCACGGGCAGCCGCCGATCTGCGCATCGATCTGCGGCTGCGTGATGCCCGGGTGGTGGCGGCGCAGGCGCTCGACGTCCGCGTTCCACTTGTCGAAGGTGCGCTGCCAGTCGTCCTTCTCGCGTCTGAGCTGCTCGACGGACTTGCCGGCGATGGCGCGCTCGTACTCGTCGAGGTAGGGCGGCCGCCCTTGGACTTCCTGAGCGTCTCGCGGCCCATCCAGCAGGTGATGGACGTGCCGCCGATGTAGCAGTCGATGATGCCGACGGGCACGTCGCCGTCGAGCCGCTCGCGCAGGCGGCGGCCGAACCAGTAGGCGACGGCGGACATGTGCGCGACCTGCGGCGCGGTCGCGGGCGCCCATGAGCTCTCCGACTCCGCGGCCTCGTCGACCTGCCCGACCTTGGGGATGTTGATGAAGCGCAGCCGCGCGTCGTGCGCGCCGTCGATGGCGTGCGCGCCGCCCGCGCTGGTGTGCAGCTCGAGCTCCATGTTGCTCTGGCCGCCCGCGAACCACACCTCGCCGAGCAGGACGTCGCGGAAGGTGATGGTGCTTGTTCCACATGAAACAACCATGACGTAGGGGCCGCCGGCGGGCAGCGCGGGCAGCGTGGCGATCCACGCGCACTCCGCGCCGTCGCCCGGCTCGATGCCCGGGATGCCGCAGTTGGCGCGCGCGACGCTCTCGGCGAGCACGCGGCCGGTGCCGTCGCCGATGGAGACGACGTGGCCGTTCTTCGGCGCGTAGCCGAACACGGCGATGGGCCGGTCGCGCTGGAGGACCATGTGGTCGCTGAACACCGCCGCCACCCGCAGGTGTCCCTGGCGCGTACGGTCGTGCCTGGGGTGCTGGGCGTTGGGCGACGTGGGCGCGATGACGCCGCTGGCGCCCGGGGCGATGCCGGTGACGGTGGGCATGGGCTGCTGGCCTCCTTATATACGTGTGATGCGTGCGTGCGCGCGATCTGGGATGCAGTCAAGCACCCGTTGCTGGGAAGCAGCTGAGTCCGCGCGCGACGGTTGTTGTCGCGCGCGGTCGCACGGATCACATGGTGACTTCGGCGCGCACCTCCTTGGCGCCGTCGGCGGGCATCGGGATGACGCCGTCGGGGCACGCCTGGCCGTCGACGCTCACGGTGCGCTCGCCGGTGCGCGTGATGTGCACGACGTAGCGGGTGCCGCGGAAGGTGCGCTCGACGGTCAGCTCGGTGAACTGGGCCGGCAGGTGCGGCTCGACTCTCAGGCCGTCGAAGGTGGGCTGGATGCCCAGCAGGTACTGGGAGACGTCCACGAAGGTCCACGCGGCGGTGCCGGTCAGCCACGAGTTCTTGCCCTCGCCGGGCGTCGGCGCCTCGGGGCCGGCGACCATCTGGCAGTACACGTACGGCTCGGTGCGGTGCACGTCGGAGTACTCCTCGACGTACGCCGGGCAGGTGCGCGTGTACACGTTGAACGCCTCGTCGTCGTTGCCGACCTTGGCGTTGGCGATGGAGACCCACGGGTTGTTGTGGCAGAAGATGCCGCCGTTCTCCTTGTAGCCGCGCGGGTAGGAGCTGATCTCGCCGAGCTCGATGCGGTACGTGGAGTACGCGGGCGCCAGGATCGCGGTGCCCCAGCGGCAGGTGAGGCGGTCCTTGGTGGACCGGAGCGCCTGCTGCGCCTTGCCGTCGTCGGTGCCGATGCCGGCCATGACGCACATGCCCTGCGGCTCGATGAAGATCTGGCCCTCGGTGTCCTCGTGGGAGCCGACCTTGTGGCCCAGAGCGTCGTAGGCGCGCAGGAACCACTCGCCGTCCCAGCCGGCGGTCTCGGTGGCCGCCCTGACCTCGTCGATGGCGTGGCGGACGGTGGCGACCTCGTCCTTGACCTCCGCTTCGCCCATGCCGCAGGCGGTGCCGAAGCGCTCGAGGACCTGGCAGTACTGCTCGCCGTACAGGACGAACATGCCGGCGATGAACACCGACTCGGCGATGCCGGTGTCGTTGTTCTCGACCGTCTGGAAGCTCTCGCCCGGGGTGGAGGAGAAGCAGTTGAGGTTGAGGCAGTCGTTCCAGTCGGCGCGGCCGATCAGCGGCAGGCCGTGGGGCCCCCGGTGCGACATCGTGAAGTTGACGGAGCGGCGCAGGTGCTCGAGCAGCGGTTGCTCGGAGCCTTCCGCGTTGTCGAACTGCGTGGGCTCGCGCAGGATCGAGTCGTCGCCGGTCTCGGTCAGGTACGCGTACACGCCGGCGACGAGCCACAGCGGGTCGTCGTTGAAGCCGCCGCCGATGTCCGCGTTGCCCTTCTTGGTCAGCGGCTGGTACTGGTGCCACGCCGAGCCGTCGGGCAGCTGCGTGGCGGCGATGTCCAGGATGCGCGCGCGGGCGCGCTGCGGGATCATGTGCACGAAGCTGAGCAGGTCCTGGTTGGAGTCGCGGAAGCCCATGCCGCGGCCCATGCCGGACTCGTAGTAGGAGGCGGAGCGCGACAGGTTGAAGGTGACCATGCACTGGTACTGGTTCCAGATGTTGACCATGCGGTCGAGCTTGCCGGCGCCGGAGGAGACCTGGAAACCGCCGAGCAGGTCGTCCCAGTACTTGTGGAGGTCCGCCAGGGCCGCGTCTACCTTCTCGGTGGTGTCGAAGCGGGCGATGAGCTCGTGCGCGGGCGCCTTGTTGATGATGCCGACCTTCGCCGGGTCGTCCGGGTCCTCCCACTTCTGGCCGTCCGGCACCTCGACGTAGCCGAGCAGGAACACGATGGTGCGCGCCTCGCCGGCCGCCAGTTCCAGGCGCACGCGCTCGGCGGCGATCGGGTACCAGCCGTGCGCGATGGTGTCGCGCGGCTTGCCGTCGGCGATGACCTGCGGGGTGTCCCAGCCGTTGAACTGGCCGAGGAAGTCGTCGCGCGACGTGTCGAAGCCGACGGTGGGGGCGTTGACGGTGAAGAACGCGTAGTGGTCGCGGCGCTCCTTGAACTCGGTCTTGTGGTAGACCGTGGTCGCGTCGTCCGTGCGCTCGACCTCCACCTCGCCGGTGGAGAGGTTGCGCTGGAAGTTGCTCGAGTCGTCCACGGCGTTCCACAGGCACCACTCGACGCAGCCGGTGGCGTCCACGGTCACCGGCTCGCCCGTCTCGTTGCGCACGGTGAGCACGTTGGCCTCCACGTTGGCGCCCAGCGGCACGAAGGCGGTCAGCTCGGAGGCGATGCCCTGGTAGTTCGCGCGGAACGTGGTGTAGCCGATGCCATGGCGGCACTCGTAGGAGTCGAGCGGGGTCTTCGCCGGCAGGAAGGTGGGCGACCACGTGGCGACCGGCACGGCGTCCTCGCCGTTGCCGGACATGAGGCTCAGGTAGTAGTTGCGCGCGCCGTTGTCCATCGGCACGCCGTTGTAGCGGTAGCGCGTGATGCGGCGCAGCTTGGCGTCCTTGTAGAAGGAGTAACCGCCGCCGGTGTTGGAGATGAGGGAGAAGAAGTCCTCGTTGCCCAGGTAGTTGATCCAGGGCAGGGGAGTTGCCGGGGTCTCGATGACGTATTCCTTCGCCGCGTCGTCGAAGTGTCCGTACTGAACCATTGCGTTCCTTTCCATGGTCCGTGTGGTGGTGGCGCCGCTGCCGTGCGGCGCCTTGGGTTCCGTGCTCCATCCCCTGCGCCGTTGGACACGCCGTTGGCCGGTTGACAAGGGATTGATGATTCGATGATAATACAAATATGGAAACGGTTCCACCCGTGTGTCGCGGTGTACCATGGCAGATGGATGGGAATCCACGACCTGCCGGGGCGGTCCCGGCGGCAGCTCCCGATGGTCCGTTTCCCCGGTGAATCCTTTGCGGTTGCGGGACTCTGGCGACATGGAGGTCCCTCCCGGAACCAATGGAAAAGAGGCGATGGCGATGGCGAAGAGCGATACCGTGACCATCCGTGACGTTGCAAGAATGGCGGGTGTGGCCGTGTCCACGGCGTCCCGCGCGCTCGGGAACGGTTCCGCTTCCGAGGCCACGAGACGCAAGGTGCTCGACGCGGCCAGACAGCTCAACTTCGTGCCCAACGCCGCCGCCCGCAGCCTGCCCGGCGGCCAGAGCAACACCGTGGCCATCGTCATCGACGAGCCCGCGGACACCCTGTTCGAGGACGAGTTCATCGTCACGCTGCTCGGCCGCGTCAGCGTCGCGCTCGCCTCGCGCGAGCTGCTGCCGTTCCTCGTGCTCGCCTCGCCCGAGGACACCGAGGGCTTCACGAGGCTGCTCAACGCCTCCGGCGCGGACGGCGTGATCGTGGCCAGCATGCACGAGGGCCACGCGATCGGGCAGGTATTGCGCGAATTCGGCAGGCCCATGGTCTTCATCGGCAACCCGCCCGCGGGCATGGGACGCCACTACGTGGACGTGGACAACCGCGAGGGCGGCTACCAGGCGGGCAGATGCCTCGTGGAACGCGGCTGCAGACGGATCGCCGTCATCGAGGGCCCGAAGGACATGACCACGCCGCGCGAACGCACCGAAGGCTTCAAGGCCGCGCTGCGCGCCGAGGGCCTCGAGCCCGTCATGAGCGTGTCCGGTCCCTACACCATGGCGTCGGGGGAGAAGGGCATGCGCAAGCTCCTGGCCGCGGTGCCGGACCTCGACGGCGTCTTCGCCCACTCCGACAAGATCGCCTCCGGCGCCATGCGCGTCCTGCTCGAGAACAGGCGCGCCATCCCCGACGACGTCGCCGTCGTCGGCTTCGACGACCTGCAGGTCGCCGCCATGCTCACCCCGCCGCTGACCACCGTCGCCCAGCCGCTCGAGGCGGTGGCCGAGAACGCCGCCGAGCTGCTCAAGGACTACCTGGACACGGGCGTGTGGAAATTCTCCTCGATCCGTCTGCCCGCGCCGCTCGTGCGCCGCCAGTCCGCCTGAGGCATAAAACCCCGGCATTATGTTCGGGACACGCCGTGGTTCGACCGTTGTTCCCAATGGGTTTATCATGGATAACTGTCAGATGGAAACGTTTCCATCCACAAGGTTCGGGAATACCAATGGTGGTGTTCCAGAGGAAAGCCCGGAGGGTCGTCCCCGGCCCCCGGATGCACAACGCAGTGCACAGAGAAACGAGGAAACATGAAGAAGACGAAGGCAGTCCTGGCTTCTGTTGCAGCCGTCTCCATGCTCGCCAGCGTGGCGGCCTGTGGGGGCAGCAGCTCCGCCAGCGGCAGTTCCGACGGCACCATCACCCTCAAGGTCCAGACCTTCAACAACCCCGGTTTCGGCGCGCCCACCTCGGAGCGTCCCGGCGCGGACCTGTGGGCCAAGTACGAGGCGGCGAACCCGGGCGTCAAGATCGAGGAGACCGCCGCGGCCTCGTCGGACGACGCGCGCGCCGCCTTCAACACCGCCATCTCCTCCGGCTCCAACGCCTACGACGTCTACCTCACCGAAGTGGACTGGATGCCGTCCATCATGGCCATGCCGGACAAGTTCGTGGACCTGACCGACTACACCAAGGACAACGACTGGGTGAGCTGGAAGACCGAGAGCGCCTCCGTCAACGGCAAGCTCATCGGCGCCGGCACCGACATCGGCCCCGAGGGCATCTGCTACCGCGCCGACCTCATGGAGCAGGCCGGCCTGCCGAGCGACCCGGCCGGTTTCGCCGAGTACGTCGGTGGCGAGAACGCCACCTGGGAGAGCTACTTCAAGGCCGGCGCCGAGTACACCAAGAAGACCGGCAAGCCGTGGTACGACTCGATGGCCTCCAATTGGCAGTCCATGATCAACCAGGTCGAGGAGTCCTACATCAGCAAGAACGACGAGGTCATCGCCACCTCCAACAAGACGCTCAAGGACATGTACGACCAGCTGACCGCCACCAAGGACCAGTCCGCGCACCTGGCGCAGTGGTCGGACGACTGGAACGCCGCCTTCAAGGCCGATGACGGCTTCGCCACCATCCAGTGCCCGGCCTGGCTGCTCAACAACATCAAGGGCAACACCGGCGAGGACTTCACCGGCCGCCAAGCTCGTCGCGTGGCTGACCGCCCCGGACCAGCAGACCGAGGTCTTCAAGACCGCCAACAACTACCCGTCCTCCGAGAGCGCGCAGGCCTCCGAGGCCGTGTCCTCCAAGACCGACGACTACCTGGGCGGCTCCGAGATCGGCAAGGTCTTCGCCAACCGCGCCAAGGCGTACGACGTGGTCCCCTACAAGGGCGCCCAGTACTTCGACATCCAGACCAAGATGTCCGACGCCCTCAACCGCGTGGACGTCACCCAGGAGCAGACGGCCGCCGAGTCCTGGAACCAGTGGACCAACGACGTCAAGGCCCTGACCTGACGCGACCCGCCTGACGGCCCGGCCGCCGAGCACGGCGCCGGGCCGTCCCTCCTGACCCCGCACCTTCCTTCCACCCGATCCATCAGCCGGGGCCGGCGCGCAACCCACCGGCCCCGCCCATCCCTCCCGTTCCTGTCATCCCCGCGAAAGAAGACCGCATCATGTCCACCACAACCCTGGGCAGCCGCCCGGAGCCGACCACCTCGAAGTGGCGTACCCGGCTCGGCAACTTCGAGTGGAAGGCCTTGCCCCACCTGTACATCGCCCCCTTCTTCCTCCTGTTCGCCGTGGTCGGCCTGTTCCCGCTGATCTACACCATGTACATCGCCACCCGCCAGTACAACACCCTGACCGGCGACGGCGGCGTGGCCGTGTGCGGCGCCGTGTGCGGCACGACCGAGCAGAGCATCTGGGGCAACTTCCAGTGGGTGCTGCACCAGAGCGAGTTCTGGATGGCGCTGCGCAACTCGTTCTCCATCTTCCTGCTGAGCACCATCCCCCAGCTGTGCATCGCGCTGTTCCTCGCCTGGATCCTCAACGCCAACCTCAAGGCCAAGACCTTCTGGCGCATGGGCGTGCTCCTGCCGTACATCATCGCCCCGTCCGCGGCCGGCATCATCTTCTCCCAGATCTTCTCGGACAAGATGGGCGTCATCAACACGGTCCTGCAGGCCATCGGCATGAGCCCCATCGCCTGGCACGTCAGCACGTTCTGGTCGCACGTGGCCATCGCCACCATCGTCAACTTCCGCTGGATCGGCTACAACACCCTCATCTTCCTGGCCGCCATGCAGGCCATCCCGAACGACGTGCTGGAGGCGGCCGTCATCGACGGCGCCGGCGCCTGGCGCACCTTCCGCTCGGTCGTGCTGCCCATGCTCAAGCCCACGCTCATCTTCGTGATCATCACCTCCACCATCGGCGGCCTGCAGATCTTCGACGAACCGCAGATGTTCCACAACGGCACCTCCGGCTACGGCGGACCGAACCACCAGTACCTGACGCTGTCGCTGTACCTGTGGGACCTGGGCTTCAACAAGGTCACCATCGGCCAGCCCAACCTGGGACGCGCCGCCGCGGTCGCGTGGCTGCTGTTCCTCATCATCGTCATGATCGCCGTGATCAACTTCCTGCTCACCAACTCCGCCTCCTCCGGCAGCCACAAGAAGGTCAGCAAGGAAGTCAGGGCCGCCTTCGCCGAGCGCGAGCGGCTGGAATTCGAAAAGGCCAAGCTGGCCGGCGTCAACGCGCGCGCCGCGCGTGAGGAAGGAGCATCGCTATGACCGCCGCCATCGATCTGGAACCCCGCGAGAACGAGCTGTCCTCCGAATCGATCTCGCAGCTCTACGGCAAGCGCTTCGGCCGCACCGCCGAGCGCAAGCGCAAGCAGAAGCTCGCCGTCACCGGTGAGGGCCGGCGCGCCGGGTGGGGCACCTACCTCATCCTCGCCGTCACCATCCTCATCTTCCTGATCCCGCTGTACGTGGCGGTCTCCATCGCCTCCCAGGACAGCTCCGCCACCCAGTACGGCGTGCAGGCCCTGCAGCCCGGCCACAGCCTGCTGCGCAACCTCGGGCGCGCCTTCGGTGCCATCGACTTCTGGAAGGCCCTCGGCGGCACCTTCCTCGTGGCCACCATCTGCTCCGTGTCCACCGTGTTCTTCTCTACGCTGGCCGGCTACTCCTTCTCCAAGCTGCGCTTCAAGGGCCGCAACGTGCTGTTCGCGCTCGTGATCGGCACCATGACCATCCCGCAGCAGCTGTCCGTGGTCCCCATGTACATCATGGCCAACAAGGCCGGCCTGTTCGGCTCCCTGGCGGCCGTGATCATCCCCAGCCTGGTCACCGCCTTCGGCGTCTTCTGGATGACCCAGTACCTGACGGACGCGCTGCCCTACGAGCTCATCGAGGCCGCGCGCGTGGACGGCTGCTCCATGATCCGCACCTTCTGGCACGTGGCCATCCCGGCCGCCCGCCCCGCCATGGCGATGCTCTTCCTGTTCACCTTCATCGCGCAGTGGACCAACTACTTCTGGCCCATGCTCATCCTCGGCCCGAACAAGAACAGCATGCTCACCGTGGCCGCCGCCACCCTCAAGGGCGCGTACTTCACCGACTACACCGTGGTGAGGGCCGGCGTCTGCCTGACCACCGCCCCGCTCCTCCTGCTCTTCTTCGTCGCCGGCAAGCAGCTCGTCTCGGGCATCATGGCCGGTGCCGTCAAGGGCTGAGAAACCCCGCTCTTTCCTTCCATCTCTCTCTCCTTCATCACGGGAACGCCCCCGC
>JAXJQE010000094.1:0-7154 GCA_036311305.1 Bifidobacterium sp.
CACGCGCATCGGCAGCGTCGGCAGGCTCACCGCGCCGATGCCGCAGTCGAACTCGCGTTCCTGCGCCGCCCCGGCGTTCAGCGCGGTGAACAGGCGCGACAGTTTCCTCGACATCGTGCGGAAACGCATGTCGGTCTGCTGGCGCACGAGCAGCTTCACGCTTTCGTCGGTGACGCGCTGCTGGTCGCGCACGGCGTCGATGCCCTCGTAGATGTCGTCGAGCTCGCGGGAGACGACGCCCATGAGGTCGTCGGCCTCGCCGCCGACCCAGGAGCTGTGCGCGATGGCGTCGAGCGCCTCGTCCAGCTGGCCGCGGCTCTCGGGCGCGTACATGACCTGGAACGCGTCGTCGAAGCGGCGTCCCTCGTCGCTCAGGCGGTAGAGGCGCTCGTACTCGTCGTGGTAGAAGTCGAGCATCTCGTTGCCGCTCATGGCGCCGGAGTCCATGTGGCGGCGCAGCGCGTCGCCGTTGTCGCGCTCGGCGATGACCAGCTCGCGCAGGTCGACGGGCACGCCGCGTAGCGTGTTGTACACGACGTTGATGATGT
The DNA here is from genome assembly GCA_036311305.1 of Bifidobacterium sp. GTDB lineage: Bacteria > Actinomycetota > Actinomycetes > Actinomycetales > Bifidobacteriaceae > Bifidobacterium. The sequence goes on from JAXJQE010000094.1 coordinate 549, forward strand.
CGGAGACCTGTTCCTCGGTGGGCCGGTGCTCGATGCCGTGCGCCTTGAGCTCGCCGATCTGGCGCTCGCGGTCGGCGATCTCCTCCTCGAGCAGGGCGACGCGTTCGTCGACGTCCACGGTCAGCTGCTTGCGGGCGTGCTCGATCTCCATGATGATCGAGTTGACCTGCGCGCCGGAGAGGGACACGGTGCGGCTCTGCAGGCTGGCGAGCGCCTCGATGGCGCGGTGGGCGCGCTGCGTCAGGCGGCACATGAGCCGGTGGTTGCGCCGGTCGAGGGAATCGGCGACCCACGCGTAGTCGCCCTCGTCCTCGGCCTTGAGTTCCCTGAGGATGCGGCGGGCGGCCATGCGGTCGTCCTCGCCGTCGCGCAGCCGGTAGGAGCCGTCGGCGACGAGCTCGCCGACGGCGTCGGCCATGCGCGCCAGCAGCGTCTCCTGGGGCACCTCGGCGGTCAGCGGGTCGAAGCAGGCGCGCAGGAGCGCCACGTAGATGTCGGAGTACTTGTGCAGGAGCATGCGCAGCACGCCGGTCTCGTAGACCGGCCTGAGGTCCGCGAGCTCCGTTCTCACGTCCGCCATGGGGCCGCCTTCGCTGGCGGTGGGGGTTGAGTGTGCGGCGCCCATTCTAGCAGCACGCCGGCCGCGCGCGCCGGCCCGGGGCCGCTACTCGATGATGACGGCGAGCGCGTACATGGCCAGCAGGAAGCCGAAGGCGACGGCGGTGTAGGTGCCGAAGTAGCGGCCCTTGAGCGTGGGGAACTCCTTGCTGACGTTCTTGTAGGTGATCAGGGAGGCCATGGAGGCGATGAGCGTGCCCATGCCGCCGATGTTGGTGCCGATGATCAGCGGCACCCATTCGTCGCAGAAGCCGGACAGCAGCAGCGAGGTGGGCACGTTGGAGATGACCTGGCTGGAGACGATGGACACCTCGAGCGGGTGGTCGCCGACGAACATCTGCGCGATGTGGCAGAACTCGGGCACGCGCTTCATGTTGCCGATGAAGATGAAGAACATGACGAAGGTCAGGGGCAGCGCCCAGTCGGCGTGCAGGAAGGAGCGCCAGTCGCAGATGAGCATGACGACGGCGGTGACCACGCACATGGCCCACAGGGGCACGAGGTCGCTCACGGCGAGCACGCACACCAGGAACACGGCCACGTAGGCGCCGATGCGCCAGCCGCGGCGGGCGGCGCCGTAGCCGTCCACCTGGATGGCGTCGGGCTGGTGGCGCGAGGCGTCCGGGGCGAGCACACCCTTCTCGATGCCGCCGGCGTCCATGTCCTCGAACGCGTCGATGCGCTTGCCGCGGAAGACGATGCAGGTGACCGCGACGAGCAGCACGGCCGCCAGGATCGAGTAGGGCGCCATGATCTCCAGGAAGCGGCCGGTGGACATGCCGGTGAGGGCCTTGAAGTACAGGTTGTGGGCGTTGCCGATGGGCGTGAGCATGCTGCCGGTGTTGGCGCCGATGGTCATCAGCGAGCACACGAGCACGACCTGCTGCTCCATCTTCGCCATGGTGAGCACGGATAGCGCGAAGGGCACGAAGGTGACAAGCGCGACGTCGTTGGTGATGAGCATGCTCGAGAAGAACGTCAGGCCGATGAGCGTGAGCACGAGTCCGCGCGCGGGGTGCACGCGGCGCAGCAGGGCCGCGCCGATGGAGCGGAAGACGCCGACGCGCTGCAGGCCGACGACGACGAGCATGAGGCAGCACAGCTGGCTGATGGTGCTCACGTGCACGTAGCCGCCGTACTCGCCGTCCGGGGGCACGATGAAGCACGAGATGATGGCCAGCAGCGTGGCCACCGTCAGAATGGTCTCGCTGCGCAGGAATGAGAGCACCCGTCGCTTCACTCCGGCTTCCAGTCGCTTCAAGCGGGCCTCCATGGGACGACAACAAAACGGTACCATCCTACATGAAATCCCGCCGTTGCAACGGTTGCCGCCGTGTCATCGCCGACCGTCCGGAGGGTTTCTGCCGCGCCGTGCGCTGCAACCATTGGCCTTGGGCGCCGACGTTCGCCGCGGTGGTCGGAAAATGCCGCCCATGGGGAAACCGGCGCCCCCTGGGGCGGCCCGTATGGCCTTGCGGCGCCGGGCGGCGCGGCGCGCGTCAGCCGGCGGCGTTGCCGAAGATGCGCTGCTGGAGGGTCTTGCGTTCCATCTCCGTCTCGGTGACGACGCCGAGCAGCTGGATCTGCTCCTGCATGTCCTTGGCGCTGCGCGCGCGGCTCTTGGCGGCGGCGATGCGGCGCATGTAGCCGGAGTCCAGCAGGCGCGCGATGAGCTCGTTGGCGTACTGGCGCTGCGCGGGCGTGGCGTCCACGAGGCGCGGGTCGACGTCCGAGGCCTGGTGGTTGCCCTCGTCGGGCAGCGGCAGCGCCATGACGGCCAGCTCGTTGATGGCGCCGGCGAGTTCCGGTCCGCCGGCCTTGGTGAGGTTGTGCAGCCACTGGCCCTGGGTCATGGACGAGTCGGGCAGGCCGCCGGCGACCTGGACGGCGGTGAACAGCGACTGGAAGACGCTCGTCTGGAAGCAGTGTACGGTCAGCGCGCGGAACAGCTCGGCGTTGATGGCCAGGGGCAGCTGGATGAGCGTGGCCATGAACTGCTGCTCGTAGATGAACACGTGGTCGGGGATGCGGTAGAAGGTCTGGCTGTTGGCGTTGCCGCGCTCGATGGCGCGCATCTGCGCGTCGCTCAGGCCGCCCTTGCGCTCGCCCGGCTCGCCCTGGCGGCGCCGGCCGGCGTACGCGTCCTCGTCGCGCGTGCCGAGCTTCTGGCGCGCCGTCCTCACCTCGGCGCGCATCTGGTCGAGCTCCACGCCGATGCGCCGCGCCGCCTTGCGCGTGTACATGTCGTACATCGAGCGGTCGCGGATGCGCGCGATGAGCGGGGCGACGGCCTTGACGGCGCCCAGCTGGCCCATCGTGTAGGAGGTGTCGAAGCGGTTGATCGCGGAGTCCACGACGAAGTCGACCAGCGGCGTGGCGTGCTCGACGAGCGCGCGCACGGCCGCGTCGCCGCGCTGGATGCGCAGGTCGCACGGGTCGAGGTTGTCGTCGGCGACGGCGACGAAGGTCTGCGAGAGGAACGCGTTGTCCAGGCCGAAGGCGTGCAGCGCGGCCTTCTGGCCGGCGGCGTCGCCGTCGAAGGTGAACACGACGCGGCTGGAGAGCGCCTGGCCGTCCACGCGCAGGGGGCCGATGAGCTGCACGGCGCCCAGCGAGTCGTCCTTGACGAGGCGCCGCACGGCCTTGGCGTGCTCCTCGGTGAACGCGGTGCCGCACGTGGCCACGGCGGTGTCCACGCCCGCCAGGTGCATGGCCATGACGTCCGTGTAGCCCTCGACGACGACGACCTGGCGCTTGTCCCTGATGGCCTCCTTGGCCAGGTCGATGCCGTAGAGCACCTGGTTCTTGTGGTACAGCTCCGTGTCCGGGGTGTTGATGTACTTGCCTTGCATCGTGTCGTCGTCGTACAGCTTGCGCGCGCCGAAGCCGACGATGCGGCCGGTGACGTCGCGGATCGGCCACGTGGCGCGTCCGCGGAAGTAGTCGATGGGCCCGCGCTGGCCCTGGCGCGCCAGGCCGGCGTCGAGCATCTCCTTCTGGGAGAAGCCCTTGGAGGCCAGGTGGCGCACGAGGTTGTCCCAGCCGCGCGGCGCGTAGCCGCAGCCGAAGCGCGCGCAGTCCTCCTGCGCGAAGTTGCGCCCGGCCAGCAGCTGCCGGGCCGGGAGGGCCTCGTCGGTCATGAGCTGGGCGGTGAAGTACGCCTGGGCGGCCTCGCACGCCTCGAGCAGGCGCGAGCGCTTGGAGCCGCCGGCGCGGTCCTTGCCGCCGTCGGGCGTCGTGTAGTGCAGGTCGATGTGCGCGACGTCCGCCAGGTACTCGACGGCCTCGCGGAAGTCGATGCCCTCGGACTCCTCCACGTACTTGAACACGTCGCCGCCGCGGCCGCAGCCGAAGCAGTGCCACACGCCCATGGACGGCTTGACGGAGAAGCTCGGGGTCTTCTCGTCATGGAACGGGCACAGGCCCACGTAGTCGTCCATGCCGGAAGGCTTGAGCGTCACCGTCGCCGAGACGAGGTCGTAGAGGTCCGCCGCGTTGCGCACCTTCTCGATGTCTTCCTTCACGATCATGCCTGCCATGGGGCAGAAGCATAGCAGCCGGCCGCCTTTTTGCCCAGCGTTGCGGCCGGTCTCCACGCGCGTTTCACGGACGTGCCACGGGGCGCGTCACAGGCGTGTCACGAGCACAGCAGCGTGTGCATGGTCAGCGCCGACGAGTCGGTCAGGCTGGCCACCTGGTCGATGGCGACGCGCAGGCGCGCGCCGTCGTCCTCCGCGTCCATCCAGTCGTCGAGGAACACCGGTTCGAGCGCCATCGCGGGCTGCGGGGCGTCGGCCATCATCACCTCGACGAGGTCGGTGACGATGCGCTGCTCGCGCGCGTGCATCGGCGATTCCTCGCGCGGCGCCATCACGAAGTGCACGGCGATGCCCTTGAGCGCCAGGATCTCGTAGCGCGTCTCGTCGGGCACGATGAGGTCCGCGGTGTAGCGCACCAGTGGGCCGGGGCCGTAGTGGTCGCGCATGGCGGCCTCCACGGAGCCGGCGAAGCGGCCGATCAGGCCGCTGGTCACGTTCTTGAGGTGGGCCAGTTCGCGCCGGGAGCCGTCGAAACGGTCCGGGAAGGTGTGGTGGCGGTTGAGTCTCGCGAAGGCCTCCAGCAGCCCGTCGGGGTCCCATTGGGTGCCGTACCAGGCGCGGATGTCCTCCACGATGGCGTCGATGACGGCCGGTTCGCGCAGGCGCGCCGGGTCGAGGGAGCCGGTGGCGATGGCGTCCTCCACGTCGTGCACGCTGTACGCGATGTCGTCCGAGAGGTCCATCACCTGGCATTCGAGGGGCGTGCGGCCCGCGGGCACCCCCTGCTTGAGCCATGCGAAGACGGGCTCGTCGTCCGGGTAGACGCCGAACTTGGGGCCGCGCTCCCCCTTCTTGTGGGCGTCGGCCTGGCTGTAGGGCCACGGGTACTTGACGGACGCGTCGAGGCAGGCGCGCGTGAGGTTCACGCCGGCGGAGCGGCCGTCGGGGAAGAAGACCTTGGGTTCCAGGCGCGTGAGGATGCGCAGCGTCTGCGCGTTGCCCTCGAAGCCGCCGATGTCCTTGGCGAGCCGGCCCAGGGCGCGTTCGCCGTTGTGCCCGAAGGGCGGGTGGCCGAGGTCGTGCGCCAGGCACGCGCAGTCCACGACGTCCGGGTTGCAGCCGAGCATCTCGGCGACCTGCCGGCCGATCTGCGCGACCTCGAGCGTGTGCGTCAGGCGCGTGCGCGCGAAGTCGTCGGTGCCCGCCACGAGGATCTGGCTCTTGGCGCCTAGGCGGCGCAGCGCCGAGGAGTGGATGAGGCGCGCGCGGTCGCGTTCGAAGGGCGTGCGGGCGGCGGACTTCGGGGGTTCGGGTGCCCAGCGTTCCTCGTCGTGTGCGCCGTAGCCGTCGGGTGTCACCGCCTGCAGTGCCGAACGCTCCCCCATCGCGGCCTTCCTTTCCTGTCGCGCCCGCGCCTACAGCAGCGTGGACGGGTCGAGCTTGGCGAGGTCCTCCTCGCCAAGCACATCGTAGGCGTTGAGGTACAGCCTGGGCACACGGTTGCGCAGGCAGGTGAAGATCTCGTAGCTGATGGTGTCCGCGGCCTTCGCCCAGTCGTCGGCGGTGGGCTCGCCGAACGCCTCGCCGCGGCCCGGGCCGAACAGCTCGACGGTGTCGCCGATGGCCACGCCCATGTCGTCGGCCGATCCGTGCAGGTCGATGATGAACTGGTCCATGCACACGCGGCCGCTGACGTGCATGATGCGCGGGCCCTGCGCGGTCATGACGCGCACCGGGCCGCCGACGTGCGTGGTGCGCTTCGCGCCGGCCTCGTCGAAGCCGGAGGCGGAGCGGTGGATGCCGTCGGCGTAGCCGACCGGCACGATGGCCACGGAGGTGTCGTCGTCGGTCACGTACACGCGGCCGTAGGACAGGCCGGTGCCGGCGCGCACGTCCTTGACGGAGCTCAGCTGTGCCTGCAGCGTCATCGCCGGCGTCAGCTCGTAGTCGCCGGGCGCGCCCATGGCGGGGTCGGCCTCGTAGCCGTAGAGGGCGACGCCGGGGCGCACCAGGTCGTAGTGGATCTGCGGGCGGCTCAGCGTGGCCGCCGTGTTCGCCAGGTGGCGGATGCGGGGGCGCAGGCCCGCGGCGTCGAGCTCCTCGGTGAAGCGTTCGAAGCGCGCAATCTGCCGGTCGGTCTCCTCGACGAACGGGGGGTCGTCGGGCGCGTCGGCCACCGCCAGGTGGCTCCACTGACCGACCAGGTCGAGGACGCCCTCGTTGACGAGCGGGGTAAGCAGTTCGATCGCCTCGGGCAGCTGCTCGAGCGTGAAGCCGTTGCGGCCGAAGCCGGTGTCGACCTTGAGGTGCACGCGCGCGGGGCGTCCCGCCTCGCGCGCGGCCTTGGCGACGTATTCGATGGCGGTGGGCGTGGCCAGCGAAAGGTCGACGTCGCGTTCGATGAGCTCGCGGTACGGGGCCTCGAGCGGGTTGTTCACCCAGGTGAGGA
>JAXJQE010000095.1:0-30004 GCA_036311305.1 Bifidobacterium sp.
AAATTCGAGGCCGGATTCGTCAAGGTCGGCACGATGGTCGGCGCGGTATCCGCCGCAGTGGGTGTGACCGCCGTGAAAAGTTTCGCCGATTTCGACGCCGCCATGAGCGAGGTCGGCGCGAACGTCGACGCCACCGGCAACCAGCTGACCCTGCTGCGCGAAGCCGCACTCGAGGCCGGCAAGAGCACCATCTACTCGGCGACCGAATCCGCGCAGGCCATCAACGAACTCGGCAAAGCCGGCATGAGCGTCGCCGACATCCTCTCCGGCGGCCTCACCGGCGCGTTGAATTTGGCCGCATCCGATGGCATGGATGTCGCCCAGGCCGCCGAATACATGAGCTCGGCGCTCGCCATGTTCCACCTCGAAGGCTCCCGCGCCACGGACGTGGCCGACGCGCTCGCTGCCGGTGCCGGCAAGGCGTTGGGTGAGGTGTCTGATTTCGGTGAGGCACTCAACAACTGCGGTGCACAGGCGTATTCGTTCGGCATGAGCATGGAGGAGACCGTCGGCACGCTCGCGTTGTTCGCCGAGAACGGTCTTGTCGGCGCGGACGCGGGCACGCAGCTCAACAGCATGCTCATGAAGCTTGCAAGCCCGACCAAGGACGCGCAGGCCGTCATGGACAAGCTCGGCATCGCCGCCTACGATGCGGGCGGTAATTTCGTTGGCATGGCCGAGTTCGCCGGGCAACTGCAGAAAGCCGAAGCGGGCCTCACACAGGAGCAGCGCAACCAGTACAATGCCACCATGTTCGGCTCGTATGCGATCAAGGGCGCGAACTACCTGTATCAGGCCGGCGAGCAGGGTGTGCGCGACTGGACGGACGCCGTGTCAGAAAGCGGGTACGCGTCGGGGATCGCCGCCCAGAAGACCGACAACCTCAAGGGCGACCTCGAACGGCTCGGCGGCAGTTTTGAGAAAATGTTTTTGTCGTTCGGTGAGGGGGCGAACGGCCCGCTGCGTGGTGTCGTGCAGTGGGTGAGCGACATGGTTGACGCGTTCGCGTCCATGCCACCGCAGGTGCAGCAGGTCGCCACCGTCCTCGGATTGCTCGCCGGCGCATCCGCAGTCCTGCACGGACGATTCGGCGAACTGTCCGACTCCTCGAGCAAATTCAAGCGGAACATGGGCATGCTCATCGACCCGGTGGCACGCGCCCAGACGGCGTTCCTGCAGTTCGCCGATGGTATCAAGCTCGCGTTCAGCAGCGCCGAAACCCAGATGCAGACGTTCGGCACCGCCGTCAGTCGTTCGCAGGCCGTTATGAGCGGTATGAAGATGGTCGGCAGTGGTGTCATGAACATGCTTGGTGGCCCGTTCGGCATCGCCGTCGGCGTGGCTGGATTCGCACTCTCAGCATATGCGAAAAAGGTCCAGGAATCGGAGGCACGCACCGAGGAATTCGAATCCGCGCTCAAATCCACCGGCGACGCCAGCGAGACGATCCTCAACAAAATCCAGGACATCCGCTACGGCGCCTGGGACCGTATGATGACTGGCGTCTCGGGTCTGCAGGAAGCACTCGATAAGGCTGGAATCAGCGCCGCCGAATTCGTATTGGCCGTGCAGGGCTCCGAACCGCATCTCGATAGCGTTAACGAGAAAATCACAAAGCTCGCGCATATGGAGACCGGCCGCAGCCAGGAAACCGCTCGCGTCATCTCCTCCGACCTGAAAAAGCTCTCCGGCGACTACGAAAAGGCCGTGAAGAACACCGAGGAATACAAGCAGGCCATCAGCGAACTGGGCCCCCAATCGGGGGAGACCTCATCGAAGATGAGTGAACTCACGTCAGCGACCGGTGAGCAGGCTGCTGCAGCCAGTGAGGCCAATGACGCCGACCAGATTTTGGCCGATCAGTTCGGCGCGACCACGGACGGTGTCAACGACCTCGCGTCCGCACTCAGCGAAGTCATTTCCGCACTCGACACCTACTATGGTTTCGCACGCAGTGAGACTGACGCACTGCTCGACCTGCGCAGCGGCTACCTCGACCTCGAAGAATCGGTGAAAAAGAACGGCGCGACCCTCGACACCTACACCGAAAAAGGCATCGCGAACCGGCAGGCGTTGAACAACCTCGCCAAAAGCGCGGTCAATGCAGCCAAAGCGCAATCCAAGAACGGGCGCAGCATCGAAGAGATCAATGGCACCATGAACGAGGCGCACGACAAATTCGTGCAGTACGCGCAAGCCATGGGAGCGTCGGCCGAAGAGGCTGAGAAAATGGCTGAAGCGTCCGGCCTCGGCAGGGACGCGGCGCAGAAGCTCATCGACGCGGTCAAGACCGCGAACGCCACACCATTGGAGTCGAAGACCGCTGAGGTGCGCACCGATGAGGCGATCGCCAAACTCAACGACCTCATGGGCAAGACCACGAGCCTGCCGAACGGGAAGGTGATCATCTATGGTGACAATTCGGAGGCGATGAATGAGATCGCGCAGGTCGTGGGCGCGCAGATCGACCCGAAGACCGGGCAGATCATCGCGAACAAGGACCAGTATGATGCGATGCTCGCCCTATGCAACGGTGCGACCATCGACCCGCACACCGGCCAACTGATCGGCGAGAACAATGAGTATTGGAAGACGTTGTGCATCACCAATGGTTGGAAGATCGACCCGAAGACGGGGTTCATCTACGGCAACAACGGCCATGCGATCAAGGCCGTCAACGCGGTCAACAACAAAAACATCGCCGATAAGTGGTTCAACGTAACGGTGCGTGGCGCCGACTACGCGGAGAACCAGATCGGCCGCTTGCAGCAGATGACCATCGGGGACAAATCATTCACCGTGACCACCTACTACACCAGCCAGGGCGAGAAAGTCTACGGTGGAACGATTCCGAAGGGCAACGCCATGGGCGGCTATATCAGCGGCCCCGGCACCGGCACGTCGGACAGTATCCTGCGCCGCGTCTCCAATGGCGAGTACATCACGAACGCGCGGTCGACGGCGAAATACCGTCGTGAGCTGGAGGCGATCAACGGCGGCTACTACGAGCAGTTGAAAGCTGCTGCCGGGTATGCGTCCGGCGGCTATGTGCAGGCCACGCCGGCCGCACCATATGTTGAGGCGCGGCGGGCTGAGGCGGCGCGCAACGTGTTCACGCAGCAGATCACGAATAATTTCGCGTCCAACAACTCGCCGTATGTGCAGGCGGAGTTGACTGCCGCGAAACTGCGCATGAACACGCGTACCCTGCTGGGCGCCAGCAGATAGGAGGCATCGTATGAGCATCGTCACATTGAGCGCCACCGGTGTCCAGGACGCGGTCATTGACGGGTCGGCGTCCGCGCGGGGCATGATCCTGCGCGGCCTGTCCGGCTGGTTGGGTTCTCCGGCCGCGAAGGTCGATCTGACCGAACGGCTGGCGGGCGACGGTGCGCATGATGTGCAGGATGCGCAGATCCTCTACTCGGCGCGCACCGTCACCATCGAATACCGGTTGCTCGCCGACACGGCGCACGACCGCAATCAGGTGCTCGACATGCAGGCGGATCTGCGCATGTTCCTGCACCGCACGGTGCGGGTGCGCGTGCAGGACGACGCCCATGACCTGTACTGCGAGGGCTATGTCGACTCGATCGACACCGAGCAGACCACACAGAACGTGAACTGGCAGTTTGTGACCGGACAATTGAGCATTGTGTGCCCGCGGCCGCAATTGTTGTCTACGCTGCAGCGGGGCTGCCAGTTGCAGTGTGTGAGCATCGAGGCCGGGTCGGGTGGCCTGTCGTACTATCCGCAGGAGGATTTTCTCGCCACCCGTTGGGATGGCGAACCGAACAACAGCGTGAGCATATTGTTTACTACGTTGGAGGGTGACGAGGGGTTGCACTATCCGCTGGATTACTACCTCGACGACGATGACACGGCCGCGTCGAACACGGGCATAATCACTAACAACGGGTCGTCACCCGCCTACCCGGTGTTCCGCGTGCACGGGCCCATGCCCGACGGCGTGGATCTCGAATTCCCCGGCACCCCATTGCGTTTGCGTTGCACGCTGCCCGTGTATGAGGGTAGCGAGCTCATTTTGGATGCACGTACCCGCACCGCGAGCGTCAACCGGGTTGACGTGTCGGAAACTCTCACGGACCGTGGTTTTCCCACGGTGCCGGCGCAGGGGAGTCTGGGCATGTTGCTGCGCACGGTCGGAAACGGTTGGGTGGACGTCGATTCCCATGACACATACATGTAGGAGGAGCAGATCATGGTGGATACCACGGCATTGGGAGTGAGCGCCGTCCGCAAGGACGGTGGTGGATGGCAGGGCGTCGACTCGTTGACACACCGCAAGATCATCGAATCGCATTGGGCGTCATGCGGCATTGTCATCGGTTTGGGTGTAAGTCCGTCCGATGCGCTGGCGTACCGGGTCGCGGCCGGTGTGGCCGTCACCAGCCGCACCGACGCCGACGGCGCGATGGAGGCGTACTGGGCTGGCGGCGTCTCGCCGGAGGTGGAGGCGAACCAATCCACGAACCCGCGTATCGACTGCATCTGGCTGCAGGCCCACAACCAGAAGAACCTCGGGGATACAGACAATCTCGTGGTCATCGGGGTCACGCAGGGCACGCCTGCCGCCAGTCCAGCCAAGCCCACGCTGCCGGCGGGGGTGACGGTGCTCGCCTACATGCAGGTGCCCGCCAACAGCACCAGCCTGCGCAACGCGACCAGTGTGGGCGACGTCGATTACGCGATCCCGCACGGGGCGGCGCAGGGACTGCTCGCCTCCGCACAACTCAAACAGGACACAACCCTGACCAAGGACTACAAAGAATGGTGCAAACTCCAGATCAACCTGCCCACCGACCGTGACCTCGAATGCGTGGTCACGATCTGCGCGAACGCGTACGGCGCCAACGGCGCAGGTGACATGAGCAAATACAGCGAGGTCGGCGGCAATGTGCTCATCGACGGCAAACCCGTCGGCGATTTTTTCAACTACTGTTTCCGCGGCGCGTGGGAACCATATCAGGCGCGCGTGTTCGTCCCATGCACGCGTGGCGCGCACACAGTGAGCATCCGCTGCCATGTGGGCTACGGACACAACGCGAGCGTACATTACGGTGGCGTGTGGCCGGGCATCAAACTCGACGTCATCGACCAAGGCGTCAAACAATAACAACATAGGGCAGGTGGTGTGTATGGTGTGGCGCAGTTGGGTCTATGAGACCATGACCGGGCTCATCCACGCGCCCATCGACCTGCCAAAATTCGCATGGAGCGTGGACGTGTCCGACTCGTCGCTCGCCACCCTCAAAGACAAGGGCGTCGGCGACCTCGATCTCTCGGGTGTGACGGTCCCGTGGGGGTCGGTGCCTGGTGACACGATGCAGGCCAAACGTCGTATCCTCACGCCCGACCGGTACGGGATCCTGCTCACATGGGCGTCCGACCGTGACCTCGACATGGGGTTGGTGGGCAAGCCGGTTGTCGCCGCGGCGATCGGCGTGCGCACCGACACCGCACACGACACCAGTTTCAGCCTCACGTCGCCGATGGGCCTGCTCGAACACCGCTACCTCGTGCGCGAGGATAAATACGGTGCGGGCAAAAACGGCACCAGTCCGGACATGATCCGGCTCACGAACCTGTCATACCGTGGCATTGCGAGCGAAATCGGGTATCTATGCACGGATGCGAAACCGGCCGGCGCGCTGCCCATCGACTGGACCTACCGCGGCGAGGTTGGGGCGCGCACACGTGAATACTCCGCGTGGGACATCCAGAACAACGGGTGCAGGAAACTGCTCACCGATCTGGCGAACATCCTGGGCGGGCCAGACATGCAGTTCCGCCCGTACTTGCCTGACCAGTCGCATGTGCGGTTCGCGTTCCTGGCCGGCTCGGACAGTGAGATCTATCTCGGCCAAAAAGAGGTGCACTCATTGGGGTATGCGCCGTATGCTGGCGCGTTGGACGAGCTGACCGTGGACCATCTGGGCGCTGTGCACCGCGTGTACGCGAGTGGTGCGGGCACGGACGCCGCGCAGATCACCGCATTCGCCGAGGACCGCACGCTATTGCGTGCTCCCGGCGTGAATTGGCCGCTGCGTGAATCCACGTATTCGGATTCCGACACCGACAATCTCGCGGTGCTCAAAGCGCATGCGGCGGGCGTGCTCGCGGCCAACGACCGGCCGCTCATGCAGATCACCGCCAGCGTGCACGCGGCCGACATCGATCGCGGTGGCGCCCAATCATTCCCGGTTGGGGACATTTGGCCGGGCGAACGCGTCGACCTCGACATCCGCGACTACCCGCCACTGCCCGACGGCGTATACGCCACGCGTCTGATGCGCATGAGCGGTGACAACACCAACAAAATCCAGCTCGTATTCGACGTGATGGAGGACATCAGCGTCTAAACAGGGGAGGCAACCGTATGGCGCAGCATCTGCAGATCAACATCGACCCGGACACGCTCGCCATGCAGGTCGCCCAGACCGCATTGCGCACCGCGCAGGGAAACCAGACCCGCAAGGCCGCCAACATGTACATTCCGAGCGGTGATGGTACGGGCGTGCTCATCGGGGACACCGCGGAACATGGTGGTATCAGCCGCTACGACCCCGAGTCGGAGACGCAATCCCCATTATGGGAGGGCATCTCCCAGGAGGAGTTGGACGCGAAGGCCGACGAGATCCTCGGAGCCGCCAGGGAAGACACTGCCGCGCAGATCACGATCGTCAATACCACGATCACTGAGGCGCAGCAGGCGATCGAGGCGAACCGTGAGGGCATCGAGCAGGAAGCTTCTCTGCGTGCGGAGGCGGACCGGGCCGCACAGGAGACGACGGCCGCCATCAAAACGGAGACGGACAAGCTCAAGGGCGACTATGCGGATATGGCGACGGATGTCGCCAGTGTGAAGCAGGACATGCTCGACACGGTGTCGCGTGTGGAGAGCGTGCAGACCACCGCTGACAGTAAAAACAAACGGTTCGTGCAACCCTCACAGCCGACGTATGATCTGCTCAAACCGGGTGACGAATGGTGGCAGACCAGCTCGAAACCACCAGAAACCTATTGGATGGGCGAACCGGACAATTCCGTGTCGGTGCTCGTCGATCATTCGGGGGATGTCGAGCATATCTGGACGTGGAACGGCACCCGATGGGTTGATTTGATGCTCGCCGCCGACTCGCTGTTCGTGCGTGGCACCGTGAGTGCTGGTCTCGTGTCGGCTGATTTTTTCGACGGCGCGGTCGTCAAGGGCGGCGCGTTCCTGACGAGCAATGAGCGTATCCAGCTCAACAACAACGGTTTCGTGATGGTGGACTCGGCCGGCAATCCGGTCGTCACATTGGACGCGAAAACCGGTGAGGCTATCCTGCAATCGGTGAACATCATCGGCGCGGGCATCAGCACACCGGCGATCAGCGGCGGCAGTATCGAGGGCGCCGACTACAAACTCACCACTGGCAGCGGTGCGGACAAACAGATCGTCGCCCAGATCAACAGCGACGGTGTGACATTCGGCGACCACCTCTCGTACGCGAAGAACACGCAGGGACAATGGGTGCTCAGCATCAAGGGCGCCTTCCAGTCGGGCGGGGAGATCAGTGGCGCGGTCATCACGGCCCCCACCATCCAGACGAGCCGCGAAGAAAAGACCGGGCTGAAATTCACGTCCGGCGGCCTCGTCGCCTACAACACGGACGGCGCCACCACGTTCACGCTCGACAATACGGGCGGGATCATGATGGCGGGCGCGCTCATGTCCAATAGCGAGATCATCTCGTCGAGCATTCACACGTCGCCTGATGAAGCCAACCGGGTGAGCATCACGTCTGCCGGGTTGACGGTCACGCATGGCGGTCAGACGGTCATCAGTTTCGCGGCTGACGGTGCAGTGGACTTGGGCACGTCGGGCATCGCGGCGGATAGCCGTGTCTCCGACCTGACCGACGAGGTGCATGATTCGTATACGCCACTCGCCACGTTCACCCAGGCGACCGACGCATTGGGTGAATCCGTCACGAATGTGCAGACACAGGTGGGGGCGACCGCAGACCGGTTGGACGAGGAGATAGACGCACGTAAACAGTACATGCAGTTCGACCCGAACAACGGGTTGACCATAGGCGACCTGGCGGACACGGACGCGTACAGCGTGCAATTGACCTCGACGGCGATGCAATTCCGTGCGGGCAACACGGTCGCCGCATACGTGTCGAACGACCGGTTGTACATCAACAACGCGGAGGTCGTGAACACGTTGCGTATCGGTAATTTCGCATTTCTGCCGCGTGACAACGGGCACATGAGCCTGCAATACGTCGGCGGCGGCGCAACGGTTCAGGAGGTGTGACATGGCTGAGAACCTGGGTAACATCGTCAATAATTGGCGCGTGCGAAACAAATCGACCGTGACCGCGACGGAAAACGGCCGTGTGCGAATCAAGGTGGAATGCTTCATCAATTCCGCGAACGGATACTGGTTCTCAGGGTTGAACGTGCATGGCGGCGCGGCGGTGAACGGGCAGTGGAATACAGCCGATCAGACGAACGTGAGCATCGCGCAGAACTCAGGCGTGGGCTTGGTGTCGAAAGAAATCTGGGTTAATCGCACCAAGGCGACGCAAAGCGTCCTGTGCACCGCAGAGGCCCGAGTCAGCGGGTTCGCGGCAGGCACGTCGAGAAGCGACCTGCGGATCAGCGTGCCGCCATTGCCTTCGTACACCGTCTCGTACAACGCGAACGGCGGGTCTGGGGCTCCCGGCAGTCAGACGAAATGGTGGGGCGAGTTCCTCACCCTGTCGAACACGCGACCCACGCGCGCGAACCACATGTTCCTCGGGTGGGCGACGAGTGCGAACGGCGCGGTCGCCTACCAGCCGGGCGGCCGGTACGGCGCGGACAACAACAACACGTTGTACGCGAAATGGAAACTCAACACGAAACCACCCACCATCCAATCGTTCACCGCGCAACGCGTGGACGAGGATGGCAATATGGTTGAATCCGGCACGCGCGTGAAATTGTACGTCACATGGAAATGCGACACCACGGGTGACAGTGCGAACACAGTGCAGTCGGTGACAATCGCGGTACAGGACGGCGGCACATGGAAAGAGACGCCGGTCACCGCGAGCGGCGCCACAGGCACGGGCACGATCACCCTGACTGATTTGTCCGCGGACTCCTCATGGCGTTTCCGCGCCACCGTCAAGGACAAGTACGGTACCGTGTCCGCGTACACGACGGTAGGCCCGCAACGCTTCCTCTTGGATTTCAGTGCGGGCGGTCGTGGTATCGGCATCGGTGTCGGTGCGCCAGCCGAAGGAGTTGCTATCAACGGTAGCCCGGTCACTGTCAACGGGTGCCGTATGCCACGCATCTACGCGGCCAGCAAGACCATCATCCCATCATCGAGCTCGAACCGGCACACGCTGTTCACAGCGGAGGAGTGGGCGTCTATCACCGGCACGGATATAGCGGAGGGGCATCCTACCGTGCTCGTGTCCAACGGTGACGTCAACGCGCTGAACGTTGCGGTGACGGGCGCCGGGTACGAAGGTTCCACGAAACAGTGGTACGTGTGGCTCGCGTCCAGCATTTCGGGCATTTTCCGCGTCAACTACACCATCATCATCTAACCAAAGGAGGAGCAGCCATGATCGAGGTGGATGCGAATCAGGTGATCGCCCGACTATGCGACCAAATCGCTCAACAGGCCCGGCAGATCGCCGTCCTGCAAGCGCAAATCCAAGTTATGCAACAGCAGCAAGGGGGTGACAGTGATGAGTGATCCGGTCGCGCGCAATTTGCTGCCGAATCCACGTCCGAGTGCCACGACGCCGAACCCATGGCAGGCAAACAATGTGAGCATGCAGGTCGAGGACGATTCGATTGTGCTCACCAGCGGCCAGGGCGGCAACTGTTACGCCAAAACAACACTGCACCTGCCAGCCGGCTCGTATGTGTTCAGCGCGCACCTCAAATCAACCAGCGCCAATTTTGACCCGTTTTCCAAACGTGCATTGTTGGTCGCTGCGGTTAACGGTATATCGGTAACAGTGATGGGCACAACATTGTATGAGTCATGTCCGGCACGCTACGTGTGCGCGCTCACTATCGCTGATGAGTGTGACGTCGAGTTTTGCATGTACGCGCATTCCACCGCGTCGGAGCGTGCACGGTGGGCTGACGCGATGGTGTGCACCGCCGACGACTGGCAGGCATTGCGCGCCATGACACCGCCTGTCGATTATTTCGACGGGGGGCGTATCACCACGTCTGGCACGCTCATCCCTGACGGTGGTGACTCCACCACCTGACTGCACCAACCGAGAGAGGGGGTGAAAACACGAATTTTCTAAGTGTTGAGGTCCTCACCGCGTTGGCTGGGTTGGCGACTGGTATCGGCGCGAGCAGCATCATCACATGGCTGCTCAACCGGTACGACCGGCGTCATCCGGCCGTGGACGTGGACAAGATCGTCGAACGCATCGAGGACCTGAATGAGCGAATCGACCTGTCCACGTTGGCGGACAAGCTCGACGCGTTGAACAACGCCGTCGTAGAACTCGCCTACCTGCGTATCCGTGAACGGCACGAGAACGCCATGAGGCACGGCTGGATGCACCCCAACGAGAAACACGTGCTCGAACGGTTGTACGCCGCCTACCACAGCATCGGCGGCAACGGGACCGGCACACAGATGATCGAGGACATTAGGCGGCTGCCCAGCATGCCACCAGGAGGCGACCCGGCCAACCGCATGTGCGATGAAACATGGGAACCACCCGAAACCTATTGAGGCCACAGCAACCACGCTGCGGCCTCTACTCACATCCAAACAAAGGAAGCATATTATGACATTGAACGGCATCGACATCGCCAGCTACCAGTCGGGCATCGACCTGACCGTGGTCCCGTGCGATTTCGTCATCATCAAAGCGACACAGGGCACGGGCTACGTGAACCCTGACTGCGACCGCGCCTACCAGCAAGCCAAGCGTGCAGGCAAACTGCGTGGCACCTACCATTACGTCGGCGGCGGCAACGCTGTCGCGGAAGCAGACTACTACATCAACAACATCAAGGGCTATCTCAAAGATGGTCTGCTCGCCATCGACTGGGAGGCCGAGCAGAACGGCGCGTGGGGCAACGAGGCGTATCTCGAGCAGCTCGTGCATCGTGTCATCGAACGCACCGGCGTCAAACCATTGATCTACTCGATGGCGTCCCGTTACGCGCAGGTCGCGGCGGTCGCCAAGAAACTTGATTGTGGCTTGTGGATCGCGGAGTACGCGGATATGAACCCGACTGGGTACCAGGCGCACCCGTGGCGTGAAGGCGCGTACGCGTGCGCCATCCGCCAGTACGCCAGCACAGGACGCCTCAATGGGTGGGGAGGCAACCTTGATCTGAACATCGCGTACATGACGCGTGAGCAGTGGGCGAAATACGTCAATCCCGGTGTCAAGCCAGCAGCCGCACCAGCGAAACCCGCTCCGGCACCGGCGAAACCGGCCCCCGTACCCAAGCCCGCGGGCCGCACCTACACCGTGCAGGCTGGCGACACGCTCAGCGGTATCGCAGCCAAGCTCGGTGTGTCCACCAGCGCGATCAGCGGCTACCGTTCCGGCAACCCGAACCTGATCTACCCCGGCGAGGTCCTCAAAATCAACGGCGACAACGCGGCACACAAGCCAGCGGCCCGCACATACACGGTTCGTGCCGGCGACAACCTCTCGGCCATCGCCGCGCGCTACGGCACGACCTATCAGGCGTTGGCCGCGAAAAACGGCATCGCGAACCCGAATCTGATTTATCCGGGTCAGGTACTCAAAATCGACTGAAAGGAAAACCAATGACCGACACCCTCGACGACACCCGCCACACCTACGACGACGCCGACCAGCCGCTGCCGGACAGTCTGACCGCCCGTGAGCCTACGCCGAGTCCGACGCGCGTGTGGGTGCGCGCCGCCCTGATCCGCGCGCTCAAAACCATGGCGCAGGCCGCGATCGGTGTGCTCGGCACGGGCGCGATCGGCCTCATGCAGGCCGACTGGGCCAACGTGCTCAGCATCGCGCTCATGGGCGGCGTACTCAGTCTGCTCACGAGCATCGCCGGTATTCCCGAGGTCGACGACGGTTCCAGCCTCGCGAGCATCACCGACAGCGCAAACTAGGGGCTACTAGGGAGCCACTAGGGAATCGCGTTGGATCGCGCACTCGAACTCCTAAATTTGCGTCGCGAACAAACACATGCCCAGTAGCCACCGATTCTCAGGATTCCTGAGAATAATCCCAGAAATTCTGAAAAAACAGCCCCGCCCCACTCGCCAACCATGGTGAGAGGAGCGGGGCCGTTTTTTGTTGGCTCTGTTAGACCAAGGTTGACCTAAGAATATATGACAGAAACCCGCTTGTTTAACTGTGCTGAAAAGTCGAACAAGCGGGTAAATGTCAGTCTACTTCAGGGACAGATCGACGATGGCGCTCAAATGTGCGAGTAGCTGCTCTTCCAGCATGGACGCCTTGTGGTCGGGCCGGCCAGCCTGACGCACCTTGCGAGCGATGTTGCTCAATTCCGCTTCGATTTCCTCTTTTGGCTTGCCTTCTGAGAATAGCTTGAAGAACGACACCCAGTACTTCGCTTCGATACCTGCCACGAGCGTGTCCATGGATTCGTCCACCCAATTCGCCATGAGACCATCCACTCTGGCGATACGACCGAAGTTTCCGCCTCCGTCTTGATTGGGAACATCAACATATTGCGTTCCCGGTTTGGGATACGGGGTGGTTTCCGGATGATGGATTCCGCAGTCGCGTTTGGAGTTGTCGCCTCTGCGATGATTCCAGTAATAGGTACGCATATCCGAGGCGAATTTCGCCTGTTCGACATAGGGCTCGTAGGCCACGGGCTTGCCGCTGAGAACGTTGGACAATCCCCAAGGAACACAGCAGATCAAGTCCCATTCGGTCACTGCGTCGGCTGATGCCTTGTATCGTAGAGATGGTTCGGATTCCTTGGAAAGCAGATACCACCCTTTCAGTTCGATGCCGATGAGCGGCGAATCATCCTTGTTGGAGCCTACAAGCCTTACGTCCGGGAAGGATTCGGGATAGCGTCGGAATTCTTTGTCCGCCCATTTGCCTTGCGGGTCCCATATGCTGCGCAGGGAGTTCAACAGCATGACGGTCTGGGCCTCGATGGTGCCGCCGAGCAGTGTATTGATTGAGAATAGGTCATTGACCTCGATGCCTTCGACGTTGATGGGCGATGTGAAGTGCATCGGAAGGGCATACAATGCTCGGACTATGCCGTTGCGGAGTTCGGTCCGTTCGTCCCCGTCGGGAAGCTCGTAGTATTCAGGTCGGTCCTTTCCGTCGTAATCGGTCATGCCTGCCTTCTTTCGAGGGTCATCGTGTCATTTGCGTTTTTCGTGTCGTACTCTTCTTCGGCCTCCGCCAATCGTCCAAGGGCCAGGTTCTGGAATTCCTCGTCGATTTCCGCCGTATAGGCGATGCGACCGGTGAGCACGGCCGCGACGGATGCGGACGCCAGCCCGCCGAATGGCTCCCAGACCACGTCGCCTTCATTCGAGGCTGCATGGATCTGACGATCCATGAAATCCAGAGGCTTCTGGTTGAGATGCGCCGCCGACTGCTTGGAAGGCTTGTAGACGCGTGGAGCGCTACGTTGCAGGGTCCCCTTGAGTCGTTCCCCGTCGTGAAGCGGAGGACGTGGCCACACGTTGGTGAGCCCGTTGACATGGTTCCATACAGCACGGAGTGAGTCCCACCGTTCGGCCGTGATCTCGGTATGACCATCGATGGAGAAATAAGGTCGGTTCGTAGGCTTGCCGTTGATCTTTGTGTATTCGGCCATGCGTTCGACCATTTCCCCGGGCGGCCAATACCACAGCCAATCTGCCGTAAGATACTTGCGAGTGGCCGCGTTTTTCACACCGCATGCCTCGTTCGCACGGCAGAGCGGCAGGCCGGAACGCCGCCATTCGGCACGTAGCCATTGCTGCACTCCGAGAACTCCGCCATCCTCTGTGGGAAGCGTCAGCCTGCGACGGTACAGGGCGGAGACCTCGGTGACTACGGGGAATTGTCGAATGGTGTTGCCGTTCACGTTGCCCGCGATATGCGACAGCCCCTTGTCCCAAGTGACCAGTTGCACGTATTCCCAACCATTCGCCTCCAACAGCGGATGCACCGTGGCCCAGCCGACCTCGGTGTTCCAGAACCATAGCGAGGTCGAGGGCTTCGCCCGTTTCGACCATTGGGCCACATGAGGCGCATACCAATCCACGAGTCCGTCAGCGCTTACGGTATCCCCTCGAAAACCGCGAACCCCATATGCCCCATCGCTGATGATCAGATCGGGGGACTCCCAATCCGAGTACACGTCAAGCACGTTTCCGCGATGCAGCGTATATCGGTCGTCACGCACATCTTGCGAACGACGGTCTTTGAAACGGATGACCTTATCTGCCATTCGAGGTTTCCTTCTTGACCTCGAACGGGAGTCCCTGTTCCCTGACCACGGCCTTGAGAAAGATCGTGACCGCGCCGGAAAGGGTGAGTCCCAGGTCTTCGAGCACTTGGCTGGATTCCTCTTTGAGCTGCGGGTCTATCCTCATGGTCGTGGTGGGTATGCTCGCCATACGCGCCTCCTTGTCTTATGTTTCGATGTTCTGAATGTACATCGTATGCACGATGTCATGCAGCTTTCCGCCAATAATCCATGTACGGCGGCATCATACGCTGGTAGTCACGGCGGCAGTTTTAGGCGCGTACCCAGGCTGTTTGGACACAGTTTGGACACAAAAAAACGCAAACCACGGCCAAAACAGGTAAAAACGGGTAAACTCTGGGAAAATGGCCGAGGGCGCATTAACCTTACTCCCGCAAAGGAAAACCGCCGAATCCCAACGATTACGGCGGGGTGGGCCGAACCCCTGCATGTGGGTTCGAGTCCCACCGGGGGCACCCTGGGACCCCTCCGGCCATGGCCGGAGGGGTCCTGCCGTATGCGCCGGCCGTCCACCGGTACCGGACAGAACCCGTCGCACTGTTCGCTTGGCGCGCGTAAACGCGCGGTTCCGTGCGCTTCCGTGTCCGCTTCGTTACAATGGTGCCCAGTGCAAGTCCGAAGGAGGATATGAGCATGGCCAAGGAAACCTACCGTCGTTTCGACCCATGGCGCGCCACCCCGGTCACCGAGGAATCCAGGGAGACGATCCTGGCGAGCCATTACTTCAACGTCGACCGCGTCTCGTTCGATTCGCGCGAGATCGGCCATTTCGAGCGTCTCGTGCTGCACAAGAACAACGGCGACTCCGTCGGCGTCATCGGCCTGACCGACGACGGGCTCATCCCGCTGATCGAGCAGTACCGCATCCCCGTGCACCGCTGGACGCTGGAGATCCCGGCCGGCCATGCGATCCACCAGGGCGAGCGTCCCACGGATGTCGCGCAGCGCAAGCTGGCGCAGGAGGTGGGCTACCACACCGAGCACATGACGCAGTTCTGCCGCTTCATCAACACCCCCAGCTACTCGACCCAGTACACCGCCCTGTTCTTCGCCACCGGCCTGACGCCCGCCACGGACGCCGAGGAGGACGAGCAGCTGCGCTCCTCGGTGCGCTACCTGACGCCCGAGGATGCCTACAAGCTCGTGATCAACGGCACCATCCTGGACGCCAAGTCGATCATCGCCATCCAGCGCCTGTACGAGTCGCCCAACCACCTCATCGTGGACGGTCCCACTGGGGAGTGACCCCGTCGGGCGTTGCGCAGGGAAACGCGACAGCCGTTGCCGTGTTTCCCTGCTGTTATACTGCTCAGAGGAATGGCGCGCCCCGATGCGCGCGACGGCCGGGACAGGAATCACAGGAAGAAAGGAAGTCAATGGCAGACCAAAGCGAACAGGAACCGCAGGAGGAGGCGACGGCGCCCGCCACGGCACAGCGCAAGCCGACGGTGGTCGTCGCCGAGGACGAATCCGTCAACCGCATGGACCTGGTGGCCATGCTCGAGGACAACGGGTACGAGGTGACCGGCCAGGCCGCCAATGGCGAGGAGGCCATCGCGCTGACCCGTGAGCTCAAGCCGGATGTCGTGTGCATGGACGTCAAGATGCCGCACATGGACGGCATCACCGCGGCGGGGGTCATCTGCGACGAGAACCTCGCGCCCGTGGTCATGCTCACCGCCTTCTCCCAGACCGACCTCGTCAAGCAGGCCATCGGCGCTGGCGCCATGGCGTACGTCACCAAGCCGTACGAGGAGTCCAAGCTGCTGCCGGCCCTGGCGGTCGCCATGGGACGCTTCGCCGAGATCAACGACCTGCTGGACAGCGTGGAGCGCGGCGAGCAGGAGCTGGCCGAGACCCAGGAGCAGCTCAAGGACGCCGAGGCCAAGCTCAAGAAGACCCAGGACACCCTCGAGGAGCGCAAGCTCGTGGACCGCGCCAAGGGCCTGCTCATGGACAAGGCGAACTTCTCCGAGCAAGGCGCCTTCAGGTGGATCCAGAAAACCTCCATGGACCAGCGCATCCCCAAGAAGCGCCTGGCCATGGCCATCATCGAGAAATACAGCGACGAGCCCGCCGAGGACGCGGACGAGCGCTAAAGAGACACGACACGCACGCCATGCCCCCAGGGCATGGCGTGCTTCATGAGCGGACACTGACAAGCGAGGTGCGTGAACATGGCTCCTAAGGGAACATTATTGGTGGTCGACGGGCATTCCCTGGCATTCCGTGCCTTCTACGCCCTGCCGGTGGACAACTTCACCACCGACCAGGGGCAGCCGACCAACGCGGTCTACGGGTTCCTGACCATGCTCTGCCAGGTGATCGAGACGGAGCGTCCGGACCGGCTGGGCATCGCCTTCGACGTCAAGGGCGGCACCTTCCGCAACCAGCTGCTTGGCCAGTACAAGGGAAGCCGCGAGGCCGCTCCCGAGGAGCTGCTCAGCCAGCTGCCGCTCATCCAGGACGCGCTGGGGGCGCTGGGCGTGACCTACATCGAGAAGCCCGGCTACGAGGGCGACGACGTCATCGCCACCCTCGCCACGATGGGCGAGGCCGCCGGCTACCGCACGCTCGTCCTCTCCGGCGACCGCGACGCGTTCCAGCTCATCGACGACGACGTCACCGTGCTCTACCCGGGCTACCACTTCAAGGAACTCAAGCGCATGACCCCCGCGGCCGTGGAGGAGAAGTACCACGTGACGCCCGCCCAGTACCCCGACCTGGCGGCGCTGCGCGGCGAGACGTCGGACAACATCCCCGGCGTGCCGGGCGTGGGCGATGGCTTCGCCGCCAAGTGGATCAACCAGTACGGCTCCCTGGACGGCATCATCGAGCACGCGGACGAGATCAAGGGCAAGAAGGGGGAGGCCCTGCGCGAGAACCTCGACCAGGTCAGGCTCAACCGCAAGGTCAACGCCCTGGTGCGCGACCTCGACCTGGACGTCACCGTGGCCGACCTGGCCTTCGGCGCCGTCAACGCCGCCGACCTCGAGGCCCTGTTCACCTCGCTGCAGTTCGGCGAGCGCACCCGCAGGAAGCTCCTGCAGACCTTCAACGAGGCGCCCGCGGGCGAGCACGCCCTGCCGGAGGCCGACCGGCTGGCCGACGTGCCCGAGCCGTTGGTCGACCCCATCGAGGGGCCGGCGGCGCTGGAGGCATGGGCCCAGCAGCATTGCCTCGCCGAAGGCCGCTTCGAGGGCAGCGACGACCGTTCCCTCAACGTGGTGGGGGAGTTCGACCGGCAGGACACCGCCTGCGCCAAGGCCGTGGACGCCTCCTGGTGCCTGGCCGCCGAGGGGAGCGCCAAGCCCGGGCACGCGCGCATCGACGCGCTCGCGCTCATGGCCGACGGCCACGCCGTGTGCGCGGATCCGCATGACGAGGCCCTCAAGCCCGTCATCCAACGCATCCTCGACGTCCACGCCTCCACCCTCACCGTGCACGGCTTCAAGCAGACGGCGCACATGCTGGGCGCCGCCGGGCTGCGCCTGCCCATGGTGCTGTTCGACACGCACCTGGCCGGCTACCTCATGGACCCCGACTACACGGGCGAGTCCGTGGAGGAATGCGCCGAGCACTTCCTGGACATCACCGTGGACGCCGCCGAGGCCTCCCAGGGCACCCTCGACCTGGGTGACGGGGACGGCGAAGGCGACGGCGCGGACGGCACGGCCCGTTGCGTGCGCCGCGCCGCGCTCGTGCACGCCATGGCACGCCACCTGGCCGGCCCGATCGAGGAACGCAGCCAGTACCCGCTGCTGCGCGACATCGAACTGCCCACCGCGCAGGTGCTCGTCGGCATGGAGGACGCCGGCGCCGCCGTGGACCGCGGGCGCATGCAGGAGCTCTACGACCAGTTCGCCGCCGAGTCGGAGCAGATGAAGCGCATCGCCGAGGAGGCGGTGGGCCACGAGGTGAACATGGGCAGCCCCAAGCAGGTCGGCACCGTCCTGTTCGAGGAACTGGGCCTGACGCCCACCAAGAAGACCAAGAAGGGCTCCTACTCGACGAACGCCACGGCCCTGGCCACGCTGTACGCGCAGTCGGAGGAGGGCACCCCGGCCAACGCGTTCCTCGGCGCCCTGCTGCGCCACCGCGAGACCAACAAGCTCCAGCAGATCGTGCGCACGCTCATCGACGCCATCAACCCCGACGACGGGCGCATCCACACCACCTTCACCCAGACGGTGACCACCACGGGACGCCTGAGCTCCGTGGACCCCAACCTGCAGAACATCCCCAACCGCAACGCCGACGGCCGCGAGATCCGCTCCGGCTTCGTGCCCGGCGAGGGCTTCGAGTCGCTCCTGAGCGCCGACTACTCGCAGGTCGAGCTGCGCATCATGGCCGACCTGTCCGGCGACGAGGCGCTCATCGAGGCGTTCAGGTCCGGCGCCGACTTCCACCGCTACGTGGCGTCCCTCGTCTACGGCATCCCCGTCGACCAGGTCAGCGGCGACCAGCGCGGCCACGTGAAGGCCATGAGCTACGGCCTGGCGTACGGCCTGAGCACGTACGGCCTGAGCCAGCAGCTCGGCGTGAGCACCCGCGAGGCCAACGAGCTCAAGGACCAGTACTTCCACACCTTCGGCAAGGTGCACGACTACCTCGAGTCACTCGTGGCCAACGCCAGGCGCACCGGCTACACCGAGACCATCTTCGGGCGCCGCCGCTACTTCCCGCAGCTCAACTCACCCAACCGCACGGCGCGCGACGCCGCCGAGCGCGGCGCCCTCAACGCGCCCATCCAAGGCTCGGCCGCGGACATCATGAAGATCGCCATGGTCCGCGCCCGGCGCGCCCTCGACGACCGCCGGCTCAAGAGCCGCATCGTGCTGCAGATCCACGACGAACTCGTCGTCGAGGTCGCGCCCGGCGAGCGCGACACCGTCGTGCCCCTCGTCAAGGACGCCATGGAGCACGCCGTGCACCTGGCCGTCCCGCTGGACGTGTCCACCGGCATCGGCGACAACTGGCAGGCCGCCGCCCACTGAGCGGCGCGGCCCATCCATCTTTCCCACCGCCATCAAAGGAAAAAGGAAGAAGGCAGCATGGCGAACCTCAAGCAGGTCGTGGACGTCCTCGAGACGCTCTATCCGTTGCGCTACGCGGAGGACTGGGACCATCCCGGCCTCCTCGTCGGCGACCTGGCGGCCCCCGTGGAGCGCATCGTGTTCGCGGCGGACCCCACCATGGACGTGGTGCAGGACGCCATCGCGGGGGGAGCGGACCTGCTGGTCACGCACCACCCGCTGTACTTCCGCGCCGTGCACGAGGTCTCCGGACTGACGTTCCGCGGCCGCATCGTGCAGCTGCTCAACGCGAACCACTGCGGCCTGTGGGTGGGCCACACCAACGCCGACGCGGCATGGCGCGGCGTCGGGCAGGCCGCCGCCGACGCCTTCGGCATCGTCGACCAGACCCCGCTCGAACCCATCCAGGACCCCGCCTCGAAGCACCTGGTGGGCCTGGGGCGCGTGGGACGGCTGCCCGAACCGATGGCGCTGCGCGACTTCGCGGCGAAGGTCGCCTCCGCGCTGCCCGCCACGCACCTGGGCGTCCAGGTGGCCGGCGACCTCGACGCGCCCGTGTCCACCGTCGCCGTGCTGCCCGGTTCCGGCGACTCGCTGTTCCGCGAGGTCAACGACCTGGGCGTCGACGTGTACGTCACCAGCGACCTGCGGCACCATCCGGCCACCGACGAGCTGCAGCAGGCCCGCTACGAGGCGTGCCTGCGCGCGCAGGGCATACCGCTCGGCCACGGCGACGCGCACGTGCGCCCGGCGCTCGTCAACACCCCGCACAGCGCCATCGAGTCCCTGTGGTTCGGCTACGCCATGCGGGACGTGCCCGCCGCCGTCGAGGTCGCCACCGGCACGCGGCCCGAGGTGCGCTGGAACCGCACCAACACCGACCCGTGGGACCTCACGGTCGGCGCCAACGGCACGATGGGGGACCTCGATGGACGCGGCATCGCGCATTGAGCGGTCCCTGGACCGCTCCTCGGACGGCATCGACATGGATGTGCCCGCGCGCGTCCTCGACTCCGAACGCAAGTACACCGGCGCCATCTTCACGGTGGACGACCGGCGCATCGCGCTGACGCGCAACGACGGCAGCCGGACCGTCATCCGCCGCCAGGTCATCGGGCACGCCCCCTGCGTGGTCATGCTCGTGCACGACCTCGCCACCGATCGCTACCTCGTGGAACGCGAGTACCGCGCCGGCTCCGGCATCTTCACCTACGGGCTGCCCGCCGGCCTCATCGACCCGGGGGAGGACCCGGCAGCGGCCGCGCTGCGCGAACTGCGCGAGGAGACCGGCGTCGTGCCCGACGGCGAGCCGTGGGTGGACCCGGCCGGCGACTACTACTCCTCCGAGGGCATGACCGACGAGCTCGCGCACATCTCCGTCATCCACCTCGACGGCTGGCGCCAGGAGGCCACCGATTTCGACCCCGACGAGCACGTGGAGTCCACGTGGGTGACCTGGCCGGAGCTCAAGGCGCTGCCGGTCACCGCCTCCAACTCCATCATCGCCATCCAGCACGAGGAACTGCGCCGCCTGCGCGAACGGCTGGGGGAGCACTCGGGCTGAGGGGCCCCGGCGACGCCGGCGGCACCGCGGTGGACACCAATGACACATATGGTGAAAACTGAGAGCGTTTGCATGACGCCTATGCCATACTGGGACCATGCACACACGACCTGGATCCATGTATCCCCTCGGCGCCACGTACGACGGCGCCGGCGTGAACTTCGCATTGTATTCCAAGATGGCGCAGAAAGTGGAACTGTGCCTGTTCGACGACAATGACAACGAGACGCGCATCGAACTGACCGAGCAGAACTCCTACGTCTGGCACATCTACGTGTCCGGCATCCAGCCCGGCCAACTCTACGGCTACCGCGTGTACGGACCGTACAACCCCGCCAACGGGGAATGGTGCAACCCCAACAAGCTCCTGCTCGACCCGTACGCCAAGGCCATCGAGGGCAACATCGACGGCGATGAGAGCCTCTACTGCTACTGGTTCAACGACGCGGACAATCCCAGCGACATGAACGACCTCGACTCCGCCGCGCACACCATGAAGTCCGCCGTCATCAACCCCTTCTTCGACTGGGGCAACGACCAGCACCCCTTCATCCCGTACTCCGACTCCGTCATCTACGAGGCCCACGTGCGCGGCATGACCAACCTCAACCGCCACGTGCCCCCGGAGCTGCGCGGCACCTACGCGGGACTGGCGCACCCCAGCGTCATCGCCTACCTCAAGAAGCTGGGCATCACCGCCATCGAGCTCATGCCGATCCACCAGTTCGTCAACGACCCCTTCCTGCAGGAGAAGGGTCTGAACAACTACTGGGGCTACAACACCATCGGCTTCTTCGCGCCCCACAACGCCTACTCCAGCTCCGGCCAGCGCGGCGAGCAGGTCAACGAGTTCCGCTCCATGGTCAAGCAGTTCCATGCCGCCGGCATCGAGGTCATCCTCGACGTGGTCTACAACCATACCGCCGAAGGCAACGACAAGGGACCGTCCCTGAGCTTCAAGGGCATCGACAACCAGTCGTACTACCGTCTCGTCGACAACGACCAGCTGCACTACTTCGACACCACCGGCACCGGCAACTCGCTGCTCATGCGCTCGCCGGCCGCCCTGCAGCTCATCACCGACTCGCTGCGCTACTGGGTGCAGGAGATGCACGTCGACGGCTTCCGCTTCGACCTGGCGGCCACGCTGGCCCGCCAGTTCCAGGAGGTGGACAAGCTCTCCGCCTTCTTCGACATCGTCCAGCAGGACCCGGTCATCAGCCGCGTCAAGCTCATCGCCGAGCCTTGGGACCTCGGCTCCGGCGGCTACCAGGTCGGCGGCTTCCCGCCGAACTGGTCCGAATGGAACGGCCACTTCCGCGACTGCGTGCGCGACTTCTGGCGCTCACAGCCCTCCACGCTGCCCGAGTTCGCCAGCCGCATCATGGGCAGTTCCGACCTCTACCAGCACAATGGCCGCAAGCCCGTGGCATCCATCAACTTCGTCACCGCGCACGACGGCTTCACCATGAACGACCTGGTGAGCTACAACAACAAGCACAACGAGGCCAACGGCGAGGACAACCGCGACGGCGAGAGCAACAACCGCTCGTGGAACTGCGGCGTGGAGGGCCCCACCACCATCCGCGACGTCAACGAGCTGCGCCACCGCCAGATGCGCAACATGTTCTCCACGCTGCTGTTCAGCCAGGGCATCCCCATGATCTGCGGCGGCGACGAGGTGTGCCGCACGCAGCTGGGCAACAACAACGGCTACTGCCAGGACAACGAGATCTCTTGGACGCACTGGGACCTCGAGGGCTACCAGCAGGACATGCTCGACTTCGTCTCCAAGCTCGTGCACATGCGCCTCGAGCACCCGGTGCTGCACCGTCGCCGCTTCTTCACCGGCCGCGACCCGGGCATGCCGGACGACCAGCTGCCCCAGGTCGAATGGTTCGACCACAACGGCACCATCATGGACATGGAGGCGTGGAGCAACACGCACGCCTTCTCCATCATGGTGTTCCTCAACGGCAGCGACATCCCGGAGCCCGACTGGTACGGCAGCAGGATGGTGGACAACGACTTCATCCTCATCTTCAACGCCCACTACGAGCCGATCATGTTCACGCTGCCCGACGAGCGTTACGGCCGCAAGTGGAAGCTCGTCGTGGACACCCACAACCCCAAGGGCCCCGAACTCAACTACGAGGCCGGCTTCGCCATCACCGCGCAGTCCAGGAGCTTCCTGCTGCTCATGAGCGACGACAAGCCCGAACAGGTGTGAGGCGCGCGGTGAGCGTACCATTGACGACATGAACGCCGAGGGCCGCACCCTTGTGGATGCGGCCCTCGGCGTGGGTCGGGCCGACAGGATTTGAACCTGCGACATCCTGCTCCCAAAGCAGGCGCGCTACCAAACTGCGCTACGGCCCGTTATGTCTTATGCGGAAATCCTCCGCAAGGCACAAGCGCCAACTATACCATGGGTGGTGCAGCGGCCGCAAATCGGTACCGGCCGCCGTCGAGGGAAGGGAGGGTCCGTGAAACGACACCAGAACGCCGAGGCCGCCGGCCTCATCTCGTTCATCATCTGCGGGTTCATCGGCGGCGTCGGCACGTGGCTGTACATGCAGACCGCGCCGGCCATCATGCAGCTCATGCAGCGCCGCTTCCTGGCCAGCGCCTCCATCATCGCCGCCTGCGGCGTGGTGTCCTTCATCGTCGGCTACCTGCACGCCACGTTCACCTACTTCTCCAAGCGCCACTGGCTGGTCACCGTGCGCCGCGTCTTCGAGATCGTGGCTCTGTCCATGGTGTACGGCGCCACGCTGTTCGTGGTCTCGTTCCTCGTGTTCTCCGTGGTCAACCTGCTCATGGGCCACGCGCTGTTCAGCACCTACCTGGTCGCCGTGGCCGCCTGCCTGGCGGGCATGGGCGGCTACCTGACCTTCGTGCAGGCCGAGCTCATGGACGCCAAGACCCTCGCCTCGCTGCTGTTCGTGTTCGTCCTGTCCGGCGTGGGCACCGCCTGCGTGACCAACGACAACACGGGCTGGTACAACAACAACTTCTCCCAGCTGGGCGACCGCACCACCTTCGCCGCCACCATGTTCAACGCCACGCTCATCCTGGGCGGCCTGTGCATCATGATCATCAGCTACTTCGCGCTCTCCGAGCTGGCCACCACCTACAAGGTCACCAACGCGGACGGCACCATCTCCATCCGCCACGTGCACACCCGTTACCACATCCCCAAGTTCAAGGCGCGCCTGACCATCCTGGGCATCCTGCTGTTCATGTGCGGCCTGGCGTTCGTGGGCATCGGCACGTTCCGCTACACGCCCCACCCGGACCTGCACAACCTGTTCGCGCGCACCATGGCCATATGGATGGGACTGTTCATCCTCGGGCTGCCCTGGTGGGCGCCCCAGCTGTCCAACGCGTTCTACGTGGTCTCCGACATCTGCGCGTTCATCGTGGCCCTGCTCGGTGTGGCATGGCTCAAGGGCATCACTCCGCTGACCAACGTGGAGGCCGCCTGCGGCATCATGTTCCTCGGCTGGTTCATCATGTTCTGCAGGCAGATCGCCGCCATCGAGGCCGACCGCATCCAGCAGCAGATTATGGAGAGCCGTCCGCTGGACGCCGCCATGGTCGAGGAACTGGTCGAGGAACGCGAGGACCTCGTGTTCAACCCGATCTTCTCCACCACCCACAACCCCGTCACCGAGCCCCAGGCCGTGGGCGCCGGCAAGCCGCGCGCCCAGGATGATCCCGTCACATCGGCGAAGTCCGCCGCCAACAGCTGATCCCTTGCTTGGGGAGCAGGATGCCGCAGGTTCATCTCCCGTAGGCGCGACGCGCTGATCGCCGTCCGCCGTACGCCATGGACGCCGCCGTCGCCGTGGCCCGCGCACCGGCTACCATGGTGCCCATGACCGAACAGAATCCCTGGCCCGCGTCGCTCGCCGCCGGCCCGCTCGACGCGACCATCCCCATCCCCGGCAGCAAGTCGCTGTCCAACCGTTACCTCATCCTCGCCGCCCTGTCCACGGCGCCCGTGCAGATCCGCGGACTGCTGCGCTCGCGCGACACCGAGCTCATGATGGACGCCCTGCGCGCGCTCGGCGTCGACTGCGCCGTCGACCCCGACGACCCCACGCACGTCACCGTCACGCCGCCCGCCAAGGGCGTCTTCACCGGCGGCACGGACGTGTACTGCGGTCTGGCGGGCACCGTCATGCGCTTCGTGCCGCCGCTCGCGCTGTTCGCCGACGGCCCCGTGCGCTTCGACGGCGACGAACAGGCCTACCAGCGGCCCATGGAACCGCTGCTCGACGGCCTCGTCCAGCTGGGCGCCACCGTCACGTACGAGGGGGAGCGCGGACGCCTGCCGTTCACCGTGACGCCGCCCAAGGGCTTCGACATCCCGCACGGCGAGTCCGCCCAGATACGCATCGACTCGTCCGGCTCCTCGCAGTTCATCTCCGGGCTGCTGCTCATCGGCTCGCGCCTGGCCACCGGCCTGACGCTGCGGCACACCGGCGACAAGGTGCCCAGCATGCCGCACATCCGCATGACCATGGAGGACATTGCGTACGCCGGAGGCAAGGTCACGTTCAGCGAACCCGCCACGTGGCGCGTCGCCCACCACACGCTGTGCCTGCCGGGCACCGTCACCGTCGAGCCCGACCTGTCCAACGCCGCGCCGTTCCTGGGGGCGGCCCTCCTGGCCGGCGGCTCGGTGAGCGTGCCCAACTGGCCCGCGCACACCACGCAGCCCGGCGGCCTGCTGCCCGCCATGCTGCGTGACTTCGGCGCGCGCGTCACGCTCGACGGCATGGACTTCACGGACGCCGACGCCGTCACCTCGCTTGGCGACCGCTTCAGCGGCACCCTCACCGTCACCTCCGACGGCACGATCCGCGGACTGGGGGAGTACGACCTGTCCGCGGCCGGCGAGATCACGCCCAGCATCGCCGCGCTCGCCGTGTTCGCCGATGCGCCGAGCGCGCTCGTCGGCATCGGCCACCTGCGCGGCCACGAGACCGACCGCCTGCACGCGCTGGCCACCGAGATCGCGCGCGTGGGCGGCGACGCCGAGGAACTGCCGGAGGGGCTGGCCATCACGCCGGTGCCCTTGGAGGCGATGCACGGCGCGGTCATGGAGACGTACGCGGACCACCGCATGGCGACGTTCGCGGCGATGCTCGGCCTGCGCATCCCCGGCATCGAGGTCGTCGACGTCGCCACGACGCGCAAGACGATCCCCGACTTCACGGGCATGTGGGCGGCGATGCTCGCCCAGCGCGCCTCCTGAGGGCGCGGCGCGCATGCAAAGGGCCCCGCACGGTGTTCCGTGCGGGGCCCTTTGCTCGCTGCTATGCGCAGGTCAGTGGCGCTCGGCTCACTTGGTGACCTTGTTGCCGTAGGTGTCCTCGCCCTTGGCGGCGATCTCGGCGGAGCGCTCGGCGATGGCGAGCTCCTCGTTGGTCGGGTAGACGACGACGGCCACGGTGGAGTCAGGCGTGGAGATGACGCGCGGCTCCTTGGAGCGGGTGTCGTTCTTCTCGTTGTCCAGCTTGACGCCGAACGGGGCGAGCTTCTCGCACACCATGCGGCGCACGATCTCGTCGTTCTCGCCGACGCCGGCGGTGAAGGTCAGCGCGTCGAGGCCGCCGAGCTGGGCGGTGTAGGCGCCGATGTAGCTGACGATGCGGTGCACGTAGATGTCCAGGGCGAGCTTGGCGTTCTCGTCGCCCTCGGCGATGAGGCGGTGGACCTCGCGCATGTCGCCGAAGCCGGTCATGCCCATCATACCGGACTTCTTGTTGAACAGGTCGTCGAGCTCGTCGACGTCCATGTGCGCGTTGCGGATGAGGTGGAACACGGCGGCCGGGTCGATGTCGCCGGTGCGCGAGCCCATGACGAGGCCCTCGAGGGGGGTCAGGCCCATGGAGGTCTCGATCGGGCGGCCGTTGAGCTCGGCGGACGCGGAGGCGCCGTTGCCGATGTGCAGCACGATCTGCTTGAAGTCCTTCGGGTCCTTGCCGAGGAACTCGGGGACCTGGGTGGAGACGAACCAGTGGGAGGTGCCGTGGGCGCCGTAGCGGCGGATCTTGTACTTGTCGGCGACTTCCTTGTTCAGCGCGTAGGTGCTGGAGGCCTTCGGCAGCTGGAAGAAGAAGGAGGAGTCGAACACGAAGACCTGCGGGATGTCCGGCAGGAGCTCGCGCATGACCTCGGCGCCCTTGGCCTCGGGGCCGTTGTGCAGCGGGGCGAGCACCGCGAGGTCCTCGACCTCGGCGATGGTCTTGTCGTTCACGAGGGCCGGGTCCGGGAAGACGTCGCCGCCCTGGACGACGCGGTGGCCGACGGCCACGATGCCGGACTCGTCCAGGTTCGGGCCGTACTCCTCGAAGAAGCCGAGGACGCGCTTGAGGCCCTGCTCGTGGTTCTCCACCTTCTCCTCGAGCTCGTGCTTCTCGCCGTTGTACTCGTACTTGTAGTGGCCGTCGATCGGCTCGCCGATCTTCTCGACGAGACCTGAGGCGATGCCTTCGCCGGTCTTCAGGTCGACGAGCTGGTACTTGATCGAGCTCGAACCGGAATTGATGACAAGGACGGTTTTGGCCATGTGGGCTTCCTCCATTGGTGTTGGTGCGTCGCGCGCGGCGGCTATGGTTCCAACTCAGTAGGATACTCCCGGATTGCTACAAAACCTCCGCAAATACGCGACACGGCCCCGTCCCGCGAGGGGAGGAGCCGTGCGTGGACAGGGGGCGGGTCAGGCGTAGGCCTGGGCCTCGATGGCGGTCAGCGCGATGGTGTTGATGATGTCCTGCACCAGCGCGCCGCGGCTGAGGTCGTTGACGGGCTTGTTCAGGCCCTGGAGCACCGGGCCGATGGCCACGGCGCCGGCGGTGCGCTGCACGGCCTTGTAGCAGATGTTGCCCGAGTCGAGATCCGGGAAGACGAACACGGAGACGTGGCCGGCCACGGCGTCGCCCGGGGCCTTGACCTTGGCGACCTCGGTCGACCAGGCGGCGTCGAACTGGATGGGGCCGACGAGCGGCAGGTCGGGCTCGCGGTCGGCGACGATGGCGGTGGCCTGCTCGACGAGGTCCACGTCCGGGCCCTTGCCGGAGCCGAGCGTGGAGTAGGAGAGCATGCCGACCTTCGGGTCGACGCCGAAGGTGCGGGCGGTCTCGGCGGACTGGATGGCGATGTCCGCGAGCTGCGCCTGGTCGGGATCGAGGTTGATGGCGCAGTCGGCGAACACGGACACGTGGTCCTTGAGGCACATGAGGAAGGCGCCGGAGACGGAGGAGACGCTCGGCTTGGTCTTGATCAGCTGCAGGGCGGGGCGCACCGTGTTGGCGGTGGAGCTGATGGCGCCGGACACCAGGCCGTCGGCCATGCCGAGCACCACGAGCATGGTGCCGAAGTAGTTGGCGTCGCGCAGGGTCCTGCGGGCCACGTCCTCGGTCATGCCCTTCTTGGCGCGCAGCTCGCACAGCTTGGGCACCATGCGGTCCAGCATCGCCTCGTCGTCCATCGCCTGGAACGTGGCCTTGTGCAGGGAGTCGAGGCCCATGGCCTCGCCGCGAGCGATGATCTCGTCGCGCTGGCCGATGATGATGAGGTCCACCACGTTGGACTCGAGCAGGTAGTCGGCGGCGCGGATGATGCGGTCGTCCTGGCCCTCGGGAAGCACGATGGTCTTGCGGTCGCGCTTGGCGCGCGCCAGCAGGTCGTACTGGAAGGCGAAGGGGGTGGTCGGCGGCAGGAACGGCGTGTCCAGCAGCTGCAGGATCGATTCCTCGGGCACGTGCGCCTTGAACGCCTTGATGGCCTCGTCCGGGGTGCCGTCCTCGAGGTCGATGAAGGGGACGGTCCACACGGGCACCTTGTGGCCCTTGAAGTACGCGGCCAGGGAGACGCACTGGTTCTCGTCGCAGCCGGTGACGAAGACGCCGATGACCTTGGTGCCGGCGTTGTTGATGACCTCCTCGCAGGTCTCGATGGTCTCGCGCACCTCGTCGGGCGTGCGGTGCATGGTGCATACGGTCAGCAGCACGGGGGCCTGCAGGTCGGCGGAGACGTCCGCGTTGAAGGTGAAGCGCTCGGGGTCGCCCACGCGCGTGCGGTCGGAACCGACGATGACGCGAACCTCGGGGGAGAGCTGGGCGTTGGTGTCGATGAACTTGCCGACGATCTGCTCGCGCGCGTTCTCCTTGTCCAGGCGCGCGTCGCGCATGGTCACGCCGACGGCCTGCTCGTGGGTCTGGTGGGCGGACGCGTAGTCGAGCAGCGTGTCCGTGAACGTCTCGGTGGCGGTCACGGCGGGGCGGAACACGCTGGTGACCTTGTGGGCGGCGAAGATGTCGACGACGCCCAGGGCGACGACGTTGCGGCCGTTGTCCGGCTCCGGACTGATGATGCTCACGTTCTTCAGGCTCACGATGACTCCTTTGTGGATCGTAGGGGGAGGGGCGGCGGTGAGGGGGCACGCCCGTGTGCACACGGGCACCATTGTACGCACAGCCGCGGGCGCGGCGCGCGGCCGGCGCCCCGGGGAAGGGGGCCGGTGTGAGCAGGCTCACAAAAACGGGGAGGGCCCCGCACCTTGCGGTGCGGGGCCCTCCCATGGCCTCTGGGCGATTCATGCCGTCATGCGACGGCGCTGATCACTCGTTGTCGCCGGCGGTCGCCGCGGTGGCGGAGAGCATCGCGGTCTCGTCGACCTTGACGCCCGGCCACACCCAGTCGGTGAACTCCGGGATGTCGTAGCCGTTGTCGACGGCGAACTGGAACGCCTTCTTGCGGAACGCGTTGAGCTCGTCGATCTTCTCGGCGTACTTGTCGGCGTCGATCAGGCGCAGCGCCTCGGCCTGCAGGGCGTAGCGATCCATGTCGTTGACGCGGACCATGTCGA
>JAXJQE010000096.1:0-2221 GCA_036311305.1 Bifidobacterium sp.
GCCGCCGCGGCGGCGCGCCGGGCGCGCCTCCTCGTCCTGCTCGCGCTCCTCGATCTCCACGTCCGTGGGCTCCTCGCCCTCCGGCTCGGTGGAGCGTGCGCGGCGACGGCGC
This sequence comes from Bifidobacterium sp., assembly GCA_036311305.1. Classification (GTDB taxonomy): domain Bacteria; phylum Actinomycetota; class Actinomycetes; order Actinomycetales; family Bifidobacteriaceae; genus Bifidobacterium. The sequence goes on from JAXJQE010000096.1 coordinate 113, forward strand.
CGCGGCTGCTCGTCCTCGTCGTCCTCCGTGCGGCGCGAGCGGCGGCGCGCCGGCTGCTCGTCGTCATCCTCCTCGGAGCGGCGACTGCGGCGACGGGTGGTCGGCTGCTCCTCGTCGTCGGTCTCCGCGGCGCGCGAGCGGCGGGTGGGGCGCTTGGGTTCGCTGTCGGCGGAGGTGCGCTTGCGGTCGTCCTCGTCGGACTGCGCGTCGGGCTCGCCGTGCGCGGTGATGGCCGCGGTCTTCTTCGGGTTGGAGGGCAGGGCGGTGCGCGGCTCCTCGAAGAGCGGGCCGTGCTCCTCCACCTTGAGCTCCATGTTCGCGCCGGCGGCACCGGCGCCGCGCACCACGCGGCGTCCGCGGCGACGGCGGGTGGTCGCCGACTGGTCGGCGGACTGTGCGTTCTGGGAATCGTTCTGCTGTGCGGGCTGTGTTGCGCCCTCGTTCGTTGTGTCGGACACGATGCTCCTCGCGCCGCGCTGCAACCACGGCGCAAACGTCTGGGCCGCCGACCGGTCTCACACCCACCCTCTCACGGTGGTCACGCTGGATAGCGTCCGTCGGAGGCAATTCCTCAAGTCAAATCAAGCGACGGCGGACACCGGCGCCCGCATGGCCGTTCGTCTGGGTCCGTAGTGACTCTGTTTGCCCAGGTCGGCCCGATGCGAGGGGATCGACGCCATCGGATGCGCGGTGGTTTTGCAGGAACCACCATTGGTCAAGTATGGCACAGGAGGTGGTCCGCGGCAACGCCGTTATGTTGCGCTGCCGCGGGGTGCGCGTCGGCGGCCGCGGGTCGCGCGCCGCCGGGTGCGCGGTCAGGGTCGGTCATTCGGTCGGGGTGGTCAGTCGGTCGGGGTGGTCAGCCAGTCGGTCAGGATGCCGGCCATGAGCGTCAGGTCGGTTTCGGGGAGCTGCTCGTCGTGCTTGTGGGCGAGCAGCGGGCTGCCGGCGCCGAGGTTGACCGCGGGGATGCCGAGCTGGGCGAAGCGGGCGACGTCGGTCCAGCCGAGCTTGGGCTGGGGGTCCTGGCCGGTGCGTTCCTTGACGAGCTGCGTGAGGTTCTGCGCGAGCGGGTCCGTGAGGCCCGGGCGCGCGGACGGGGACTCGTCCTTCATCTCGATACCGAAGCCCTCGAAGACGCCGCCGGTCGCCGGGTGCTCGCCGTTGCCGAGCTTGGCCTCGCTGGTGGCGCCGATGACCAGGGCCTTCGCCTGCTCGATGGTCTTGTCCGGGGCGAAGCGGTAGTTCACGTGCACGCGGCATTCGTCGGGGATGACGTTCGTGCCGTTGCCGCCGTTGATCAGCGTCGCGTTGAGGCCCTCCTGGTAGGTCAGGCCGTCCACCTCGATGGCCTGGTCCTCGTGCGCGTTGAGGCGGTTCAGGATCTCCGCCGCCTTGTGGATGGCGTTCTCCCCCATCCACGCGCGCGCCGAGTGGGCGGCGACGCCGTGCGCGATGACGTCGAAGCGCATGGTGCCGTTGCAGCCGCCCTCGATGGCGCAGGCGGTCGGCTCGCCGATGATGGCGAAGTCACCCTCGATCCAGTCGGGGTGCGCCTCGACGACCTTGCGCAGGCCGTTCTTCTCGGCGGCGACCTCCTCGTGGTCGTACAGGACGAAGGTCAGGTCGTAGGCGGGGTCGGTCAGCGTGGCGGCCAGGTAGAGCAGGACGGCGTCGGAGCCCTTCATGTCGGTCGCGCCGCGGCCCCAGAGGACTCGGTCGTCGGGGTGCCGCTCGGCGATCTCCGCGCGGATGAGCGGGTCGCCGGGCTCAAGCCAGCGCGGGGGGAAGTTGTCGATGACGGGCACCGTGTCGAGGTGGCCGGCGAGGATCACGCGGCGCGGCTTGCCCAGGTTCGTGCTCGCCACCAGGGTGTCGCCGTGGCGGCGGACCTGTAGGTGCGGGTAGTTGGTCAGGAATCGCTCGACCATGTCGGTGAGCGCGGTCTCGTCGTCGCTCCCCGAGTAGACGGCCATCAGCTGCGCGGCGAGGTCGTTGAGCTGTTGCTGGGCGGGTGCGGTCGGGTCGGGGTGAGCTCGGTCGGGGTCGGAATGGTCGTGTCGGTCATCGGGTCTCCTTGGGTAAGCGGCGTGCTCTCCGCTAGAAACC
>JAXJQE010000097.1:0-7720 GCA_036311305.1 Bifidobacterium sp.
CTCGGCGCGCGCGTCGTCGAGCTCGTGCCCGGGCAGCGCGCGGGGGAGTGGGCCGGCGACACCGCGCACGACGATACGCCGCCCGCCGCGGCGACACCGATCGACGCCGCCGCGGACAGCGCGGCCGGCGACGCGACGGCCGCGCCGACCGTCGTGCCGGTCAAGGCGATGGACGAGCGCGCCGACGATATCAAGGTGTCGAGCCGCTCGCCGTTCCTCGCCTCCCTCAACCCCGTGTTCCGCCTCGGTGGCGCGTTCCTCGCGTCGCTGCCGCTGCTGCTCAGCCTCGACTGGGTGTCCGCGGCCGTGGCATTGCTGCTCGAGTTCATCGTGCTCGGCGCCATGAGGCTGACGCCGTGGCGAGTCGTGCGCTCCACGTGGCCGATCTTCATCGGCGCGCCCGGCTCGGCGCTCGCCGTGCTGCTGTACGGCAAGGCCGGCGGCGACATCTGGTGGCAGTGGGGGTGGATCAACGTGACCGACCGGTCCGCGGAGCTCGCGCTGGCGACGGGCCTTCGCATCCTGGCCATCGGCATCCCGGCCATCATCGCCGTGCTCGGCATCGACGCGACTGACCTGGCCGACGGCTTCAGCCAGCTGCTGCACCTGCCTGACCGGTTCGTGTACGGCGGCCTGGCGGGCATGCGGTTGTTCTCCGTGCTGCAGGACGATTGGGGCGCGCTCACCGCGTCGCGCCGTTCGCGCGGCCTTGGCGACGACAGCAAGGTCAAGTCGTTCTTCCCGCAGGCGTTCGCGCTGCTCGTCCTGTCCATCCGGCGGTCGACGACGCTGGCCGTGGCCATGCAGGCGCGCGGTTTCGGCGGCGACGGCCCGCGCAGCCACGCGCGCGTCAGCCACGTGCACGCGCGCGACTGGTGGTTCCTCGCCGGGTGCCTCGCCATCCCCGTCGTCGCGCTCGTATGCGCCGCGTGGGGCGGCACGTTCAGCTTCATGGGAAATTAGCCAGGGCGTCCCCTCCGTTGAGGGGGCGTTGCGAGAGGCACGGCCCATTCCTACTCTGGGTCGGGGATGGGGATGCCCGACTGGGCGAGCGCGTGGCGCAGGGCGCGCGGGTCGCGGAAGCGGATGGCGCGCAGCCCGGCGCGGTTGGCGGCGAGGACGTTGGCGGGCAGGTCGTCGACGAACACGGCTTCGTGCGGATCGATGCCGAAGCGCTCCAAGGCGATGGCGTAGATCCTCGGGTCGGGCTTGTTGATGCCCACCTCGTAGGAGACGACCTTGCCGTCCAGGGCGTGCAGGATGGGGTAGAGTTCCCAGGTGCGCTCGAACGTGGGCCGTCCCCAGTTGGACAGCCCCCATACGCCGATGCCGGCGTCCTTGAGGTCCTCCAGGAGCATGCGCGCGCCGGGCACCGGCCCTTGCAGGGCGTCCTCGAAATGGTCCAGGTAGAAGGCCATCATGTCGGCCCACTGCCGGCCGTGCGTGCGCGCCATCCACTCGACCACGTCGGCGGGGTCCGCGCCCGCGTCCATGCGCTCGTTCGCCTCGGCGAAGCCGGAGAGGTCGCCGTCGAGGAAACCGTCGATCTGCCGGTCCGTGTAACGCGGCAGCAGGGCCGTGCGCTGGCCGCACCTGACGAGCACGTTGCCGAAGTCAAAGATCACGTGCCGGATCGGCCGTCCGTCCGCTTCCTCCGCGGCGTCCCGGGCCATGATCGTGTCCGTCGCCATGCCGGGATCGTCCGGCCGTGCCTCGCGCTGCACCATTGCTCGCTCCTTGTTTCTCGGCCCGCGGGCCGGGGCGTCCATTGCCCCGGCTGTTGATGCCATGGTACAACCCTTTCCGTCCCGGCGGAATGGCCGTCAGGACAGCAGCGGCTTCTTGCCGGTAGCCTCGATCACCGCGGGCTTCTTCGGCAGGCGCTCGTAGAGCACGGCGCCACGGATGGAGCAGAAGAGGCACACGACGCCGACGATGTAGTACCACGGATTCGCCTTGAGGCCGAAGAAGTCCGGCGCGATGGCCTCCCACATGTTGCACCACGGGTTGAACGAGACGAGCGCCACGCAGATGAAGCAGATGTTGAGCAGGCGCGAGTTGCCCACGCGGCTGCCCTTGCGCTCGAGGTACAGTCCCGGGACGATGGTGATGAGCACCTGCGTGAAGATCCAGAACTTCCACATGGTCGGGTCGTGCAGCTCGACGCGCAGCAGATTGAGGGAGACGAAGAACGCGAGCGTCATGAGAACGATGTTACCCAGGCGCTTGCCGAAGGACCAGTCGGCCGGCCAGTTCTGGTCGCGCTCATAGGTCATGGCTCGCTGCAGGCAGTAGGTCTCCATGGCCACCCAGATGGCCTCGCCAAGGCTCAGCAGGCCGAAGATGTAGAAGTGGTCGTAGGTGAGGAAGGCATGCAGGAACACCCAGATGCCCATGAAGTCCGCCGCCCAGTAGAAGCAGTGCAGCCACAGGGGATACGGCTGGGCGTGCTCGGTCTCGGTGAGGATGATGGGGATGATGTACACCAGCAGCCCGAAGACGACGGCGAGGATGACGGCGACCAGCGTGGCCGCGAAGCCGGGCGCGCCCGGTGTCAGGTGCTTGATGAAGTTCTCCGGCAGGCAGTCCCCGGAGGGATAGGCCGCGACGAGCATGGAAATGAAGTAGCCCATGGCCTTCTCCTTGTGTTTGCGGTCCATGCCGGTGCGCGGCCGCGTCCCATGGCGGCCCGCACTGGCCACGATGCGGTTGCACGAGTTAATATACAAGTGATGGATAGTTTCGCAATCATCACCGGGCCGTGGCGTGATGGGTAAGCATCACATGGCCGCAAGGTGATGGGAAAGGCGGCGATGTACCGTACCTCGAACGACCCGCGGTTCACCAGGAGCCGTGACGCCCTGCAGCGCGCATTCATGGACCTGACCCTGGAGCAGGGCCATCCCGACCCGACCGTGAAGGCGATCACCGAACGCGCCGGCGTGAACCGGATGACCTTCTACGCGCATTACGACTCCGTGCGCGATATCCTCCAGGAGATGGTCGACGCCATGATCGAGGAGATCCTCGGGGACAGCGGCGCCGACGGTATGGAGACGGTCCTGCGCCGCGCCACCGACTGCATGGCCCGGGAGATGGACTTCTTCCGCGTGGTCGCCGCGGACGGGCATTCGGGTCCTTACCGCGAGGGATTCAGGCGCGCCTTCATGGTCGTCATCGGCGGGGAGGCGCGGCGTGAGGGGAAGGCGATGGACCCCGTGCGGCTCGACGTGATCGCCTCGGGCGTCACGTACGCGTATTTCGACTGGCTCACCGGCAGGTTCGGCGACATGGGTCTGGACGACTTCTGCTCCCGGCTGGCGCTCGCCGTCAGGTAGGGTGGTGGGCATGACGACGATGAAGGACGTGGCTCGTGCGGCCGGTGTGTCGGTGGCCACCGTCTCGCTGGTGCTCAATGGCCGCGAGGCGGGCAGGGTCAAGCCGGCGATGGCGGAGCGCGTGCGCGAGGCGGCACGCGCGCTGGACTACCGGTTCAATGCGACGGCGCGCACGCTGCGCACGAACGCGAGCCGCATGCTCGGCCTGGTGAGCCTGGAGGTGGCCACGACGCCGTACGCGGGCGCGATCATCGGCGGCGCGCAGGCCGCCGCGGCGCGCCTCGGCTATGTGCTGACGGTGGTCAACGCGGACGGCGAGGCGGACCTCGACGCCGAGATCGCCTCCCTGGACCGCTACGGCATCGACGGCCTGCTGTTCAGCGCCATGAACAACCGCGTGGTGGACATCTCCGACACGCTGGCCGCGCATCCGCTGGTGCTGGCGGACGCGGTCGACCGGCAGGAACGGTTCCCGGCGATCGTGCCCGACGAGGAACGCATCGGCTACGACGCGACGTGCCGGCTCATCGAAGCGGGACTTACGCGCATCGCGTACCTCGGCTGCAGCACGCCGATGGTCGCGCAAGGGGAGCGCTTCGACGGCTACCGGCGCGCCCTCGAGGAGCATGGCATTGCCTACGACGAGTCGCTGGTGTGCGACGTGCTGTACAACGACGCCGCCCTCGCGCGCGTTGAGCGCCTGTTCGACGAGGGCAGGCCCGACGGCGTGTTCTGCTTCAACGACTCTCGCGCCTGGTACGCCTACCAGTGCGCCGCCGAGCGCGGCCTCAAGGTCGGCAGGGACGTGTCCGTGGTGGGCGTGGACAACCACCCGGTGGTCTCCGAGACGTTCTCGCCACGCCTGACCACGATCGAGCTGCCGCACTTCGAGATGGGCTACTGGGGCGTGTGCAAGCTCGTGTCGCTGATCCGCGGGCACGACGTGGCGATGGACGATGCGCCCGCCACGACGGCGCCACTGCCGCCGTTGGACGAGGCGAGCCCGGCGAAGGTGCATTGCACGCTGCTCGAACGCGGCTCGGTGCGGCCGTGACGCGACACGCCGGTGCCGTGCGCACGATTGCATACCCCGGTGAGGGCCTCCCATATACGTTAATCGTTTAACGCATGGTGCTGCATTGCGAACGTAGGTTCGTGAATCGTTTGACGTTAAACGATTAACGTTATACGGTATGAGACAAGGAACCGGTCGGCGAGGACGCCGGCCCGGTTCCCGCAACCGAGAAGGCCATCCAGGACAGAGAGGTTTCGCCATGACCCAGGCCATCGCCACTCCCACTCTCGCCGACGGCGCCACCGGACCGCACGGCGAATGCGCCGCGCCCCAGCTGCATCCGCTGCGCGACGACACCGCCACGCTCAAGCGCGCCGAGGCCGGCGTCGCCAAACTGCGCGCGGTCCGCAACGACCGCTGGTATCCGTCCTTCCACATCGCCTCGGACGGCGGGTGGATCAACGACCCCAACGGACTGTGCTTCTTCGGCGGCCGCTGGCACGTGTTCTACCAGTTGCACCCCTTCGGCACCCAGTGGGGACCGATGCACTGGGGCCATGTCTCCAGCGCGGACATGCTCACTTGGCGGCGAGAGCCTATCGCCATGGCGCCCAGCCTCGAGGAGGACAGGGACGGCGTGTTCTCCGGCTCCGCGGCCATCGGCGACGACGGGCGCCTACGCTTCTACTACACCGGCCACCGGTGGGACGCCGAGGGCCGTGACTGGCAGGTGCAGATGCTCGCCGAACCGACCGATGACTCGCTGACGCGCATCGTCAAGCGTGGCATGGTCGTTGACTGCCCGCAGGGTCTGGTCGACCACCACTTCCGCGACCCCAAGGTCTTTAAGCACGACGGCGTGTGGTACATGGTCTTCGGCGTCTCCTCCAAGGAGGGACGCGGCCAGATGTGGCTGTACCGCTCCGACGACATGGAGTCCTGGACCTTCGAGACCGTGCTCTTCGAGCATCCCGACCCGGACGTGTACATGCTCGAGTGCCCCGACTTCTTCCCGCTGACCGCGCCGGACGGCACCACCAAGTGGGTCATCGGCTTCTCCGCCCAGGGCGCGCGCCCCTACGGCTTCAACAACCGCAACAAGGACAACGCCGGCTACATGGTCGGCACCTGGGAACCCGGCGGCCCGTTCGTGCCGGAGAGCGAGTTCCAGCCGTGGGACTGCGGCCACAACTTCTACGCCCCGCAGTCCTTCACCGTGGACGGCCGCCAGCTCATGCTCGGCTGGATGAGCCCGTTCGTGGCTCCCATCCCCATGCAGGACGACGGCTGGTGCGGCCAGATGACGCTCATGCGCGAGGTCGCGCTCGGCGACGACGGCCGTCTCCTCACGCCCCCGGCAGCCGAGCTGACCGGATTGCGCGAACGCAGCGTCGACCACGGCGAGGTGCTCGTCGAACCCAACCGCGAGATCACCGTGTGCGACGACGCCGAGGCCGTCGAGATCGAGCTGGCGATCGACCTGACCGTCACCGACGCCGAGCGCGCCGGCCTGCATGTGCACGACACCGGCGACGGCCACTGCACGGCCGTCATGTACGACGACCAGCTGCAGGGCGTCGTCGTCGACCGGCAGGCTGCGGCCAACGGCGACCGCGGCTACCGGCTGGCTCGCCTGACGCCCGCCGAGCTCGCCGCCGGCGAGCTCAGGCTGCGCGTCTATGTCGACCGCGGCAGCGTCGAGGTCTACGTCAACGGCGGCCGCCACGTGCTGAGCTCCTACTCGCTGCCCGGAGACGGCGACCGCAAGGTCAAGCTGGTCGCCGAGTCCGGCGCCATGCGCGCCAGCGACGTGACCGTCCACCGCCTGCGTGGCATCGGCCTGGACGACTGACCCGACGGGGCGCAACGGCGCGCCCCGGCCGTCCGCGGGCCGTACGGCGGTCCGCGGACCCCACCCTTACCCAACCACATCCGCTTCATCACGCGAACAACGAGGTTTCATCATGACGCGAAGCAACGGCCCCGGTGCCGAATCCACCCCCGCGCCCAAGGTCTGGCGCAACCCCTCCTACCTGCAGAGCTCCACCGGCATCTTCCTCTTCTTCTGCTCCTGGGGCATCTGGTGGTCCTTCTTCCAGCGCTGGCTGGCCACCATGGGCCTGGACGGCGCGCAGGTCGGCACCGTCTACTCCATCAACTCGCTGGCCACCCTGCTCATCATGTTCGGCTACGGCCTCATCCAGGACAACCTGGGCATCAAGCGCCGGCTCGTGCTCGCCATCGCCGCCGTCGCCGCGCTCGTCGGTCCCTTCGTGCAGTTCGTGTACGCACCGCTCATGCACACCAATGTCATGGCCGCCGCGCTCGTCGGCTCCGTGGTCCTGTCCGCCGGGTTCATGGCCGGCTGCTCGCTGATCGAGGCGCTCACGGAGCGTTACAGCCGCCGCTTCGGCTTCGAGTACGGCCAGTCGCGCGCCTGGGGCTCCTTCGGCTACGCCATCGTCGCGCTCGTCGCAGGCATCGTGTTCAACATCAACCCCATGATCAACTTCTGGCTCGGCTCCGTCTTCGGCATCGGCATGCTCGTCGTGTACCTCACCTGGTACCCGGCCGAGCAGAAGGAGGCCCTCAAGGCCGACGCCGACCCGAACGAACCCAAGTCCAGCCCGTCGCTCAGGGAGATGGGACGCGTGCTGCGCATGCCGGCGCTGTGGGTGCTCATCGTGTTCATGCTGCTGACCAACACGTTCTACACCGTCTTCGACCAGCAGATGTTCCCCACCTACTACGTGTCCCTGTTCGCCAACGAGGCCACCGGCAACACCGTCTACGGCACCCTCAACTCCGTGCAGGTGTTCTGCGAGTCCGCCAGGATGGGCGTCGTGCCCATCATCATGCGCAAGATCGGCGTGCGCAACGCGCTGCTGCTGGGCGGCACCATCATGTTCCTGCGCATCGGCCTGTGCGGCATCTTCCACGACCCCGTCATGGTCTCCGTGGTCAAGATGTTCCATGCCATCGAGGTCCCGCTGTTCTCGCTGCCCGCGTTCCGCTACTTCACGCTGCACTTCAACCCCAAGCTGTCGGCCACGCTGTACATGGTCGGTTTCCAGATCGCCTCCCAGGTCGGCCAGGTCGTGTTCTCCACGCCGCTCGGGCTGCTGCATGACCGCTTCGGCGACCGCCCCACCTTCCTGACCATCTCCGCTATCGTGCTCGCCGCCGTCATCTATGGATGCTTCGTCATCAAGCGCGACGACGAACAGGTCGACGGCGACCCGTTCGTGCGCGACCTGCCGCGACGCAAGGCGAAGGCACCCGCGTTCGCCGCCGACGAGGCCATCCTCGTCGCGGATTCCGCGGACATGTGAGTCCGGCGAAACGTCCTGCGGCCAGCCCCAAGGGC
>JAXJQE010000098.1:0-3865 GCA_036311305.1 Bifidobacterium sp.
CCGTTATAGGGGGCACCAAAAACGCCGGACCCCGAGTATGGGCCTTGAAAAATGGCCCGTCATACTCGGGGTCCGGCGTTTTTGGTGCCCCCTATAACGGAGGAGGTGCCTCCTATAACTCGGGAGAGGGGGTTACTTGTCCAAGCGGGTGTCGAGGCGGTGGATGAAGGCGGCCATGTCCTGGCGGTAGACGGTGGTCATGCCTTCGTAGCGGTAGGTGCCGTTGCCGTTGGAATAGCCCTCGGCGATGCCGGAGCCGCCCAGCCAGCCGATCTCGGCGTGGTGCGGGGTGCCGCTGTTGACGTCCGTGAAGCTCTTGGACGTCACGCCCGACGTCTTGCCCGCGAGGTTGGCCAGACGGTAGATGAACGCGGCCATGTCCTGGCGGTAGACGGGGATCATGCCGCCGAAGGAGCGGCCGCCGTCCGCGTTGGTGTAGCCCTCGGCGATCCCGGCGTGGGCGAGCCAGAGGATGTCCTCGGCGTGCGGCGTCGACGTCGTCACGTCGGTGAAGCGTGACCAGTCGGAAGCCGACGGCTTCCACGTGGCGGCGTCGTAGATCCCGCGCTTCTTGGCCTCGCGGCGCAGGAAGGCCGCCATGTCCTGGCGCACCACGTTGCGCATGCCGCCGTAGGTGCCGTCGGAGAAGCCGGTCGTGATGCCGTACTGGTTGAGCCACATGATGTCGCTGTAGTGGGGCGTGCGGAAGTTGGTGTCCGTGAACACGACCTTGTCGAACGCGTTCATGTCCACCGACCCGGAGATGCCGTTGACGGTGCCCGAGTCGGAGTATTGCCAGCCGCGCTGGCCGGAGTAGTTCGGGAACGTGTAGTCGCATTGCGTGTTGTACTGCGCCACCCAGCCGGCCTTGGCGTGGATGGTCGAGTCGTTGAGCTCGTTGTTGAGATAGGACAGGTAGCTGTAGACGCGCACGTTCGTGTACCCGCCGGCCTTGAGCGTGTTGAAGAACGTGTTGACCACTGGCAGGTAGCCGCTCGGCGTCGTCGGGTGCGAGAGCGTCGCCCCGTTCCACGTCCAGCTGTTCCACGCCTCGAGGTCGTAGTAGACGGGGAAGCTCATGTCGGTCAGCTTGTAGTCGTTCATCTGCTTGACCACGAAGTCCGCCTCCGTCTTCGCCCATCCGGCGTCCGGCGCGTAGCTGTACAGGTAGATGCCGTAGGGGATGCCGGCCTTGCGCACGCCCGCGAGGTTCGTCGCGAAGTTCGGGTCGAGGTTGTCGCAGTACCCGAGGCGCAGGATCACGCCGTCGACGCCGGCGGCCTTGACCTTCGCCCAGTCCACGGTGCCCTGCCACTGCGAGACGTCGATGACTTTCATCGCCGGCTGCGCGAACGCGCTGCCGTCGCCCTGCTGGAACGTCTTCATGCCGTCGACGGTCGTCCACGTCGCGGACCCGGACGCCGCCTGCAGGTCGATTCCCGCGTTGTCGTCACTGTCTGCGCTGTCCCCATCCCACATATGCTTCGGGTTGGCCACGGCGTCCACCGTAGTGCCCGCGGTGGCCGACGACTCCGACGACGTCGCTGCCGCGGTACCGTCCGCCGGTGCGTCCCGCGCCCAGGCGGCCGACGGCGCGACCGCCAGCGTGCCCAGCAACGCGGCGGCGACGCCCGCGGCGATGGATCCGGCCAGATGTGTCTTCTTGGTCATGGTGCTCCTCGATCGGTCCGATGGTAAAGCCAAGCCGCCCGTCGCATCGGTGCGCCGCGCCGGGACGGAAGGGCCACGGAAATACCCCTCATCATCTCACGTCCCCATGGGCAAAGAGTCCGGCTGCCCATCCGCGGCTATGCTCCCAGAGGAATCCGCGCGCCCCTGCCGACCCCGCAAACCCCTTCTCCCAGAACGCCACTAAGCTTGGAACCATTCCGCAAAAAGACCCGACCGCAATCGAGGACCCATGGCATCAATCCGCTTCGCCAACGTGCTGCTGGAAACGAACGAGCGCGCGCTCAACCACCCGGCCATGTACTACCGCACGGACCGCCCCATGCTGGCCGGCTCGCACGGCGAATGGCACATCGACGGCCCCGCGCACGTCGACCTGACCACCTACTTCAACGCCCTGTCCGTGCTCAAGCTGCGCCGCTACACGCGCGCCACCGGCTTCCTGCTCCACCTGGACGTGCGCTCCAACGCGCCCGTCACCGTCACGCAGACCGTCGCCGACCGCCTCGCGCAGACCCCGCGCACGCTCGACGACGTGACGGAGACCGCCAAGGGCGACGGCAAATGGCACACCCTGACGCTGCGCCTGCGCACCGACGACGACACCGTGCTCGCCGGCTTCGCCATCGACGCCCTGGCCGAGGCGTCCATCCGCGACGGCTGGTACGAGGTCGAGCTCGACGGCGAGCCCGACGACGTCGAGCTCGCCATCGCCACGACGACCTTCCGCAAGGAGCCCTACATCACCCGCAACATCGAGCTCATCCGCACGCAGCTGCTCGAGTCGAACGCGGACATCGCCGGCCACCTGACCCTGCACGTCATCGACAACGGCGGCACGCTGCCCGCCGACGAGCTCTCCGAAGGCCGCATCAGCGTGACGCCCAACGACAACGTCGGCGGCGCCGGCGGCTTCGCGCGCGGCATGCTCGCCGCGCTCGCGCAGCCGGTCCCCGCCACGCACGTGCTGCTCATGGACGACGACATCGCCGTCTCCCCGGAGAGCATCCTGCGCACGTACAACCTGCTGCGCATCGTCAACGACGACTACCGCGACGCCTTCGTCTCCGGCGCGATGCTCAAGCTCGAGGAACCGGACACGATGCACGAGGACACCGGCTACATCTCGCCGTCCGACGGCGCGTGCATGCCCGCCAAGCCGCCCATCCAGGTGACGCATTTCGAGGACCTCGTCTACAACGAGACCTTCGACGAGGCGCTCGCCGTGCCCGCGGACGCCCGCCGCTACGCCGCCTGGTGGTACTGCTGCATCCCCGCGGCCACGATCCGCGAGCACGGCCTGCCGCTGCCCGTCTTCGTGCGCTTCGACGACGTCGAGTACGGCGCGCGCTGCCGCCCGAAGTTCATGACGATGAACGCGATCGGCGTATGGCACGCGCGCTTCGAGACGCGCTACAACGCCGCCGTCGAGCGCTACCAGAACGTGCGCAACCCGCTCGTCGCGCAGTGCACGACCGGCGTGACGCCGTCGATGGCCGCCGTGCTGCGCGGCATCCACGACATGTTCGCGCGCGACCTGCGCAAGTTCGACTACGACGCCGCCGAGCTCGTGCTCCTGGGCATCGAGGACTTCCTCAAGGGCCCGCGTTTCCTCGAGGACCCGGCCGCGCGCACCCGCTTCATGGACGCCGCCGCGCGCGGCGAGCGCACCGTCGGCTTCGACGAGCTGCGCGAGCAGGCCCGCGCGCTCGGCATCACCGACTTCGACCCCGACAAGCTCACGCGCCAGCGCGTCGACCTCGAGGTGCCCACGCGTCTGCGCCAGCGCGCCGCCGACACCGTGGCGCGCGCCGCGCAGGAGGCGCTGCGCTACGAGCGCAAGCTCGCCGACGAGTCGCCCGACCAGTCGTACGCCATCGTCTCGCGCTCCGGCTGGCAGGACCCCGGCGAGGTCGTGCGCGGCAAGTCCGTGCTCGTCGCCATCGACTGGCCGAACCGCCGCGGCGCGATCCGCGTGCGCGACGATGCCCGCTACCTGCAGCTGACCGGCCGCTGGAAGCGCGACCTCGCCTACCTGCGCCGCCACGAGGACGAGCTCACGCGCCAGTACCGCGACGCCGCCCCCATGCTCGAGTCACCCGACTTCTGGAAGCGCTATCTGGACATCTGACCGGTACGCATACGCCGGCGCCCGGCACCCCGTCGAGGGGTGCCG
>JAXJQE010000099.1:0-2173 GCA_036311305.1 Bifidobacterium sp.
CGCCCGCCCCGCCCGCCGGCCCCGCCAAGGCGGCCGACAAGGAGACCGCCGACCATGCGCAGGAGGCGCCCGCCGCCCGGACGACGCCGTCCGCGCCGCCGGCGCCGCCCAAGCCGCCCGTGCCCCCGACGGCCAAGAAGCAGACCACCGACCCGCAGGAGTGACCCCATGCGATTCCGTTTCATCCTCTCCGAGACCTGGACGAGCCTGCGGCGCAACGTGCCCATGCTGCTGTCGGTGATGCTCGTCACCTTCATCTCCTTCCTGTTCATCGGCGCCTCGCTGCTCACGCAGGCGCAGATCTCCAAGGCCAAGGGCGACTGGTACGACAAGGTGGAGGTCGTGGTGTGGCTGTGCCCGGACGGCACCAGCCAGTCCGCGAACTGCGCCACCGGCAAGGCCGCCACCACCACGCAGATCAACGACCTGCAGAAGGTCATCGCCTCCGAGCTGGGCGACGACGTCTCCCAGGTGACCTTCATGAGCAAGGAGGACTTCTACAAGAACTCCTTCGTCAAGCAGTACCCCAACGGCCAGTACCAGGGCCGCACGCTGACGGCCGCCGACATGCAGGACTCGCTGTGGCTCAAGCTCAAGAACCCCGAGAAGTACAAGGTGGTCTCCGAGGTCCTCTCCGGGCGTGACGGCGTCGAGGAGGTCGTGGACCAGAGACAGATCTTCGAGCCGGTCTTCGCCGTGCTCAACCGCGCCACGGCCGCCACCGCCGTGCTGGCCGTGATCATGGTGGTGGTCGCCGTCATGCTCACCGGCGTCACCATCCGCATGTCCGCCGCCTCCAGGAGCGAGGAGACGGAGATCATGAGGCTGGTGGGCGCCTCGAACTGGACGATCCGGCTGCCCTTCGTGCTCGAGGGCGTCGTCGCCTCGCTGCTCGGCTCCGTGCTCTCGTGCGTGGCGCTCGCCATCCTCGTCAGGTGTTCATCACCGACTGGCTGGCCAAGTCGATCGGCTGGATGCCCTTCGTCACCCAGTCGTCCGTGTGGATGATCTCGCCCGTGCTCATCGTGGGCGCGGTGCTGCTCTCCGCGATCGTCTCCACCATCTCGCTGCGCCGTTATCTCAAGGCGTAGCGGCTCGCCGCCCCGCCCCAAGCGTGGACAATGGGTGCAGGATAGGGCATGTTGACATGCGCCCCGGTCGTTTTGCGCCGGGGCGCATGTTAGTGTGGGGAGGTCGGACAAGCGAAAGGTTTGGTATGAAGCGCTCCGTGACACGCAAACCCTGGGCGATGCTGTGCGCCGGTTCCCTGTGCGCCGCGATGGCCGTGGCGGTCCCCGCCGTGGTCCCGCAGGGCACGCCGCAGGCACGGGCGGACACCTACAGCGACCTGGTCAACGCGCAGAACTCCCAGCAGGCCAGCGCGCAGCGCGAGGCGGAGCTGCGCTCGCAGCTGTCGGGCGTCAAGAGCGACCTGGCGGACAAGGTCCTGGAACTGGACAACATCACCAACACGCAGATCCCGGCCGCCCAGGAGAAGGTGACGCAGGCCAACGCGGCCGCCGCCACCGCCAAGAGCGAGGCCGAGGACGCCGCCGAGCGCCTCAAGGCCGCCCAGCAGGACAAGGCGGACCTCGAGCAGAAGATCAAGGAGACCGGCGAGGACTACGACGACGCGCACGCCGCCGTCGCCCAGTCCGCGCGCGAGTCCATGCACGGCTCCGACACCTCCGACCTGATGAGCGTGATGACCGGCGCCACCGACACCAAGCAGTTCATCCAGCAGATGCAGTCGCGCGACGCGCTGAGCCGCAACGAGGCGAACGCCGCGTCCGACGCCGCCGACGACCTGAGCACGTCCATGAACCGTTCGGACCGCCTCAAGGCCATCGAGGCGCGCATCACCAAGTACAAGGCCGACGCGGACGAGAAGTCCGCCGCCGCCCAGCAGTCCGCCACCCAGGCGCAGAACGAGCGCGACGCGCTGGACGCCAAGCGCGCCGAGGGCGAGAAGATCCGCGACGAGCTGCAGGCGCGCTCCAGCGAGCTGTCCGACTCCGCCGCCAAGGCCGCCGCCGACCAGGTCGTCCTGCAGTCGCAGATCGACGCCCTCAACCGCCAGTACGCGCAGGAGCAGGCCGAGGAGGCCGCGCGCGTCCAGCGCCTCCAGGAGGAGGCCGCCGCGCAGGCCGCGGCCGCCGCGGCCGCCGCCCAG
>JAXJQE010000100.1:0-6124 GCA_036311305.1 Bifidobacterium sp.
CGATGGCGACGATGACGACGACCAGCGAGACGCCGTTGACGTAGGAGAAGAGGTGGTCGATGTACGCGGTGTCCTTGCCCTTGCGCGCGAGGTTGGCGACGTACGCGTCCTTCATCATCCACATCGGCATGATCGGGCCGACGCAGCCGAAGGAGAAGACGACGTAGCTGCCCAGGAGCGCGGCCTTGTTGCGGTGCGCGCCGATGCGCGCGACGAGGTCGGCGAGCAGGGAGAATACGACGGAGGTGATGAGCGAGGTGGCGAAGTGGCCGGAGACGAAGAGGAACAGGCCGAGCACGATGCCCATGACGCTGATGGCGCCGAAGGTGCGCACGCGGGCGGCGAGCAGCATGTACACGGGACCGGCGAGCAGGGCGGCCAGCGCGGGCAGCATGATGTTGGCGGCGCCCCCGGAGACGACGTTGCACACCAGCGCGCACACGCCGACGATGCAGAAGTAGATGGCGGTGAAGACGCCGGTGGTGATCATGTCGGGGACGGACAGCTTGGCGCAGGTGGTGGCGGTGTTGGCTTGGGCGGTCATGTCTGGGCCTCTCAGGTCGGGCCGGCCGGGGGCGTCGCGGGGCTTGCCCGGTGGGGGCTGCGCGGGAGGGGCCGGCGATTCGCTCATATCTCGGAAAAATACTGCCCACCATCCAATCGGAAAAGGGCGCGCGACACAAGGGTTTTCGTCCAACTCCCTCCCAAAATTCCACAATCCGGACGGGAATGGCGGCCCTCCGGCGCACTTACGGCCGCATCCCATGTCGAGGTTCCACGTTCCGCCGGATCCGGACGTAGAACCTCGACACAACCGGGGCCCTCGTGTCGAGGTCCTACGTTCGCGGGGGACGGAAACGACACGCTGCGCTACGCTGGCCGTAGCGCTACGTACACCGTAGCGGTTATTGTTGCTGTCCTAGATTGCAAACAAGAGAGAAACGCGAAGCGAGGGGAGAGACGTGCGCAATACCCTGTTCATTCTCCGACGCGACCTCAAGCGCCTGCTCAAGGCACCGACGGCGTGGGTCGTCCTCTTCGGCCTGATCTTCCTGCCGGGCCTGTACGCGTGGTGCAACGTCGCCGGCTTCTGGGACCCGTACTCGAGCACGAGCGGGCTGAAGGTGGCCGTCGCCAACCAGGACGAGGGCGCGGACAGCTCCCTGATGGGCAAGATGGACCTGGGCAAGCAGGTCGTCGACCAGCTCAAGGACAACCACGAGCTCGGCTGGACCTTCCTGGACAAGGCCGAAGCCATGGACTGCGTCGAGTCGGGCGAATGCTACGCCGCCATCGTCATCCCGAAGGACTTCTCGAAGGACCTCTCGAACGTCCTGACGAGCGACGGCGACCGCCCCAAGCTCGAGTACTACGTCAACGAGAAGCTCAGCCCGGTGGGCACCAAGATCACCGGCACCGGCGCCAGCACGCTGGACGACACCATCAACAGCACCTTCGTGTCCACCGTGAGCTCGGTGGTCGCCGACACGGTCAACAAGGCGAACACCGAGATCGGCAAGGACGCGGACTCCACCGTCGCCAAGGTCAGCCAGCAGTTGGACAAGACGCAGGCCAAGCTCAAGGACACGCGCACCAAGATCGCCAAGCTCGAGCAGACGCTCGCCAACACGAAAACGAAGACCGACCAGGCCAAGCAGGCGCTGGACCAGGTCCAGTCGGCCGCGTCCACCGCCGGCAGCGGCCTGACCGAGGCCGGCCAGCTCATCACCCACACGCAGGGCCAGCTCAACACGTTCATCGACAACGCCGGCAAGCAGTTCGACCAGGGCTCGTCGCTGTTCATGCGCGCCTCCGGCAGCGCGGAAGGCGACGCCACGAAGGTCTCCAACGGCGTCATCACCGCCAGCGGCTACACGTCGAGCGCCCTCAACGAGCTCAAGTCGGTCAACGAGACGAACGCGCAGATCCTCGCGCAGCTCAGGGCCATCGACGTCTCCGATATCAGCGCCACCGCGGAGAAACAGCTCGACACGCTCGTCGCGCAGCTGCAGCAGGACAACCAGCAGACGGCCACCGCCATCAGCACGGCCACCACGCTCAACGACCAGACCGCCCAGACCGCCGCGGACGCCCAGGACACCGTCAACCAGTTCGGCACCGCGTCGCAGACCACGCTCGACTCCATCAACAAGGCGCGCAGCACGCTGACCACCGGGGCCCTGCCCCAGCTCAACCAGGGCCTGAGCTCCCTGGCGTCCACCTCCGGCACGCTCGGCGCGGCAGCCCAAAGCCAGAACAGCCTGGTCGCCCAGACCAAGATCGTCCTGGACCAGCTCGCCAAGGTCGCCACCGACACGTCCACCACGCTCAAGTCCACGAACGACCTGCTCGCCACCTTCGAGGACAAGATCGCGGACGTCAACACGGACGTCAAGGCGCTGGCCGGTACGGACCTCCTGAGCGCCCTGACCGGCAAGGACGGCTCGCTGGACGTCAAGCGCATCGCCGACTTCATGCTCTCCCCCACCGTCCTCAAGACGCACACGCTCTACCCGGTCGCCACGTACGGCGAGGGCATGGTGCCGCTGTTCGGCTCGATGGCCCTGTGGGTCGGGGTGTTCATGCTCATGTGCCTCGTGCACCTCGAAGTGGACGACGAGGGCCTCGAGGGCCGCCACGTCACCTTCACGCAGAAGTACATGGCGCGCTACCTGCTGCTCGCCATCATCGCCACGTTCCAGGCCATCGTCACCTGCGCCGGCCTGCTCGTCATCGGCGTGCGCCCCGTGAACACGCCCATGTTCATCCTCACGGCCGTGCTGTGCTCGTGGAGCTACCTGGCGATCGCGTACGCCCTGTCCACGATGTTCATGCACGTGGGCAAGGCGCTCGTCGTGGCCCTCCTCATGGTGCAGATCCCGGGCGCGAACGGCATGTACCCGATCCAGATGATGCCGCGCTTCTTCCGCATCCTCTACCCGCTGTTCCCGTTCAACTACGGCGGCAACGCGTGGCGCGAGACGATCGCCGGCTTCTACGACGGCACGTGGGTCAAGAACATCCTCGTGCTCGCCCTGTTCGCCGCCATCGCGTTCTTCTGCGGCATCGTCATCCGCCCGCTCATCGGCAACCTCAACCACATGTTCGCCCGCGAGCTCAACGCGACGGACATGGTCATCGCCGAGCGCGTCGAGGGCAACCGCCGCTTCGGCCTCGGGCAGATCATGCACGTGCTCGCCGACAAGGACAGCTACCGCAAGCAGATCGAGAGGCGCGCGCAGCGCTTCTCGGAGCTGTACCCCAAGCTCATGCGCGGCGCGCTCATCGCCGGCCTCGTCGTGCCGCTCATCCTCGCGGTGACGTTCTCGTTCACCGACGGCACGAAACTCGTGGCACTGGCGACGTGGGTCATCTGGATCCTCGTGATCATCCAGTTCCTGCTCATCGTCGAGTACATGCGCGAGTCGCTCAACCGGCAGGCGGAGCTGGGCACGCTCAACGACGCGTCCCTGCGCGACCTGCTGCTGCACAACGGCGGCCTGCAGCGCACGTCGGCGAAGCACGGCCTGGGCACGCGGCTCGCGGACGCCGTGCACGCGAGCGCGGCGAGCGCGGACCACGACGACGACTATGACGACGCCGACGACGCGGACAACACCGCCACGCGCGCCGACGACCCGGTGGCCACGAGCTCGCAGCTGCACGCGCTGCAGCACCTGCACGAGACCCTCGAGCTCAACCTGCGCGACATGCACGCGCGTTTCCTCAGTCGGAAGAAGGGCGTCACCCACCACGGCAGGCACGAGGCCACGGCGGCGACCGCGCACGACGACACGAAGCTGGAGGACACGGCGGACCTCGACATCCCGCCGCTGACGCTCGGCGACTTCGCCGAGCCCGACGACACCGACGACACGACGAAGGGAGGCACGCGATGAGGGAAGTGTGGCGCATCTACAAGGACGACGTCAAGCGCATGACGTCGAACATCGCGGCCATCATCATCGTGATCGGCCTGACGGTGATCCCCGGCCTGTTCACGTGGTTCAACGTGTGCGCGTGCTGGGACCCGTTCGACAACACCGGCAACCTCAAGTTCGCCATCGCGAACGACGACGAGGGCTACAAGGGCGACTTGCTGCCGATGAAGATCAACGTCGGCGACGAGATCGTCAACTCACTGCGCGCCAACTCGCAGCTCGACTGGACCTTCACCACGTCGGCGAAGGCCATCGACGGCACGAAGGCGGGCACGTACTACGCGGCCGTCGTCATCCCGAAGGACTTCAGCAAGACGATGCTCACGTTCTTCTCCTCGGACGCCGAGCACGCCACGCTCGAGTACTACGACAACGAGAAGCTCAACGCGCTGGCCCCGCACGTCACCAGCGAGGGCGCCGACTCGATGAGCAGCGAGATCAACGAGACCTTCGCCAAGACGATCATGGACACCGCGCTCAACCTCGCGCAGACGATGCTCGACCAGCTCGACAAGCCCGAGGCGCAGAGCCGGCTCAAGGACTTCAACGGTAACCTGTCCGACCTGAGCGGCACGCTCACGCAGAGCGCGTCGATGCTGCGCTCGTACGGGTCCCTCACCGACACCGCGCAGACGCTGCTCGACTCCTCGCAGGAGCTCGTCAAGCAGGCCGACTCGAGCGCCACGGACGCGCAAAAGGAGATCGACAGCGCGAAGAGCGCCGTGAGCGACGTCTCCGGCGCGCTCGACACGTCCGTCGCCGCCGTCGGCACCGCGCTGCAGTCGAGCCAGTCGAGCCTCGCCGCCCTGGGCACGCGCATCGACACGCTCATGGGCGACGTCGACGGCGACGCGAACACCGCCGCCACCGGCCTCGACAACCTCGCCACCAGCGTACGCACGCAGGCGTCGCGCTACGGCTCGCTGCACGACGACCTGCAGTCGTTGCTCGACCAGTCGAAGCTGCCCGCGGACAGCACCGCGCGCACGTCGCTGCAGGGCGTCATCGACCGCGTCGGCGCGACGCGCGACACGCTCAACACGCTCGCCGGCAAGCTGACCAGCGCCGCCGGCGACGTGCGCGGCAAGGTCAGCAATGGCAGCGACGAGCGCGCGCAGACGAAACAGCTCGCCGCGCAGGCCAAGGCCGCCGTCACCGGCCTGTCCAGCGACTTCGACACGACCGTCAAGCCGGGCCTTGAGCAGATCAACGGCGCGTTCACGTCCGCGGGCACGCAGCTCGCGGACACGGCGTCGTCGCTCAAGAGCGCCGTCGGCGACCTCGACGGCACGACCGCGGACGCCAAGACGCAGCTCGACTCGGTCAAGTCGCAGCTGGACAGCGCCGCCAGCGAGCTCGACGCCGCCGGCAAGAAGCTCGACGACTTCAGCGGGCAGCTGTCCAAGGCGCTTGACTCGGGCAGCATGGACGCCATCAAGCAGGTGATCGGCTCCGGCTCGGGCACGCTCGCGGCGACGCTCGCCGCGCCCGTCGAGCTCGAGACGCACGCGCTGTTCCCCGTCGAGAGCTTCGGCGCGGCGCTCACGCCGTTCTACACGTTCATCCCGCTGTTCGTCGGCTCCACGCTCCTGATCGTCACGTTCAAGTCGACGCTGGACAAGAAGCGCCGTCAGGAGCTCGGCAACCCCAAGGCGTGGCAGACGTACCTCGGCCACTACGGCATCTTCGGCACGATCGCGCTCATGCAGGCGACGTTCTCGCTGGGCGGCTCGCTGCTGTTCATCCGCGTCGGCGCCGTACACCCGTGGCTGTTCATGCTCACCGGCTGGCTGTGCGCGATCGTGTACTCGCTGCTCACGTACACGCTCGTGGCCACGTTCGGCAACGTCGGCAAGGCCGTGTGCGTGTTCGTCCTCGTCATCCAGATCACCTGCGCGAACGGCACGTACCCGGTGCCCATCCTGCCGCACTACGTGAGCCTGATCAGCCCGTTCCTGCCGGCGACATACGCCATCAAGGCGATGCGCGGGGCGATGTGCGGCATCTACGGCAACCAGTACTGGACGGCGATGGGCCAGCTCGCGCTGTTCATCGTGCCCACGCTGCTCGTCGGGCTCGCGCTGCGCCGCCCGCTGCTCAAGTTCAACGACTGGGTGGCCGAGAAGGCCGAGGCCACGAAGCTGCTCGGGTGAGGAGGCGAGAGATGACGGACGTGACTACGA
>JAXJQE010000101.1:0-10540 GCA_036311305.1 Bifidobacterium sp.
CCGTTAGAAACCTCACGTTTTTCCGTGAGGAATCTAGGGCCGGCGAAGCCGGCACCCTGGATTCCTCACGGAAAAACGTGAGGTTTCTAACGGATGGAAGTGTCACTCGTGGTGGGCGATGGGCTGGTTGTCGTCGGTGTCGAAGCTCGGGGCGTCGGCGGAGACCTGCTCGATGACCTCGGTGCGCATCTCGTCGCCGTGGCCCTCCTCGCCGTTCTCCGTGGCCTGCTCGGTGTGGGACTCGGTGAGCACGGTGGCGTCGAGGTCGGCGTCCGCGTCGTCGTCCGCGGAGCCATCGGCGGCGGCCGGCTCGCCCTGCGCGGCGGATTCGTCGTTGTGGTGCAGCGTCGGGGCCGGCGGCACGATCGGCGTGTGCGCGGAGTGCGACTGGCTCTCGGCCTCGCCGATGAGCACGGCGCGCGGCTTGTCGGCCGCCTTCGCGTCCTTGGCGTCGTCCTCCTCGCCGTCGACGGTGTTCATGACGCTCATCGTGTCCGTCGAGTGCATGGTGTTGTTGCCGCCGAAGCTGAAGCCGGCGAACGCGTTGGCGAACATGGAGCGCAGCTCGGAGACGCGCTGCGTGATGTCCGCCTCGCGGGTCTGCAGGTCGCCGATGCGCTTGTGCAGGCCATCAAGCTCGGTCTGCGCGGCCTTGCGGCGCTCCTCGACCTGCGCGGCGGCCTCCTTGCTGGCCTTCTTGACGATGTCCGCGGCCTCGGCGTCCGCCTGGGCGCGCTTGTCGGCGGCGTAGGAATCGGCCTCCTCGCGCACGGACTTGGCCTTGGCGATCTCCGCCTCGGACTCCTTCTTGGTCTCCTCGCGGCGCTCGTCGAGGTGGGCCAGCAGCTCGGAGACCTTCTTCGTGGCCTCCTCCTGCTGGGCGGCGATGTCCTGGCGGATCTGCTCGACCTCGGCGTTGACCTTGCTCATCGTCTGCGTGCGGTTGACCTCGGCGGAGTCGGTGATCTCCTGGGCGTGGGCCTTCGCGGAGTCGGTGATCTCGCCGGCCTTGCGGTTGGCCTCGGTCATGAGCTTGGAGACCTGCTCGCGCACGTCGGCGAGCTTCTTGTTGGCGTCCGCCAGGGCGCTCTCGATCTGGTCGTTGGTCTCGCTCTTGAGCTGGGCGACCTCCTCGTTGGCGCTCTTGCGCTGCTCGGCGATGGAACGCGCGGCCTCGGCCTGCATCTGCGCGATCTCGCGCTCCTGGGTGGAGCGCTCGGAGGCGAGGCGCTTGTTGTGCTCCTCGCGCGAGTTCGTCAGCTCGAGGTCCAGCGACTGGCGCTGCTCGGAGACGGTCTTCGCGGTGCTGGCGCGCAGCTGGCTGGCCTCCTGCTGGGCGTTCGTGATGATGGTCTGGGCCTCGTTCTGCGCGTTCTTGAGCGTGGTGTCCGCCTTGGCCTGGGCGTCGTCCACGAGGTGCTGCGCGTCCAGCTTGGCGTTGTTGATGAGCGTCTGCGACTGCGACTGGGCCTCGATGCGGGCGCTCGCGGCGTCCTTCTTGGCGCGCTCGAGCAGCTCGGTGCTCGTCTGCTCGGCGGACGCGAGCATCTGCTGCGCGTTGGCGCCCAGCGAGGCGAAGGTGCTGTCCGTGCTCGCCTTGCGGTTCTTCTCCTCCTGGAGCTGCGCCTGCAGCTGCAGGATCGTGTCGTCGCCCGCCTTGACCTGTTCGCGCAGCCTGTCGATCGTCTGCTGCGCCGCCGTCATCGCCTCGTCCACGCGCTCCTTGTCATAACCACGGAGCACGACCGGGAACCGTTCCACCATGCTGAAGTCCTTTCGAGGGGTCCTGAATACTGTGTCCGATTCTACGCGCGGGGCTGCTCTTCCCTTGGCAGCAGAATGTCGCCGGAGAGGGGGGCCAGCAGGTAGCGCGCGGCCTCGCGCACGACGTCGCGCGCGGCGGTCACCTGCTGGGCGAGCGTGAGCCCGAACTTGGGGTGCGGATGCTCGTTGATGGCCGGCAGGTTGACGAAGCCGCTCATCGTGCGCGGCCGCGTCGCCGACCACTCCTGCAGGCGGTAGAACAGCGCGTTGCATACGAAGATGCCCGCGTCCGAGCTCAGGGAGGCGGGGATGTCGTCGCGCGCGAACGCGTTGAGGATCGCGCGCAGCGGCAGGCCGGTCCAGTACGCGGCCGGCCCGTCCTCGTCGATCAGCGAGCGGCGCGGCACGACGTTGTCGGCGTCCGCGCGCGTGGTGTCCTTCGCGTTGATGGCGCAGCGCTCGAGCAGAATGCCGCGCGCGTCGCGCTTGAGGCCGGTGGCGATGACGATGTCCGGGTGGGTGCGCTCGAGCGTGTCGCGCAGCGTCGGCCACGCCTTCGTGAAGCTCACGGGCATGTGCACGGCGTGGATGTTCAGTCGGACGTTCCTGAGGGGGTCGTCGTCGCCGAGCGGCGGGACGCCCTCGGCGGCGAGCGTGTCGGGCACGATGAGCGCGGGGTTCGCCTCGACGTGCGGGTAGGGGTCGAAACCGGAGATGACGATGGTCAGTTCCTGCATGCCGCGCGCCTACCGCAGGGCCTGGCTGAAGATGGCGCGCACCTTCTCCTTGGCCTCGCGCTGCTTGACGGTCGTCTGCGCGATCAGTCGCGCCAGCGGCAGGTCGTCGCGCGTGGTGACCTTCATGTTGCTCGGGGAGCCGGCGACGATGGCCACGGGCTGGTCGGGCAGGTAGTCGACGACGACGCGCGAGTCGTCGGTCGGGCGGAAGTCCGGGTCGCCGGCGGCCAGGTCGTACGCCTTGCGGATCGTGGCGAAGCGGAAGGCCTGCGGGGTCTGCGCGCGGAACGAGTGGCGGCGCTCGGGCACGGACTTGACGGTCTCGCGGTCGCCGAGGTCCTCGGTCAGCAGCACCGTGTCCGTGCACGGGCAGGCGACGGTGCAGGCGGTGAACTCGTCGAGCGTGTCGATGCAGCCGTCGATCTCCTCGCGGGAGACGAAGGGGCGCACGGAGTCGTGGATGAGGACCTTGGCGTCCTGCGGGATGCCGGCCTGCTCGAGCATGGCCAGGGCCGCCTCGGTGCTGTCCGAGCGCTCGGCGCCGCCCTTGATGAGCGTGCGGACCTTGGTGTACTTGTTCTTCTCGACGAGCTCGGCGACCTCGTCGCGCACCGCGTCGGAGACGACGACGAGGATGTCGGTGACGCGGGGGTCTCGTTCGAAGGCCTCGATGGACCAGGCGACGATGGGCTTGCCCTCGAGGGCGACCATCTGCTTGGGGCGGTCCGGGTCGAAGCGCAGGCCGGAGCCGGCGGCCAGCACGACCGCGATGACGGGTGTGGGTTGTGGTGTGGATGATGCGTGCTTCATGATGCTGTTGCGTTGCTCCTTGATGGAGATTGAAGTGTCGATGACCGTGCCGTCCCCGCGTCGGCGGGGACGGCACGGGAAGCTGGGGACTACTGGCGCACGATGAGGGCGAGCATGCGGCCCTCGTGCGGCTTGTGGGCGAGCTGGGCGCGGCGGTGCGAGAACCACAGCGGGTTCTCGAGCGTGCACATGCTGTGGCGGATGTGGCCGAGTCGCTCGTCGAGCGCGGGGTCGCCCTCGTCGTCCTCGCGGCACAGCTCCTCGAGCTCGGCGTCGTGCGAGAGGTACTGGGTGGCGGCGTTCACGCGCGGCTGCGAGGACAGGATGTGGTTCGCGGGGATGCCGTTGGCCTCGAGGTCCATGAGCGCGGCCTTGTTGATGTCGATGCCCGGGCCGCCGAAGCGCGTCAGCGTGAACGTGCCGGGGAAGCGCGCGTCGAACTCGTCGGCGATCTGGTCGCCGACCTCGTAGCAGTCGCCGCAGATGGCGGGGCCGAGCGTGGCGACGATGTGTTCCTTCTTCGCGCCCTTGTCCACCATGAGGTCGATGGCCGCGCCGATGACGCCGTCCATGAGGCCCTTGCGGCCGCAGTGGGCGGCGGCGATGACGCCGGCCACGGGGTCGGCCATGAGCACGGGCAGGCAGTCGGCGGCGAACACGCCGAGCGCGATGCCCTGCTTGGTGGTCACCTGCGCGTCGGCGTCGATGACCTGGATGTCGCCGTCGACGGGCGGCACCGCGTCCGCGGTGACGACGTCGCCCGCGGTGGGCGCGTCGGCGAGCGTGTGCGTGCCGGACGCGTCGAAGCCGAAGGGGGCGTTGTCCGCGTACGCGTCGTCGAGGTCGACGGTCTTCGCGGAGTGCACCTGGTTGACGATGGAGATGCGCGCGTGCAGCTCGTCGGCGAGCGCCATGCGGTTGCGCTCGACGGCGCGCGGGTCGTCGCCGCCCTTGCCGCCGACGTTGAAGTGCGCGAAATCGCCGGTGGAGACGCCGCCGAGGCGCGTCGTGTACACGACGGTGACGCCCGGCGCGAGCACGATCGGGATGGTCACCGGGATGGGGTTGCCCTCGTCGTCGGTGGGTTCGATGGCGGAGCTGTCCAGGATCGCGTCGTCGTACTGGGCGTCCTTGGCCTCCTTCGCCGCCTCGTCCTGCTCGGCCACCGTCTTCTGTCCGTGTTTCTGAACGGCTTCCAGCAGTTCCTGCATGTCGATCTGCACGGGCTTGCGCTCGCCCTCGCCCCCCGCCTGGGGCTCCTCGGGCTGCGCGTTCTCAGTCGTTTCGCTCATGAGGCCCACTCTAGCCAGCGAGGCTGAACGTTGGCTCAGCGGTTCGCTATTCGGCTTTGAGCGTGGGTTTCTTCGTGCGCGAACGCAGCGCGGCGTTCACGGGCACGGGCGTCGGCATCGGGATCGAGAAGACGTGGGCCGGGTTGTTGATCAGGGCCACCGGATTGCCGTCGGCGTCGCGGATGCCGTCCTCCGGCACAATGTAGGTCAGCGGGGGCTCGCCGGGCAGCAGGACCTCGACGAGCTGGCCGGGCTCGATCTTGTTGCGGCTCATCAGCGTGAGGCGCCCTCCCTCGTCGGGGCTCCAGGACAGCGCCTCGCCGACGACGAGCCACTCGCGGTGGTACGCCGAGCGGTCGGTGTTCTGCGTCACCTTATGCTCCGGGTAGTAGAAGCCGGTGCTGTAGTCGCGGTGCGCGACCTTGTATGGCTCCTCGCGCAGCCAACCAGGCAGCTCGACGGGCGGCGCGGGCTTGACGGCGGCGTGCGGGAAGGCAGCGATGTCGTCGTCGATGGCCGTTTCGTCGTCCGCGGGGGCGTCATAGGTGGATGAGTCACCCCTCGTAAGCGAATTGGGTTGCGCGACACGCCTGTTTTCGCGATCCATTTCGCTTACGAGGGGTGTCTCATCCTGGTAGTCGGGCTCGAAGTCCATGCTCGGCACGCCGGCGAAAGCCTCGTCGGCGTGCGCCATGATGGCGTCTGGCGCGGCCGCGGCCTCGCCGGCGCGCACGACGCGGTCCGTGAAGGGCTTGAGCGGCTTGCCGCTCTCGTCCTCGAAGCCGCGCTGGCGCATGTACTCGTTGACGGCGGTCTTGTACGCGTTGGTCATGGCGGCGATGTAGTACGCGCTCTTCGCGCGGCCCTCGATCTTCAGGCTCGTGACGCCGGAGTCGATGAGGTCGTCGAGGTGCTCCATCATGTTCATGTCCTGCGAGTTGAACAGGTACGTGCCCTGCTCGGTCTCCTCGAGCGGGAAGACCTGGCCGGGGCGCTTCTCCTCGACGAGCGAGTACTTCCAGCGGCACGGCTGCGCGCACTCGCCGTGGTTGCCGTCGCGGCCGGTCAGGTAGTTGGAGATGAGGCAGCGGCCGGAGAACGCCATGCACATCGAGCCGTGCACGAAGGCCTCGATCTCCATGTCCGCGGGGATGTTCGCGCGGATGTCGCGCACGGCCTGCACGTCCATCTCGCGCGCGAGCACGACGCGCTTGGCGCCGAGTTCGTAGAGGGCGTTGGCGGCCAGGTAGTTCGTGACGCCCGCCTGCGTGGAGACATGCAGCTCGAGCTGCGGCGCGATGCGCCGGGCGAGCATGAGGATGCCGATGTCGGTGACGATGAGCGCGTCGATGCCGGTGGCGGCGAGCTCGCCGATGTAGCGTTCGATCGCGGGCACCTCGGCGTTGCGCGGCAGGATGTTGAGCGTGACGTACACGCGCGCACCGCGTTCGTGCGCATAGGCGGCGCCCTCCTCGAAGTCCTTGAGGGAGAGGTTCTTTGGCGCGGAGCGCATCCCGAAGGCCTTGCCGCCGCAGTACACGGCGTCGGCGCCGTAGTCGACGGCGGTCTTCAGGCCGCGCAGGTTGCCGGCGGGGGCGAGCACTTCGGGGGCGTGGCGGCGGATCAGCTTCTTCTCTGGCATGAGTGTCCAGTGTACCCGCCGCCACCTAGAAATCAGCCGAGGGTCGCGAGCTCCTCGGGGGTGAGGTGGAGGTCGCCGGCCTTGAGGCTGTCGAGGATCGTGGCGGGGCGGTGGGCGCCGGGGATCACGAAGACGTGGTCGCCCTTGGCGAGCTCCCAGGCGAGCACGACCTGCTGGTAGCTGACGCCGCGCGCCTCGGCGACCTTGCGGAACGGGTCGAATTTCGTCTCGTCCTTCGGCTTGCGGAAGCCGCCGAGCGGGCTCCAGCACACGAAGCTGATGCCGATCTTCGCGGCGTGCTCCATCGTGTCCGCGGTGGACGTGTAGATCGGCGAGTACTGGTTCTGCACGGCGATCAGCGAATCGCCGAGGATCTCCTGCGCGATGTCCATCTGCTCGATGGACGCGTTGGAGACGCCGGCCTCGCGCGCCACGCCCTCGTCGACGAGCTGCTTGATGGCCTCGATCGACTCGCCGTACGGCACCGCCGGGTCCGGGCGGTGGAAGTACAGCAGGTCGATGGTGTCCACGCCCAGCTCGTAGGCGCTCTCCTTGGCGCGCTGGATGAGGTTCTCCGGGCGGCCGTCGACGGCCCACGTGGGCTTGCCGTCGGTGAAGTTCCTATAGTGGCCGACCTTCGTGGCGATGAGGACCTCGTCCTTGGGGCCCTTCCAGCTGGCCATGGCCTCGCGCACGAGCTTCTCGCCGGTCTGCTCCTCGCCGCCGGAGCAGTAGTACGCCCAGGCGGTGTCGATCTGGCGGCAGCCCGCGTCGAGCGCGGCGTGGATGGTCTCGACGCCCTGGTTGGGGCCGAAGTTGTTCTCGATGGTCAGGGGCATCTCCCCCAGGCCGATGGCCGTGGTGTCGAACGGCCCCATGGTGCGGTGCAGTACCATTGCGGTTCCTCCTTGTGACAGTCCTTGGGACGGATGGTCCCCAGTGTAGCGGTGGGGCATCTTCCACTTTTTAAAACGGCATCCGGAAAGTGGAAACCCCCGCGCACACTTTCCCGGAAAGTGGAAGGTTTCCCGCGCACTTTCGCGGGGCGCGCCGAAAACGTGGAAGGTCCCTCACCGCCCACCGAACGAGCCACCGCCCGATCCGCCGAAACTGCCGCCGAACGAGGAGCCGCCCATGCCGCCCGAGATGCCGGAGCCGCCGGCGATGCTGAGCGTGGACTGCAGCGACGCGAATCCGCTCGACAGCTGCGAGCCGAGGTCGGTGAACGCCCCGGCGCCCGCCCCGCCGCCGTTGCCCCCGGTTAGGCCGCCGACCGCATAGGCCCCGTGGCCGCCCAGCGACCAGTAGACCAGCAGCGAGGTGCCGAGGACGTCGTCGTCGAGCCATGCCTCGTCGTCGAAGCGCGGGCACGCGGCGCGCATCCGCTCGACGACCGTGCCCGAGATCCCGAACGCGGTGGCGTACACCAGGTACTGCCCCCAGAGCACGAGGTCCGGGGTGTCCCGGTCCGTGAAGTCGCCGAAGTCCTCGAGGTAGCGCGCCAGCCCGAGCACCTGCCCGGCGACGGCGTCGCGCGGGTCCCTAGGCGCATGCCGCCGCGCCAGGCACCAGCCCAGCACGCCCAGCGCGGTCACGGGCAGCCCGACGGCGAGCGCGACCCACAGGTTGTGCGAACCGAGCACGATGAAGCACGACCCGAGCACGCCCACCACGACGGCGAGGACGCCGACGGCGACCGCGCCGTGCCCGCATGGCTCCATGGGCACCGCCTTCTCCGCCTCGCGCCCGCACGCGCCACTGACACCGGCGACGGCCGACGCGCCTTCCTTCCAGTCCTCCAGCGCCTTGCCCATCTGCTTGAGGTCGAACACCGGCGAATGCAGCCGTTTGCGCGCTTCGAGCAGGATGCGCAGCAGCGCGCGCTCGGACCCGCTGAGCGCGGAGCCGGTCCCCTCCGCGGCGGCGCCGTCGTCCGCCATGGCGAGCGCGGGCGCGAGCAGCGCGACCGTCGTGGTCCGGCGCAGTGCCCTGGCGAACTTGCCCTCCCTCAGCCCGGCGTTGCGGGCGGCGAGCGTGGCCTTCGACACGGGGGTTCCGGACGCGAGGTCGAGTCCGAGGTAGAGCGTGCGCGGGCCGGGGTAGATGGCGACGACGCCCTTGGCGGCGAGCGCCATCATCGTGGCGGCGAGCTCACGGCTGTCGGCGGAGCCGGCGTGGTCGGTCAGCCGCTGGTAGACCACGGCGGCGCCGCCCGGCGACACGGTCGGCGGCTCGCGCCAGTAGTCGAGGTCGCCGCGGTAGCGGGCGCGGCGCCTCGTGCGCAGCGCCAGGACGAGCGACGTGACGCCGAGCGCGAGCCCGGTCGCGGCGATGGCGCTCCATATGACGAGCCGGGCGATGGCGCGGCGATGCTCCTGGTCGCGCCATGCGCTCTCCTGCCTGGCCTCGTCGGCGAGGATGCGGGCCTTGGCGTCGCCGGCTCCGCGGCGTTCGACGTCCGGCAGGATCGTGCGGTCGACCATGGCGACGAGGTCGAGGTACTGGCCGGTGCGGATGTCCGACGCCTCGACGCGCAGGGCACCGTCGGCGGTGCGCGTCACGGTGCCGTCGGCCTCGGAGTGCAGCCACGTCCACGAGTCCTTCGTGGTGAGCGGCTGCGGGAAGGTGACGGTGGCGCCCATGCGCGCGATGGGCGTCGCGTTGGAGACGCCGAAGGGCTCTCACTGGAAGGCGGCTACGTCGTCGTAGGCGACGGCGACGCCCTCCCAGGTCATGGCGATGCGGAAGCGCATGCTGTCGGCCGACGTGGTGGCGGGAATGTTCCACGCGAGTTCCACGGTCCTGGTCTGTGCCTGGTCCTTGCTGTCCGTGGGCGTGCCGACGGCGCCGTAGAGCGAGGTCTCCAGGCCGTCGTCGGCCGGGTCGAAGCGGCTCAGCCGCTCGGTGCCGTGGCTGGTTTCGGTGACGCGGTGGCCAGGTACCAGTGCCCGGCGTAGCGGCGGTCCCAGCTGTCGGTGTCCACACCGGACGGCAGTGCGGGATCGGTCTCGGTGTACGCCTCGCCCTTCGCGGCCGCCGAATCCTGGCCGGAGCCGTCGCCGGTGCCGTCGGGCAGCCGTTCCACGCTCACATCGGTGATGTCGGTGAGGTTGGCGGAGTTGAGCGTGTAGCGCTGGTACAGCTGCTTCCAGGGACGCGCTTCGCCGTCGTCGTCGCTGTCGCGCTCGCCGAGACGCACGTCGACGACCTGCTCGATGCGCAGGGAGCCGTCCTTGCGTACCTGGACGTCGTAGTCGAGGCTGTTGTAGGTCAGGTCACTGTCCGAGCCGCCGGAGACGTCCAGTGCCCCCAGGCCGCACAGCAGCGCGGCGAGCACCCCCACCACGGCGGCCGCGACGAGGATGGCCCGTGGGATGGCTTTCATGGCTCCCGTTCCTTCCTGTGGTCCCTACCGGCTGCGCCCCACCGCGGCCGGAAAAACCAGGGAAGTTTCCGGAGCGGCACCGCAGGGTGTCGCGGGGCACGGGCGGGTACGCGTTGCGCGGGAGCTCAGTCCCGCGGCGGCTCGGACGTGCCGAAGCTCACCTGCGGCACGGCGCGCGCGGCCGGCTCGACGGCGTAGTACTGGGCGTCCCGGAAGTGGAACATGCCGGCCACCAGGTTCGTGGGGAACTGCTGGATGCGCGTGTTGTACTTCATGGTGGTGTCGTTGTAGAACTGGCGCGCGTAGGCGATCTTCTGCTCGAGCTGGGTGAGCTCGTCCTGCAGCATGAGGAAGTTCCTGTCCGCCTTGAGGTCGGGATAAGCCTCGGCGACGGCGTTGAAATCGAGCAGGGCGCGTGAGAGCCGCTCCTCGGCGGCAGCGCGCTGCTCGATGGTCAGGCTCCGGTCGTTCGCGGCGGCGACGGCGCCGGCGCGCGCCTCGGTGACCTCCGTGAGCGTGCGGTTCTCGTGTCCGGCATAGCCTTTGATGGTCTCGACGAGGTTGGGGATGAGGTCCGCGCGCTGCTTGAGCAGCACATCGATCTGCGCCCAGCCGTTGCCCACACGGTTGCGCATGGCGATCAGGCTGTTGTAGGTGCTGATGAACCAGACGGCCAGCACGATGACGATGATCGCGATGATGAGTCCGGTGCCCATGGGGACTCCTTCCGGTGCGGTGACGGTTTTCGCACCATTGAACCATGCGCCCATCCCATTATGACAACGTTGTCCATCCTCCGATATCCACCCCGGAATCCTCCATTTCGCTATAGGGGGCACCTCCCGCGTTATAGGGGGCACCGAATGCGCGAGACCCCGGGTATGAACCGCGGAAAATGGCGGTTCATACC
>JAXJQE010000102.1:0-15827 GCA_036311305.1 Bifidobacterium sp.
ATGTCGCGCGCCTGCTGCATGAGCTCCTCGTCGACGCCCAGGCGGCCCGCGGTATCGATGATCACGGTGTCGTAGAGCTTCTGCTTGGCGAACGCGATGGAGTCGCGCGCCACCTTGACGGGGTCGCCGACCGACTGCCCCGGCGAGACGACCTCCTGCCCGCCCGCGGACTGCACGCCCTTCTCCGGCGCGTCCACGGGCACGCCGGCGCGCTCGCCGACGACCTCGAGCTGCGTGACGGCGTTCGGCCGCTGCAGGTCGGCGGCGACGAGCAGCGGCGTGTGCCCGGCGTCCTTGAGCCAGTAGCCGAGCTTGCCGGCGAGCGTCGTCTTGCCGGCGCCCTGCAGGCCGGCGAGCATGATGATCGTCGGCGGGTTCTTCGCGAAGTTCAGCGGGCGGTCGACGCCCTGGCCGAGGATCGCGGTGAGCTCGTCGTTGACGATCTTGACGACCTGCTGCGCGGGGTTGAGCGCCTCGCTGACCTCGGCACCGAGCGCGCGCTCGCGCACGCGCGCGGTGAAGGAGCGCACGACGTCGAGCGAGACGTCGGCGTCGAGCAGGGCGCGGCGGATCTCGCGGATGGTGCCGTCGATGTCCGCCTCGGAGAGTTTGCCTTTGCTCTTGAGATGCTTGAACGCATTCGAGAGCCTGTCTGTCAAAGAACTGAAAGCTGCCATAGTGCGCACAAGTCTAGTAGGCGCGCGGGAAATCCATCCAGGGTTGCGGAAGTCGCATCCGGGGAGCACGGATGCGACGTTCGTGGCGTTCACCAGTGGCGTCGCGTCGTGGCGCGCGCGGTTGGGTAAGCTGGAATGAGTTTGTTTGTATTGGCGGAAGGAACCTTGGGATGCATCAGAAGAAGATAGAGCGGCAGGCGCTCATGGTGGGCATCGTCGTGAACATCGTCATGGCGATCGCGGGATACGTGGTGTTCTTCATGACCGGCCTCAACGCCATGTTCCTGGACGCCACGTTCACCCTCATCTCGGTGGTCTCGGGCGGCGTCGCCGCGTTCCTCTCCAAGCGCACGGTGCGCACGAGCGAACGCTACCCCAACGGCATGTTCGCCCTCGAGCCGATCTACGCGATCTGCAAGGCCGTGTTCACCATCGGCCTGCTGCTGTTCTCGTTCCTCGACGTCGTGCAGGTCGCCATCGATTACTTCGTGTTCGGCATCGGCGAGCCGATGTCCTTCGGGCCGGTCGTGTACTACCAGATCGCCGCGGTGATCGTGTGCCTCGTGCTCGTCGGGTACTACCGCAGCCGCAACAAGTCGATCGGCAACGCGAGCACCATGCTGCGCGCCGAGGCGAACGGCACGTGGATCGACGGCATGATCTCGCTGGGCATCGGCATCGTCGCCGTGCTGCTCGTGTTCCTGCCGATGGGCACGCCGCTCGACTTCCTGCACTACACCGGCGACTTCTTCATCACCACCGCGATCGTGATCCTGACGATCAAGGAGCCGTTCGAGGTGCTGCGCGACGCGTTCGTCGAGCTCGTCGGCGGCGTGCACGACGACAAGGAGATCGACGACTTCGTCGAGGGCCACGTCAAGGAGCTCGTCCCCTCCAGCGTGGAGGTCCAGCAGATCCACATCTTCAAGACCGGCATGAACTTCGACGTGGACATCATCGTCAACGGCACCGGCGAGAGCGTGCGCGTCGAGGACCTCGTCGAGGCGCGCAACCAGATCGAGAAAGCCCTCGAGCCCAAGCTCCACATCGTCAACGTCGACTTCGTCTTCGAGTAGCCCAGTCAGCGAACCTGGCAGCCCATGTGCCAAAAGGCCAGACGAGCACCACGCTCGTCTGGCCTTTTGGCATGCTGCCTGCCAATTTCCCAGACAGAGACCACCCCTCGTCTGGGATTCTGGCACCCAACCTGCCAAAACCCCAGACGAAGAGTGGTGCCCGTCTGGGGAATTGGCAGGCAGCCTGCCAAAACCCAGACGGGCAGCGCGCGGATGGCCCGCGCAGCCATCGCGGGCGTGCCCTGCCAGGGGAAAAGAGGGGAGGGGAACGGTCAGCTCACGGTCCAGCTGCTGCCCGTCGGGCCGTCCTCGATCGTGATGCCGGCGGCCGTGAGCTCGTCACGGATGGCGTCGGCCTTCGCGAAGTCCTTCGCCTTGCGGGCCTCGGCGCGCGCGGCCAGCTGCGCGCCGACGAGCTTGTCGAGTGCGTCGCGCTCCGCGGAGTCGCCGCCGACCTCGTCGCCGCCGTCGATCCACGGCGACGCCAGCGGGTCGAGCCCGAGCGTGTCGAGCATCGCGCGCACGTTGACGAGCGCGCGGCGCAGCGCGGCGCGCGGCGACTCGCCGTCGCCGTCGGCCGCGCCGCCGTCGAGCACCTGCGTCATCAGCGAGTTGCCGGCGCGCAGCTGCGTGAACACGACGCCGAGCGCGAGCGAGACGTTGACGTCCTCGTTCATCGCCGCGACGAACTCCACCGGCAGGTCGTCCGCCATGACCGACTCAATTTCCTCGCGCGACGGCTGCTCGCCGAGCGCCTCGCCGGCGTGGCCGATGAAGTTCATGATGCGGTCGTACGCCGCCTGCGCCTCGGCCAAAGTCTGGTCCGACCACTCGAGCATCGAGCGGTACTGCACGGAGCCGAGCGCGTAGCGCACGACCCACGCGGAGTGCTCAGCCAACACAGAAGGCACCGACAGCCCGTTGCCGAGCGACTTGCTCATCTTCTCGCCCTTGTCCGTCACCCACGCCGAGTGCATCCAGCGGCGCGCGGTGCGGTAGCCGGCCGCGCGCGTCTGCGCCATCTCGTTCTCGTGGTGCGGGAAGCGCAGGTCGAGGCCGCCGCCGTGGATGTCGAACATGCCGTCGAGGTAACGGTAGCTCATCGCCGAGCACTCGATGTGCCAGCCCGGCCGCCCCGGCCCGAACGGCGTCTGCCAGCGCGCGTCGGCCGGGTCGGTGGCCTTGGGTCGCTTCCACAGCGCGAAGTCGCGCGGGTCGCGCTTGCCCTCGGACAGGTCGCCGGGGTCCACCGGATTGTACTTGTCCTCGCCAACGGCGTCCACCGACGGCCCCATCGCGTCCGCCACGCGCGCCGCCTCGTCGACCTCCGCGGCGCCGCCCTGGTGCGTCAGCTCGCCGTAGTGCGGCCAGCTGCGCACGTCGAAGTACACGTCGCCGGTCAGGTTCCCGGCGGCGTCGCGGATCACGTACGCGTGGCCGTTGTCCATGATCCGCTCGATGAGGCTGACCATGTCCATGATGTGCCCGGTGGCGCGCGGCTCGACCGTCGGCGGCATCACGCCGAGCTCGTCGTACGCCTGCGTGAACTCGCGCTCGTACTTGTACGCGCGCGCCCACCAGCGCTGGCCGGCCGCGCGCGCCTTGTCGAGGATCTTGTCGTCGATGTCGGTGACGTTGCGCACGAACGTGACCTGGTAGCCCAGGCGCAGGAACCAGCGGCGGATGATGTCGAACGCGACGCCCGCGCGGATGTGCCCGATGTGCGGCGAGCTCTGCACCGTCGCGCCGCACACGTACATGCCGAC
The DNA here is from genome assembly GCA_036311305.1 of Bifidobacterium sp. Taxonomy (GTDB): domain Bacteria; phylum Actinomycetota; class Actinomycetes; order Actinomycetales; family Bifidobacteriaceae; genus Bifidobacterium. The sequence continues at coordinate 3,520 of JAXJQE010000102.1, forward strand.
GTGCCCCGGCTTGACCGGCTCGAAGCGCGACACCGCGTGCGTGGCCGTGTCGTAGAGGCGCAGGTCGACGGCGGCGTTCTGCACGCCGCCGTCGCCGGCCATGAGCGTTTCCTGGAACTGCGATTCTGCGTGCTGTGTCATAGCCCCGAGCCTAGAGCGATTGCGCGACACGCGGAGCGCCGCGCTGTACGAGAAACCTCACGTTTTTCCGTGACTTTTCTAGGGCCGGCTACGCCGGCGTCCTAGAAAAGTCACGGAAAAACGTGAGGTTTCTCGGGGGAGACGGGCTCACTCGCCCATCTGCTCGCTCAGGACGAGCCATTCCTCCTCGAGGTCCGCGGTCTCCTGGTCGATCTCCTTGACCTTCTCGTTGAGGTCGTTGAGGCCCGCGTAGTCGCTGGGGTCGTGGCCGGCCATCTGCTCCTCGAGCAGCGACTTGTGGTCCGCGAGCTTCGTCATCTTGCGCTCGATGGCGCGCACGCGCCGCTGCGCGTCCGCCCACGCCTTGCCCGTGAGCTTGACCGGCCGGTCGTCGGCCGCCGCGTCGTCGGAGTCGGCGGCGTCGACCGCCGGCTCCTCGCGCCCGGCGACCGGCGCGAGCGGCGTGCCCGAGCTGGCGAGCGGGTCGTGCCCGCGCTTGAGTTCCTCGACCATGTCGAGGTAGTCCTGCACGCCGCCGGGCAGGTGGCGCACCTGGCCGCCGATGAGCGCGAACTGCTGGTCGGTGACGCGCTCGAGCAGGTAGCGGTCATGCGAGACGACGATGAGCGTGCCCGGCCACGTGTCCAGCAGGTCCTCCATGACCGCGAGCATGTCCGTGTCCAGGTCGTTGCCCGGCTCGTCCATGATGAGCACGTTCGGCTCGTCGAGCAGGATGAGCAGCAGCTGCATGCGGCGCTTCTGCCCGCCGGACAGGTCGCGGATCGGCGTCATGAGCTGCGCCGACTCGAAGCCGAGCCGCTCCATGAGCTGCCCCGGCGTGACCTCCTTGCCGTCGACGATGTAGCTCGGCTTGTAGCGGCTGAGCACTTCCTTGATCTTGTACTTGCCGAGCTTCTCGAGCTCGTCGAGCCGCTGCGAGAGCACCGCGAACTTGACCGTCTTGCCGATGTTCACGTGGCCTTGCGTGGGCGAGAGCGACCCGTCGATGAGCTTGAGCAGCGTCGACTTGCCCGCGCCGTTCGCGCCGACGATGCCGAAGCGGTCGCCCGGCCCGATCAGCCACGTCTGGTCGTCGAGGATCTTGCGCCCCGACACCTCGATCTTCGCCGCGACCGACGTCTCCTCGCCGGCCTGCGCGTTCTCCCGGGAAGTGAGCCCGTGCTCGCGCGCGACGTCCGCGGCGGCGTCGCCGAACGCGGACTTCAGGCGCGGGTCGTCGGCGTCGTCGACGCGCATGGTCAGCGACCCGTACACCATCGCCTCCGGCACCAGCGGTTCGACGATGTCGACGCGCGACGCCGACTGGCGCGTGCCCGTCGACGTCGACGCGCCGCTCGCGGCGCTCGCCAGCGCGGCGCGCTCGCCGTCGACGGCGTTGGTCTGCGCGACGGCGTCGTCCACCGCGCCGGCGGGCGCGTCGTCGAGCTGCTCCATGCGCGCGACGTCCTCGTCGAGGTCGGAGATCTTCCCCTGCTCGCGGTCGTAGATCTGCGTGACGTCGACGAGGTCGACGACCTGCTTGCCGAGGCGGGAGGTCGCCATCTGCTTGAGCTCGACGGTGTTGCGCATCGGCGGGACGTCGGCGATGAGCTCGCGCGCGGCCTTCACATGGAATTTCTGCTTGGTGGAGCGTGCGCGGGCGCCGCGCGAGAGCCACGCGAGCTCCTTGCGCGCGAGGTTGCGCCGCTTCGTCTCGCGCACGTCGGCCTGGCGGTCGCGCTCGATGCGCTGCAGCATGTACGCGGAGTAGCCGCCCTCGAACGGCTCGATCTGGCCGTCGTGGACCTCCCACATCTGCTCGCAGACCTCGTCGAGGAACCAGCGGTCGTGAGTGACGAGCAGCAGCGCGCCGGTGCCGTTGCCCCAGCGGTGCTTGAGGTGCTCGGCGAGCCAGTGGATGGTGATGACATCGAGGTGGTTGGTGGGCTCGTCGAGGGCGAGGACGTCCCAGTCCTTGAGCAGCAGGCGCGCCAGGTCCGCGCGCCGGCGCTGGCCGCCGGAGAGCGTGCCGATTTTCGCGTCCAGGTTCATGCCGCCGAGGAGGGCCTCGACGATCTCGCGCGACTGCTGGTCGCTGGCCCACTCGTAGTCCTCGCGGCCCTCGAGCGCGGCCTCGCGCAGCGTCGCGTCGTCGTCGAGCTCGTCGCGCTGGGTGAGGATGCCGAAGGTCAGGCCGTTGCGGCGCTGCACCTTGCCGCTGTCCGGCTGCTGGGTGCCTTCGAAGAGTTTGAGCAGGGTGGATTTGCCGTCGCCGTTGCGGCCGACGATGCCGATGCGGTCGCCCTCGAAGACCCCCTGCGTGACGTCCGTGAAGACGGTCTTGGTGGCGAATTCCAACGATACGTGCTCAAGTCCCATGTCATAAGTCGGCATGGGCCCGAGTCTAGCGCCCCGGCTGGCCACCCGACCTTCCACTTTTCCGGGGCCCCCGCGAAAAGTGGAAGATGCTCAGCGCGTCAGCGTGCGCGCGTAGGTGTTGCAGCGGGCGGCGAAGCCGGAGAAGACCTGCTCGGCGATGGGCTGGATCTGGCCGTTGCAGGCGGCCAGCGCCTCTCGCAGCTCGGACTTGGAGCCGCCGGAGGCCTTGAGTTGCTTGGCCATGAGCGGTTCGGCGAGCCACTCCTCCAACAGCTGCGGCGTGACCTCGAGGTGGAACTGCATGCCCAGGGCCGAGCCGAAGCGGAAGGCCTGCACCTTCGCGGCGGAGGAGCGGGCGAGCAGCTGGGCGCCGTCGGGCAGCGAGACGCAGTCGTTGTGCCACTGCAGGACCTCGAGCTCCTTGTTCCACATGGAGAAGTAGTCGTGGCGGTCCACGCGCTTGACGGTCCTGATGCCGATCTCGGGGTCGCCGCCCTTCTTGAGCTTGGAGCCCAGCGCGGTGGCGATGATCTGGTGGCCCAGGCACACGCCGAGCACCGGCTTGCCGGTGCTGATGGCGGCGCGCACGAGCTTGGCCTCGGCCTTGAGGCCGGGGTAGTGGTCGAAGTCGGTGGCGTCCATGGGGGCGCCCATGACGACGAGGCCGGCCACCTCGTCGAAGTCCGGCAGGTCCGGTTTCTTCTTGGTGGCGATGCGCAGCGTCTGGGTCGGCATCTCGATTTCCTCGAGGCTTTCCAGGATGCGTCCGGGCTTCTCCCAGTCGGCATGCTGGAGGATGAGGACTTCGGGTTTGGTCATACGTCCCATTGTGCCATCCGCCCGGACGAGCGGTCAGCGGCCCTTGATCTCGGAGCCGATGACCTTCTCGCTCAGCGCGCGCGGCCCGCGCGTCATCGCGACGGCGCCGGAGCGCACGAGCTCGATGATCCCGTACTGCTCGAGCAGCCCGAGCAGCGCGTCGATCTTGCCGCCCGCGCCCGTCGCCTCGATCGTCAGCGACTCGGGGTTGACGTCCACGACGCGCACGCGGAACAGGCGCACGATCTCGAGCACGTCGGAGCGGTTCGACTCGTTCGCCGCGACCTTGATGAGCACGAGCTCACGCTCGACGGTCGTGCCCGGGTCGAGGTCCACGATCTTGAGCACGTGCAGCAGCTTGTTGAGCTGCTTGATGATCTGCTCGAGCGGCACCTCGTCGACGTCCGCGGTCACCGTGATGCGCGAGATGTCGGGCCGCTCGGTGGGGGACACCGACAGCGAGTTGATATTGAACGCGCGCCGGGCGAACAGCCCGGCGACGCGCGCGAGCACGCCCGGGCGGTTCTCGACGAGCACGGACAGCGTGTGCCGCTGCGAGCCGGGCTGTGACGCGGGGTAGTTGGTGGCCATGGTCGCTCTCCTCTCGATGCTCAGTTCGTGCCCTCGGCCGTCGCGCCGCCGTCCGGCGTCGACGTCGACGCCGACGACTCGCCGTCGCCGGAGCCGCCGCGCGGCTCCAGCCTGGCGTCGGCGATGCGCCCGACCGGCGGCTTGGGCTTCCGCGGCTCGGTGATCACGCCGTCGCCGTCGGGGTTCATCAGCGGGGGCACGCCGGGCATGTACGTGACCGTGTCGTTCGACGCGCCGGCCGCGACCATCGGCCACACCATGGCGTCCTTCCACACGATGAAGTCGATGAGCACCGGCCGGTCATCGATCTCGTTGGCGCGGCGGATGCACTCGATGGCCTCCTCCTCGGTCCTCGCGCGCATGCCGACGCACCCGTACGCCTCGGCCAGCTTGACGAAGTCGGGGCAGCCGACCATGCCGGTCTCCTCCTCCTCGTGCAGGATCGTCGCCGAGTAGTGCTTGTCGTAGAACAGCGTCTGCCACTGGCGCACCATGCCGTACACCGAGTTGTTGAGCAGCGCGATCTTCACGGGGCAGCCGTCGAGGAACGCGGTGGCGAGCTCCTCGCTGGTCATCTGGAACGAACCGTCGCCGTCGATGAGCCACACCGGCTTCTTCCCGTCGAAGTACCGCTGCGAGCCCACGGACGCGCCGATGGCCGCCGGCAGCCCGAAGCCCATCGTGCCGAGGCCCCCCGAGGAGATCCACGAGTGCGGGTGGTGGAACTCGAGCAGCTGCGACGCCCACATCTGGTGCTGCCCCACGCCGGAGACCCAGATCGTGTCCGGGTCGGCCTCGCGCGACAGCTGCTGCACCACCCACTGCGGCGCGAGCGTGCCGTCCGTCGGCCGCTCGTAGCTGATCGGGTACTGCTCGCGCCAGCCGTCGAGCACCTTCCACCAGGAGTCGAGCTTCGGCTTGCCGTGGCGCGCGTGCTGCTCCTCGATCTTCGGCATGAGCGCCCTGAGCACGCTCTTGACGTCGCCGACGATCGGTACGTCCGCCTGCCGGTTCTTGCCGATCTCCGCGGGGTCGATGTCGATGTGCACGACGCGCGCGCCCGGCGCGAACGTGTCGAGCTTGCCGGTGACGCGGTCGTCGAAGCGCGCGCCGATGGCGACGAGCAGGTCGGCGCGCTGCACGGCGCCGGTCGCGGCGATCGTGCCGTGCATGCCGAGCATGCCCAGCACGGCGGGGTCGTCGTCGGCGACGACGCCGCGCGCGGGCAGCGTCGTCACGATGGGCGCGCCGGTGAGGTCGGCGAGCGCCTTCACCTCGTCGTCGGCGTCGGCGCGCACGGCGCCGCCGCCGACGTAGAGCACGGGGCGGAACGAGTTCTGGAACAGCTTGGCGGCGTCCTCGAGCACGCGGCCGTGCGGCTCGGTGACCGGGTTGTACCCGGGCAGGATCATGCGCTGCGGCCAGCTGTACACCATCTGCCCGTTTTGCGCGGTCTTCGTCAGGTCGACGACGACGGGGCCGGGGCGGCCGGAGCGCGCGACGTAGTGCGCCTCGGCGATGACGCGCGGGATGTCCTGCGCGTCGGTGACGAGGTAGGAGTGCTTGGCGACGGGGTACGTCGCGCCGACGATGTCCGCCTCCTGGAACGCGTCGGTGCCGATGGAGTCCACGCCGACCTGGCCGGTGATGACGACCATCGGCACGGAGTCCATGTTCGCGTCGGCGATGGCGGTGATCACGTTCGTGGCGCCGGGGCCGGAGGTGACGATGCACACGCCGACGTGGCCGGTGGCCACCGCGTAGCCCTCGGCGGCGTGGCCGGCGGCCTGCTCGTGGCGCGAGAGGATGAAGCGGAAGCCGGTGGTGTCCTTGATGGCGTCGTAGACGGGCAGGATCGCGCCGCCCGGCACCCCGAAGACGTCCTTGACGCCGAGGTCCTCCAGGGAAGGGACCAGCGCCTCGGCTCCGGTCATGCGCTCGCCGTCGATGGCGGCGTGCCTGTGCTGGTCGGCGTTGGCCTTGCTCACGCCGCTGAACGCCTGCAGGGGTGTAGGTGGCATGGTGCGATCCCTTCCTCTCCTCATTGGTCTGTCTCGGGCAAAGTACGAGCCATCCTAGTGGAGCGGGGAGGGGAAGCGGAACGCATGCCCATATGCTGGTTCGGCGCGCGGACCGGGATCCCTTGCTAGAAACCTCACGCTTTTCCGTGACTTTTCTAGGGCCGGCGAAGTCGGCATCCTAGAAAAGTCACGGAAAAGCGTGAGGTTTCTAGCAAGGGAGGTGCAGCTTACTCGCCCTTGGCGATTTCGTCGAGGCGGTTCCAGCCCATCTCGGCGGCGGCCAGCTGCGCCTTGCGCTTGCTGGAGCCCTCGCCGACGCCGACGATGTCCTCGGAGTCGCCGAGCATGGCCTGCGCGGTGAACACCTGCGCGTAGTCGGGGCCGCCGACGGACATGCGGTAGCGCGGCTCGCCGAGGCCCATCTCGTGGGCCTTGACGGTCAGCGACGTCTTCCAGTCGAGCGCGGGGCCCTCGCTGGCGACCTCGTCGAGCGAGTCGTCCATGAGCCGGTGGATGAGCACGCGCGCGCCGTCGATGCCGTGCTCGAGGAACGTCGCGCCGATCAGCGACTGGACGATGTCGCACAGGATGGAGCTCTTGTCCGCGCCGCCCTGCTCGCGCTCGCCGTGGCCGAGCAGGATGTACGGGCTGACGTGCAGCTTCGTGCGCGCGACCATGCTCAGCTCCTCCTCGGAGACGGCCTTCGCGCGGATCTTCGCGAGCTGGCCCTCGGTCATGTCCGGGTGCTCGCGGAAGAGGGTATCGGTGACGACGAACTCGAGGACCGCGTCGCCGAGGAACTCGAGGCGCTCGTAGTTGCGCACGCCGGGGTGTTCGTGGGAGAAGGACCGGTGGGTGAGGGCCTCGACGAGCAGTTCGGAGGAGATGGTGGTGCCCAGGGCGTCGAGCAGCTCCTGGGTGGGGGAGACGGGGGCCTCCTGCGCGGTGCGGATGTTCGATTTGGGCTTGACGGGCTTCTTGAACCCGTTGCGGGTCCGGTTGGCGTTCTTCCGCGTCCCGTTCGACTTGTTGTTGCCGCTCTTGCGCGCTTGTGGTTCCATGGCCGCCATTCTATGGCGGACGGTGGTCGGAAAATTTACGGTGTACGGTCGGTGAACGGTCGGCGAACATAACCCTTCCGGCAACCGAACATAACGGACGGGCAAACTTCCGGTGGGAATACGAAAGGACCCTGCCACCCGTCGATGGCAGGGTCCTTCTTCGCTTATCGCCTCGTGGCGTTTCAGCGGGTGTGCGCGGAGCGCACGGCCTCGCGGTAGGTGCGGCCGCGGTAGGAGCCGCAGCTCGGGCAGGCCATGTGCGGCAGGGCCGGCTGGCCGCAGTTCGGGCAAGTGATGGTCTGGGCGGCCTGGGCCTTCCAGTTCGCGCGGCGCGAATGCGTGTTGGCGCGCGACATCTTGTACTTAGGCAGTGCCATAGTCGTTTCCTCTGTTTCGGTCGAACCAATGAGCTTAAGCGAACGCAAGTCTAACGGCCCCCGCGGACAGGGCGCGCGTCACTCGCCCTGCTCGGCCTCGAGCTGCGCCTTGAGGGCGGCGAGGCCGGCGAGGCGGATGTCGGTCTGCTCGTGCCGGTGCTCGGGATGCTCGTTGAGGTCCTCGCCGCACTGCGGGCACAGGCCGCGGCAGTCGGGGCGGCACAGCGGCTGCAGCGGGATCGCGTCGGCGAAGGTGTCACGCAGCAGCGCCTCGATGTCGGCGAACGCGCCGTTGTCCATCAGGGGGTAGACGTCCTCGGCCTCGTCCTCGCCGGCCGCGAGCATGTCGACCTCCTCCTCGTCGGAGCCCTTGGCGGTGCCGTTGCGCTTCTCGGCGTCGCTCGGCTCCTCCTCGAAGGGGAAGAAGGCGGTGACCTGCTGGGAGAAGTCCTGGTCGAGGTCCGTGTCGCAGCGCACGCACACCGCGTGCAGCGGCGCGGTCAGCGTGCCGGTGAAGATGAGCCCGTCCACGATCGAGTCGAAGCGCCCGTCCACATGGATCGGCGCGCCCTCAGAAACCCCCACAATGGAGTCGCCGATGCCCGAAGGCGCCGGGAAATCGCGGTCCAATTCCATCGACATCCCCGCCCGCGCGCCGATCTGCGCGACGGGAACCGTCCAATCCGTATACGTCACTCGTGCCATCCGGCCATCCTCCAAAAAACTTAGGTGTCAACTGCCGTATCCAACGGCGCGGCGACCCGGATTATTCCTGCGGGTAATCGTCCTCGTCCAGGTGCTCGAGCTTGCCCGCGGCCTCCTGCTGGCGGTCCTCCAGGACCTTGATGCCGCCGTCCACGTTGCGCTCCACCTTGTGCAGCTGCTCCATGAGGTCGTTCATCACGCCGATGCAGTAGCGGTCCGCCCCCTGCGTGAGGTGGTCGGCCTTTGCCTGCGCCTTGTCCAGGATCGAGCGCGCCCGGTCGCGCGCGTGCTGCGTGATGTTCTCCTGGCTGGTGAGGAACTTGACCTGCTCGTCCGCCTCCTCGATCATGCTCTGCGCGCGGCTCTGCGCGGACGAGACGATCATGCTCGCCTGCGACTGCGCGCCCTCGAGCCGCCGCTCCGCCTCGCGCATGAGCGCGGAGGCGCGCTCGAGCTGCACCGGCAGCATCGCCTTGAGCGCCTCGAGCTGGTCCAGGAACTCGTCGCGGTCGATCTTCACCAGGCTCGGCGCGAACATCGTGCCCTTCGCCGCGTTCAGGCTCGCCTCCATCGAGTCGATGGTGTCGAACACCGTCGTGAACTCCGCCTGGCTGTGGTCCTCGGCCGCCGAGCCCGCGCCGTCGCGCATGTCCGGCATGTCGCTCATCGCGTACGCCTGCTCGGCGCGCGCCGCGGCCCCGCCGCGCGCGGCGCCGTCCCCGGATGCATCGCTCATGATCGCCCCTTACGTCCTCTACTGCTCGTCGCGCAGTGCCGATATCAATTTTGCCACGACATAGTCGGGCACCATGCCGGTGATGTCGCCGCCGTGGCGCGCGACATCCTTGACCACGGAGCTCGAGATGTGCTCGAGCACGGGGTCGGCGGGCAGGAACAGCGTCTCGACGCCGGCGAGCTTGCGGTTGACGAGCGCCATCCCGAGCTCGTTCTCGTAGTCGCCGTTCTGCCGCAGTCCCTTGACGATGACGCTCGCGCCGACGCGCTTGCAATAGTCGGTGATCAGGCCGTCTGTGGAGGCGACGGTCACGTTGTCGACGCCGCGCTCGGCGAGCACGTGGCGGATGATGTCGACGCGCTCCTCCTCGGTGAACAGCGGCGTCTTCGCCGCGTTCACCGCGACGACGACGTGCACCTCGGCGAACAGCCGCGCGCACCGCTCGATGACGTCGAAGTGGCCGTCGGTGACGGGGTCGTAGGACCCCGGGCATACTGCTATGGTCATGGGCACCAGCGTAGGCGACGGCGTGCCCGCGCCGCGCCGCGTTTCGCGCGCGGCCGCGGTGAACAGGGGGGATTGCGCGGCCGCGCGCGTTTATACTATGGACAACGGGCCGCCGGCGCGACGCGCGGCGGCGCAGGACTTTTGGAGGACATGATGAGCGATTTCGAGTTCGACGACGACCTCGAGCCGGACACCCAGACGGAGCCGGACGGCACGACCAGCACGAGCGTGCTCGAGCGGCCGAAGGAGGAGGAGCAGGCCAAGCGCGACGACGGCGGCGACGCCGACCGCTTCGCGCACTACGTCTCGCGCGAGCGCATCGAGGAGTCGCGCCTGACCGGCCGGCCCGTGGTGGCGCTGTGCGGCAAGGTGTGGGTCCCGCGGCACAACCCGCAGGACTACCCGGTGTGCCCGGAGTGCAAGAAGATCTACGAGGAGTACTCGGGGACGTTCTTCTAGGGGATGGACGCAAAAAAAGGGGCCGTCGGCGCGCCGACGGCCCCTTTTTTTGCGTGGGATACCCGCATGGGCCACCCCTCGTAAGCGAATCGCTTTCCGAAACAAGGCGTGTCGCGAAAGCAATTCGCTTACGAGGGGTGGCCCACATAAGTATTGGGGCCGTTCTCTGAGGGCATGGCGCCCCGTGGCGCCCTACTCTTGGTAGGTGAAACGCCTGTGGGCCGGGTCGCCGACGCATGGAGGCGCCCCACCTGCAGAGAGAGGATCCCTACGATGACGTCCAGCAATACCGAAGGACCGTTGCCCGTCAGCCCCGCGCCTCTGCCGCCGGACGGCAAGCCGACCAAGAAGTGGTACACGCAGTGGTGGATCTGGGTGGTCGTCGGCGTGGTGGTCGTCTGCCTCATCACCGGCATCGTCGCCGGCATCGGGCAGCTGCGCGCGAGCCATGACGCCGTGCACACCGCCGCGAGCGCGTCGCCTTCGGCCACGTCCTCGGCGACGGCCACCGCCTCGCCCTCCGGTTCGGCCGACGTGCAGTCGGCCGACGACCCGGCGCAGGTCAAGGAGGCGCTGGGCAAGGCGGCGAGCACCGACTGCGAGTACCTCTCCGGCCTGGATACCGAGGCGACCGTCGAATGCACGGTGGAAGGCACCACGATGAACGTGGTCGCCACGCTGCCCAACGACGACAGCCGCCAGACCATGGTCACCGAGCGCAAGGAGGAGATCGCCGGCACGATCTGGTCCTACCTGTCCGACCGCTACGACATCAAGGACTTTTCCGTCCACATCACCGCCAAGCTCGCCAACGGCACCGTCCTGGTCGACACCTCCGCCGACTCCGCCCAATAAGTCCCGGCGTCGGATTGCTACTGCCGAACAGCCGCCGCAGTAGGACCTCTGCGCCACGGGGCGCTGGCGTAGTGGAACATCGACGCGGACTAACCAGCGTGCGTCGGGGACACGCCGGGGTTCTCCCGTCGGCGTAGTTTCGCACGCCCTCCATGTTCGAAAATGGCGGATTGACGCCATTCCCCTCCGGTGGACACGGTTACTAAAACGCTTTATCGCCCAAAGTGGCCTATACTGGGGCTAAAACGATTTAACACTGAGGTTGAATCGTCGGTCAGTTCGACGACGAGGTGACGAGATGAAGGATTCCACCGGACTCCGGCCCGACGCGCAGCACGACGCGCCGTCCCCTGCACAGCCCACCACACAGCCCACCGCACAACACGACGCGCAGCCCACCGCGCAGCCCACCCGCGCCCAGCAGGCCTACGCGAACCGCGTCTTCCCCAACGCGCAGGGCGCCCTGACCGGCGTCGCCATCGGCGACGCGCTCGGCATGCCCACCCAGAGCATGTCCGCCGCGCAGATCGCCCACTACTACGGCGGCCCGGTCACCGGCCTCATGGACGCCGTCCCCGAGCAGCCCATCGCCCCCAACATGAAGGCCGGCGCCGTCACCGACGACACCGAGCAGGCCTTCCTCCTCGCGCACCGCCTCCTGGCGGACGAGGGCGCCATCGACACCCTCGGGTACGCCAACGACCTCCTCGCCTGGGAACAGCGCATGAAGGACCGCGGCAGCCTGGACCTGCTCGGCCCCTCCACGAAGGCCGCCCTGCACGCCCTGCAGGACGGCATCCCCGCCGAGCGGACCGGCCTCAACGGCACCACGAACGGCGGCGCCATGCGCGCCGCGCCCGTCGGCATCGCGTTCGCCCCCTACGCGCCCGGCCGCGCGCTCGCCCGCGCCGCGCGCCGCTCCTGCATCGTCACGCACAACACCGAGCAGGGCATCGAGGCCACCACGCTCGTCGCCGCCGCCGTCAGCTTCGGCGTCGAGGGCGAGGACTGCCCGCTCGAACGCGCCGCCGAGTTCGTCGAGGAGATCCCCGAGCGCGGCCACTGGACCGCCAAGGCGTCCGTGCTCGCGCGCACCCACTGGCTGCTCGACTGGGCCACCGAAGGCCGCGGCCGCACCCTGAGCGACGACGCGTTCGCCGACTTCCTGCGCGACTCCACCGGCACGAGCGTCGAGGCCAACGAATCCGTCCCCGTCGCCTTCGCCATCGCCGCCCGCTTCTTCGATCGCCCCATGGCCGCGCTCAAGTTCGCCGCGTCCATCGGCGGCGACACCGACACGATCGGCGCGATGTGCGGCGCCATGCTCGGCGCCGCGCACACCGCCAGCGCCTTCGACCCCGCCATCCGCACGCAGGTCGTCGACCAGCTGCGCGCCGACAACGGCCTCGACGTCGACACCACCGCCCGCGGGCTGTGCGCGCTGCGCGCACGCACCCGCGGCGAGGACTGAGGAGGCACCATGGGCCGCCTCATCTCCCTCGGCCAGGTCGTCGTCGACCTGACCATGCACGTGCCCGCGGTGCCCGCGCCCGGCGGCGACGTGTTCGCCGACGGCGAGGCGCTCGCCGTCGGCGGCTCCTTCAACACGCTCGCCGCCGCCCGCCGCATGGGCGCGCCGGCCGCGTGGGGCGGCGTC
>JAXJQE010000103.1:0-1828 GCA_036311305.1 Bifidobacterium sp.
GGCCTGCATGCGGTGCAGCAGGCGGCACGCGGACTCGGTCAGCCCGAAGCGCGCCCACACGTCGTCGTGGAAGGCGCGCGCGTTGCGCCACACCTGCGCGCCCGGGTAGACGCGCTTGAGCAGCGCCATGGTCAGCGGCTCGTCGCGCACGCTGTCCATCAGGCGCGGGTCGATGGGCCCGGCGTAGGCCAGGTAGAGCTTGACCATGTCCTGCGGGGCGGCGTCGGCGGGAATCGCCATGAACTTGCCGATGGACAGGGTGCCGTCGTTGGCGTCGTCGTGGTAGGTGTCGACGATGGCGCCCCACACGGCGTACGGCTCGCCGTTGGCGTCGGTGCCGCGCAGGTAGACGGGCTCGTCGTGGCCGTGGTCGTTGCGCACGCCGCGCAGGCCGCGCACGTACGTGTAGTCGCTGCGGTCGGACTTGCCGGCGTTCGACGCCTTGTTGAACGCGGCGCCGGCCGGGTAGAGCAGCGATACCTGCGCGTCGACGAGCGTCGACTTGCCCGACTCGCTCTGGCCGGTCAGGAGCGTGACGGTGTCGTCCGCGCCGCGCGACGGCGCGAACGTGTGGTAGCCGTCGTAGGAGCCCCAGTTGACGAGCTGACGCTCGGTGAGCGTCCAGTGCGGCGGCGAGAGCTCGATCTGCGCGAAGACGCTCTCCTCCTGGTCATGCCTCACCACAGTGCCTCCATTCCCTCGTGCGCGGCCGCGGCGTCGGCGCCCGCCGCGTGGGCGGCCTCGCCGTCGCTGTCGTCGCCGTCACCATCGTCGCCGTCCCCGGCGATGTCGTCGTACGGACCGTCCTGGTCGTACCGGTCGTCATCGTCCGCGCCGTCGCCGTCGCCGCCGTCGGCCGTTTCGTCGAGGCCGAGGTCGCCGGCCCACAGGTCGATGCGGTCGGGGTCGAGAACGACGGGCACGAGCTTGGTGATGCGGTACAGGCCGTCGTCGAGCGGCTCGAGGAAGCCGTTGACGCGCAGCGCGCCGATGAGCCGGTCGACCTGCTCGCGCACCGCCTCCTCGCTGTTGCGCCCCGCCAGGAAGCCCGCGCCGGTGGACAGCGCCTGCACGATCTCCTCGCGCGAGATCTCCCAGCCGGCCGGCCCGACGTCCACGTTCTCGTACTCGAGCACCTTGCGGCGCAGCGCGGCGAGCAGCCCTGCCTCGTGGGCGCTCAGGGAGGCGCGGTTCTTCAGCGAGCGCACGCCCGGGTACGCCTCGGCGCGCACGGGCACGGCGACCATGACGCGGTACTGTTCGTCGACGACGACGTCGAGCAGGTCGTTGTTCAGGGACCGGCGCACGTCGTCGAGGTGGTCCATGGCCTGTTCGAACAGCTCGTCCTCGATGGCGCGGTTGCGTTTGAGCGCGATGGCGGCCTCGCGCGCCTGGATGGGCATGTCGCCGGTGTCGCCCTCGAACAGGGCGTGCACGCCGGCGAGCATCGCCATGCCGCTGCCGTCGACGACCGCGGGGCGTTCGTCGGCGCCGCTGACGGCCTCGCCGGCCAGGGTCTCGTTCTCGTCCATCATGTCTCCTTGAGGAAGTCGGTCAGCTGCCCGTCGGCCACGAGCAGCGGGCGGGTGCGCCAGAGGCGTTCGTTGCCGTCGGCGCCCACGCAGCGCCATGTGCGCCAGTCGTCGGCCTCGGCGTCGGGCGCCAGGTAGCTGAGGAAGCCGACGAGCTCGCTTTCGCGGCGCTCGTCGGCCTCCAGCGTGTTGAAGCTGGCGGCGATGTCGACGAGGCCGTCCTCGCGCACGGGGGGGGCGGCGACGAGGGCGAACATGTGCGCCACGCGCGGCCCGCCGATGGCGACGATGCCGCC
>JAXJQE010000104.1:0-1901 GCA_036311305.1 Bifidobacterium sp.
AGGAGGAAGTGGTGGAGGGGAAATCGCCGAGGGTGGCCTGCTGGATGGGTTCGGGTGCGGCGGGGGTCGCGCGCGCGGCGTCGTCCTCGATGGTCGGGAAGAGCAGCGACGTCGCGTCGACGTGCTGCGCGGCGGCCTGCGCGGCCGTCTCCTTGGCGCCCTTGCCGGCGTCGGGGAACTCCAGGTCGGAGGCCTTGATCGGGTCAGCCATTGGTCATCCTCTCTCTCGCGGGCGGCCGCTCGCGCGCGGCGCGGCGGCCGGCGCGGCGGGAGCGGGCGTCAGTCGTCGATGTGCGCGCGGTAGAACCGCTCGTACGAGCGCGAGGGCGTCGGGCCGCGCTGTCCCTGGTAGTGCGAGCCGGTGCCCGCGGAGCCGTACGGGTGCTCCGCCGGCGAGCTCAGCTGGAAGAAGCACATCTGGCCGATCTTCATGCCGGGCCAGAGCTTGACGGGCAGCGTCGACACGTTCGACAGCTCGAGCGTGATGGGGCCCTCGAAGCCGGGGTCGATGAAGCCGGCGGTCGAATGGGTCAGGATGCCGAGGCGCCCCAGGGAGCTCTTGCCCTCGAGGCGGGCGGCCAGGGTCGCGTCGAGCTTGACGTACTCCCACGTGCTGCCGAGCGCGAACTCGCCGGGGTGCAGGATCCACGGCTCGTCGGGGTCGACCTCGAACTGCTCGGTCAGCGCGCCCTGGTTCTCCGCGGGGTCGACGTACGTGTACGCGTGGTTGTTGAAGAGGCGGAAGAAGCGGTCGAGGCGCACGTCGATGGACGCGGGCTGCACCATCGCCGGCTCCCACGGCTCGAGCGAGATGTGCCCCTCGGCCTGGGCGGCGAGGATATCGCGGTCGGACAGCAGCATGGCGTGCGGCTCCTTATATATGGGTCTGCTGCGGGGCGCGGCGCGCGCGTTCGCGGGCGCGCGCGTCCCGGTTGGCGGCCCGGTCGGCCGCCGATCGTTCCCCAGTGTAATAGACCGTGCGAATCGGCCCCGCCGCGCTTCCCGTTGGGGCGAAGCGCGGCGGGGCACGCGACGCGGGTATCGTGGGGCGCATGAGCGATGAACTGAACGAATCGACCGGCGGCGCGGATGCCGTCCGTCCGCCGCTGGGGCGGCTGTCGAACGTCGTGCCGGGCCGCTTCGGCGAGAAACTGACGGTCACGCACGCGCTGCCGTCGCGCGGCGGCGCGCGCCAGCAGACGAACCGGCCGCTGTTCGTGTGCCTGCACGGCTGGGGCTCCAACGAGGAGGACCTCGCCGGCATGATGCAGTACGTGGCGCCGTACAACGACTACGTGTCGCTGCGCGCGCCGCTCACGCTGCAGGAGCCCGCGCCGGGCGGCCTGTTCGGGCCGCAGCCGGGCGCGTACAGCTGGCTGCACGACGCGGTGCCGAGCGGCGACGACCTCGACCTCGACGCGTTCGCCGCGGCGGAGGCGGTCGACGAGTGGGTGCGGACCAACGTCGACGACGCGCGGCGCGTGGTGCCGATCGGCTTCTCGCAGGGCGGCATGCTGGCGACCCAGCTGCTCAAGGTGCATCCCGAGCGCTACTGCGCGGCGATCTGCCTGTCCGGCTTCGTCTCCCCCGGCAACGTGCCGGGCACCGCGCCCGGGCTGGCGGCGCTGGACGCGCTGAACATCCCGACCTTCTACGGCTACGGCTCGGCCGACACGGTCATCCCCCGGTGGCTGGTCTACGAGACGGAGGCATGGCTCGAGGAGCACACGTGGCTCACCGCCCACGAGTACCGTGGCCTCGACCACTCCGTGAGCCTCGAGGAGTTCGCCGACCTGCGCCGCTGGCTCCTGGACCACGACATCACGTCCGGCCTGATGTGACCGCAAGCGGAACAAGGGCGCCCCGCTCGCCGTTGAGGCGAGCGGGGCGCCCTTGTTCCG
>JAXJQE010000105.1:0-7395 GCA_036311305.1 Bifidobacterium sp.
GCCCAGGCCGCCAGTGAGGTCGACGTCGAGCGGCGCCTCGGCGGCGGCCGCGCGCGCGTCGGCGCTCACCAGCCCGAGCAGCTCGTCGGCGATCTCCGCGGTGGAGTAGGTGCGCAGGCCGTGGCGTTCGACGGCGTCGACGAGCGGGTCGTTGCCGCCCATGAGGCCGGTGCCGCGCACCCAACCGATCTTCGGATGCGCGAAGGTGATGCGGTCGGACCAGTCATGCTCGGCGCGGGCGCGGGTGACCATCGCGTCGAACGCGGCCTTGACCTCGCCGTACGCGCCGTCGCCGCCGAACACGCCGCGGTTGGGCGAGCCGGGCAGCACGACGTGCAGCCTGTGCTGGACGTCGATGTCCGCGCCGATCGCGGCGAAGCCGGCGATGGCGCGCTCGACGCCCCACAGCATGAGGCGTGCCTGCGACTCGAACTGCGCGCCGGCGTCGGCGAGCGAGCCGTGCACCGGGGGCGCGGCGAACGGGAAGAACAGGCTCGGCTCGTAGGCCGGCTTGAGCACGGTCGTCGTGGCGCCGGTGGTCTTCTTCTGCTCGTGGCCGACCCAGTCGACGAGCGCGTCGACGTCGCGGTAGCTGGAGAGGTTCGCGGGCACGAGCCACAGGCGCGCGCCGCCGCGGGCGTGGGTGCGGTAGGTGCGCTGCGCCCACGCCTTGACGGCCGGCTTGAAGCTGTGCGAGGTGGCGATGACGGTGGCGCCGCCGGCGAGCAGTCCGGCGACGACCTCGCCGGCGATCGAGTTCGGCGCGACGCCGGTGACGACGGCGACGTCGTCGGCGTAGGGCAGGCCGGCGTGCGCGGTGTCGGTGGCGGCCTGGAGGGCGATGCGCTCGTAGGCTTCCACGAGGGCCGGGTCGCCCGTGGACTGGGTGGCGTACCACGTGGCCTGTTCGGCGACGGCCTCGCCGGCGCCGGTGAAGTCGCCGGCGATGGCGTCGAGGTCATGGTAGTAGTAGGCGCGGGCGAGGTCCTCACGGGCGCTGGCCCAGCGGTCGTCGAAGAGGATGGCCTGGTTGGCGTCGAAGCGGGGCGCGACCTGGTCGGGCCAGTCGGCGGCGACCACGGCCGCGGCCCCGTCGTCCGGCTCCTCGGGGACGGGCGGGGTGACGCCCAGCTGGCCGAGGACGAAGCGGGCCGTGGCGGCCAGCACGCCGGATTCACCCGTCACGCGTTCGGCGAAGGCGTCCAGCGCGGCCGAGTCCACGACCGCGCCAGCGGCACCGCCGCCCGCGGAGGGCATGGCGACGGTGAGGCCGTGGTCGGCGGCGACGATCTGCACGGCGGCGTCGATGAGCGCGTTGGCCTGGGCCGTGTTGGAGGCCGGGTCGGTGGGCAACTGGGCGAGGTCGCCGCCGCGGGCGCTGGCGCCGTCGCGCGTGGCGAGCACCAGCGCGGCGATGACGTGGGCGCCCCAGCCGTCGGGCAGCTGCCAGGTGTCACGCACGCGGGCCTCGACCTGCGCGGGCTTGAGACCGGCGGCGCCGAACAGGGCGCGGACGCGGTCGCGCACGATGTCGCCGAGGACCGGGCCGAAGGCCTTGTAGTTCGGCGCGGCCTTGTCCACGATGGCCTCGAGGGCGTCGATGCTCGCCTCGGCCGCGCCGTCCACGGAGGCGACGCCGAGTTCGGCGCTGATGTCCATGAGCAGCTGGTTGCGCCGCGACGAGACGCCGTTGGTCAGCGTGTCGGTCGTGTCGGTGGCGCCGATCTGGTCCGGACGCACCTTGGCGGCGTACGCCAGGAGCATCCGGATGGCGTCATGCGCCCGGAACGGCAGGTCCGGCACGTCCGCGGAGACTCCCGCGGCACCGTTGGGGGCCGTCATGGACGCCCGGCCAAGGCCATCGGCGCCCGGAACGGCGTCCTGGGCGCCCTGATCAGTGCCCTTGCCGGGATAACTCGCCCATTGTGCGATGGATTTTTCGCCATCCACCTCTGTCCGGGCCCCTGACACCCCCGATTCGGGGGTACCGGAGGCACCGTTCGCGGAAAATCCATCGCACTTTAGCGAAGATAGGTTCCCGGAGGGCCTGGAAACGTCCGATCCGGCCCCCGTAGCCTCGCCGACCGGCTCCGCCTCGGGGACGAGGGAGTCCGTGTCGGTCATGTAGACGCGGCCGGCGTCGCGGCCCACGTTGAGCACCGAGACCTGGCGGCGGGAGAACTCGGGAAGTTTCAACGTCTTCGTGCCGAGGTTGGCGAGCGTCGGGCTGTTGCCCAGGCCCACCTCCACGTAGCGCTCCACGCCGAGGCCGCCTTGCTCGGCGGAGCCGAACAGCAGCGCCTGCGTCTCGATCCAGCGCACCGGGGACGCGAACTGCCAGGAGAGCAGCTCGGTGAGCAGCAGGCGTCCGAGCCTCTGGTCGTCGCGCGCGTAGGATTCCCACACGTCGTCGTCGGCGAGCGCCGCGCCGATCCGCTCGGAGGGCACGACCTCGAGGATCTTCGCGGCGAATTCCCTGGTCATCTCGAAGGGCACCGCCACGAGGTTCGGGATGTAGCGGCCCACGAGCGAGCCGCGGTAGTCGATCTCGGCGGGCAGCAGCGCATCGAGCTTGTCGCGGAACTCGGGCACGCCCTTGCGCAGCAGCGTGGAGTGGAACGGCACGTCGATGCCCGGCACGTACATGAACGCAGGCTTGCCGCCGTACTCGGCGACACGGCGCGCGGCGTCGGCCTTGAGCGCCTTGAGGCCGGCGATGGTGCCGGCGACGGCGTACTGCTGGCCGGCGAGGTTGTAGTTGACGATCTCGAGGAACTCCCCCGATTCG
Source organism: Bifidobacterium sp. (assembly GCA_036311305.1). Taxonomy (GTDB): domain Bacteria; phylum Actinomycetota; class Actinomycetes; order Actinomycetales; family Bifidobacteriaceae; genus Bifidobacterium. The sequence continues at coordinate 2,789 of JAXJQE010000105.1, forward strand.
CGAGCGACCGATTCCACATATTCGCGCACGTGCGCGTCGTCCACGCCGAACTGGTTGGGCCTCAGGGCGCCCATGCGGTAGTTGGAGCGTCCCTGCTCGTCGCGGTCAATCAGGTGGGGCATCGTCGAGCCGCGGTGGAACACGAGCTCGAGCACGGTCTCCAGCGGGATGACGCCGGCGAAGGAGCTCAGCGCGTCGTACTCGCCGAGCGAGTGGCCCGCGAAGTACGCGGGCGTCACGTCGACGCCCTCCTCGCGCATGCGCGCGGTCTGCGCGAACGCGACGGTGGCGAGCGCGACCTGCGTGAACTGCGTGAGGTTGAACAGTCCCTCCGGGTGGCGGTAGGTGACGCCATTGGCGGTGAGTTCCTTGGGGTTGTCGCGCACGACGGCGAGGATCGAGAACCCGAGCCGCTCGCGCGTGAGGCGGTCCGCCCGCTCCCACACGTCGCGCGCGGCCGGCGAGAGCGCGCGCTCGTCGAGCACCATGCCCTGCGTCTGGATGCCCTGGCCGGGGTAGACGAACGCGGTGACGGGCGCGCGGGTGACGGCGGTGGCGCGCGAGACGACCTGGCCGTCGATGCTGCACGTGACCTCGAGCACGAGGCCGCCGTGCGCGACGTGCCCGACGCGCTCGACGCTGATCTCCACCTCGTCGTCGAGCTGGACCATGCCGTACATGTTGTAGGTCCAGCCGGCGATCTCGTAGTGGGCGCCGGCGTCGTCGAGCGCCTGCACGGCGTGCTGCGCGGTCGCGGACAGCCACATGCCGTGCACGAGCGGCTGCGCCAGTCCGCTGATGGCGGCGCCGCGGCGCGACGTGTGGATGGGGTTGAAGTCGCCGGAGGTGCGCGCGAACGCGGTCATCTCGTGCGGCGCGGTGACGGTGACGCGGCGCAGCAGGCGGCGCGGCGTGTCGCGGATGTCCGCGTCCAGGCCGCCGTACGGGGCGGCCGGTTCGGGCAGTTCGTCGCTGTACGCGCGACCGCGGATGGCGAAGCGTTCGGTCTCGCGCGCGGCGAGCGTGCCGTCGGCGAGGCGGTGCTCGACGTGGATGGTCACGACGCGGCCCGACGCGGACTCGGCGTAGTCCTCCGCCCAGCTGGTGAGGCTCACCTGCTCGCCGACGTGCCTGAGCAGCTCGTCCTCGTCCATCTCGAGCTCGATGAGGTGGTCGAGGTAGACGGCGTTGAGCAGGCCCTCGATGACCGGATAGCCGTCGACCATCACGGAGCCGAGCGCCGCATAGATCGCGGGCCACGCGGGGCCGACGAGCGCGTCGGGCGCGATGGTGGAGGGCACGAGGTCGAGCGGCAGCGCGCCGCCCGTGGCGGCCTCGTGGTCGAAGCCGAGGTTGGCGGACAGCGTGTAGGACGCTTCGGCGACGCCGAACCGGTATGCGGTGGCGGCGCCGACCTCGCCGGCCTGGCGCACGGTCGGCATCGCGGTCAGCTCGTCGCCGGTGATGGCGGTGTTGCCGATGCCGGCGGTAGCGGCGAGCATCGCGTAGACGTGCCCGGGCAGGCGCTCGCGGTCGACGACGGGGATGGTGCCGGTGGCGTCGCGGCGCACGGTGAGGGGGATGACGATGTCGCGCACGGCGTGCTTGCCGGTGCCGCCGTCGGGCTCGTTGTCCCAGAACGTGTCGAGGTGGATGTCCAGGTCGAACAGCTCCTCGTCCTCGGTGGAGCCGACGTGGCGCAGCTCGTAGTCCTGGTCGCCCATGGGGGTCCCGTAGGCGGGGTTGTCGGCGACGTGCCCGATCCAGGAGATGTTCGCGCAGTCGCGGATGAACGCCTCCGCGTCCCTCACGTCCCCGAGCAGCGTGAACACGTCCTCGCGGTCTGCCGTGACACGCTCGGTGATGGCGTCGTTGAAGCGGCCGAGGATGTCGGCGACGGGCTCGTCGACGGTGGTGATGCCGGCGACGGAGATCGGGCCGGGGATGACGCGCACGGAGTCGGCGCCGTAGCGCGGGTCCTCGCTCTGCCACAGCTGGTCCTGGCCCCACCAGCGCAGCAGGTCGCCGTCGATCGCGGGCACGAACGGCATCGGCTTGGGGTATTCGCGCACGAGCGTGGTGAACCACGCCTCGCCCATCGGCGCCACGATGAGCTCGCCGGCGGCCGGGTACTTCGCGGCCAGCGCGTCCACGGCCCCGAACGGGTCCTTCTCCACGTCGGCGCGCGACGCGAACAGCGGCGTGAACGAGCCCTGTTCGAGGTCGATGACGCGCGCCTCGATGCGCTGCAGCAGGTGCAGGAAGCGGTCCGCATACGTGGGGTCGGCCCACGGGAAGCTCAGCTCGGCGAACCGCCGCGCCCACTCAACATACGTCATGGACGCCAGGTCGCCGAAGTACGGCTTGGCGGTGCGGTCGAGCGCGGCGATGATCTCCTCGCGGCGCGACTCGAGCTCCTCGGGGTGCTTCATGACGCGCACAAGCAGGCGGCCGCACTCGGCGGACGCGTTCTCAATCTCGTACAGGTCGGCGTGCAGGTGGCTCAGCCCGGAGCTCATGCCGCCGCGCGCGGCGCCCGACGGCACCCACTGCTCCCCCAGCGGCGCGAACACGTCCGCCTCGTCGCCGGCCGCGGCGATGCCCGGCGTCGCCACGAGCATGCGCTTGACCTCAGGGCTGGTGTGCGCCTCCTTCGCGGTCATGACGGCGGTGCCGACGAGCACGCCGTCGACCGGCATCGCCGGCCGCCCGTACGCGCGCGACCACTCGCCGCTGATGTAGTCGGCGGCGCGCTGGGGCGTGCCGATGCCGCCGCCGGCGACGAGCACGAGGTTGTCGTGCGCGCGCACCTGCGCGTAGGTGGCCAGCAGCAGGTCGTCGAGCGACTCCCAGCTGTGGTGGCCGCCCGCGGAGCCGCCCTCGACCTGCACGAGCACCTTCGCCGGCGCGACCGCGTCGGCGATCGCCACGACCTGGCGGATCTGCTCGACGGTGCCCGGCTTGAACGCGACGAACGGGAAGCCGTCGGCGTTGAGCTGGCGCACGAGTGCGACGGCCTCGTCACGCTCGGGGATGCCGGCGGAGACGACGACGCCGTCGATGGGCGCGCCGGACGCGCGCTTCCTCGGCACGATCCGCTGCGCGCCGAACTGCAGGTTCCACAGGTAGCGGTCCATGAACATCGCGTTGAACTCGACGGTGCGGCCCTCCTCGAGCTCGTCCTCGAGGGCGGCGACGTGGCGGTCGAACACCTCGGCGGTGACCTGGCCGCCGCCGACGAGCTCCGCCCAGTAGCCGGCGTTGGCGGCCGCGGCGACGAGCTCGGGCTCGACGGTCGTCGGCGTCATGCCGGCGAGCAGCACCGGCGGCTTGCCCGTCAGGCGCGTGAACGCGGTGGACACGGCCGGCCCGTCGGGCGTCTCGATGGCGCGCGGCACGAACCGCGACCAGTCCTGCGTGCGCGCGGGGTCCGTCTCCTGGGTGGCCAGCTTGGCGCGCGCGTCCACGGTGGAGGCGTCGACGACGCCGACGCCGGTGCCCTGCGCGTTCGAGGCGAACAGCTTGGTGAGCGTGGCGCCCGGCCCGAGGTCGACGACCCACAGATCCTCCGGGTCGTGTCCCTCGAGCAGCGCGCCCACCTGCCCGGCCCAGTCGACGGGGTTGACGAGCACCTCGGCGGCGAGCTCGCGCGCGGGCGGCGTCCAGGCCGCACGCCTCGGCCCAGGCGACGGCCTGGTCGACGGCCTCGGCCATGAGCGGGCTGTGGAACGGCAGCGTCACGTCGAGATACTCGAGCGTGGGGTCGAACACGGAGCCGCCGCGCACCTTGTCGTCGCGCAACTGCCGCTGGTGCCGGTGCTCCTTCCCCACTTCGACGGCGAAGCTGGCGAGGTCCTGCGGGTGGCCGGAGAGCACGAAGTGGTCGGCGGCGTTGGCGACGGCGACGGCGATGGGGCCCTTGGCGTCGTCGACGCGCGCGATGAGCGCGTCGACCTGCGCCGGCGTGGCGCCCTTGACGGAGAGCATCGGCGTGACCTCGCCGTAGCGCGCGTGGATGCCGCGGCTGCGCGCCACGCGCGTGCCCGCGGCGCCGATGAGGGCGGCGATGGCGAGCACCTCGTCGAGCTGGCGGTCGACGTCGCCGCCGTCGATGATCGCGCGCGCCATGTGCACGCCGAGGATGCCCTGCGAATGGCCGAGCAGCGCGACGGGCCGCGCGGTGGCGGGGTCGTAGCCGAGCTGTCGCGCGTCGAGCAGCGCGCCGAGCTGCGCGAGGGCGATGCCCTCGACGCTCACGGTCGCGTCGGCCGCCGCGCCCAGACGCGCGGGATTGGCCGGGTACGCGAACAGGTCGACCGGGCGGCCGGTGGTCGCCAGCAGGTCGGCGGCGACGGGCGCGAGCAGGCCGCGCGCCGCGTCCGCGTGGGCGTGCAGCGCGTCGGCGAGCTCCGGGTCGGCGGCGAGCTGGTCGAGCGCGACGGTCCACGGCGTGGACTGGCCGGCGAACATGAGCGCGTGCGGCTGCTCGGCGAGGCGTTCGAGGAAGAACTGGGAAGGCATGGGTCTACTTTCTGGTCGGATGCGGGATGGATGACGTTGGGTCCGCTAGAAACCTCACGTTTTTTCGTGACTTTTCTAGGGCCGGC
>JAXJQE010000106.1:0-16327 GCA_036311305.1 Bifidobacterium sp.
GTCGTGGACGGTATACGGGCCGTCCCTATAATGGACGCGGCCTCGCGCGCGCAAGGCACCGCCGGCGCGCCCGAACATCCCATACGAGAAGATTGGAAGAAGTCCGTGGCTCTCATCGTACAAAAATACGGCGGATCCTCCGTCGCCGACGCCGACTCCATCAAGCGCGTGGCACGACGGATCATCGAGACGAAGAACGCCGGCAACGACGTCGCCGTCGTCGTCTCGGCCATGGGCGACACCACGGACGACCTCATCGGCCAGGCCATGAGCATCGACTCCAATCCGCCCGCCCGCGAGATGGACATGCTCATGACCGCCGGCGAGCGCATCTCCATGAGCCTGCTGGCCATGGCCATCCACGCGGCCGGCTCCCACGCGTACTCCTTCACCGGCTCCCAGGCCGGTTTCATGACCGACGCGCAGTTCGGCGCCGCGCACATCCGCGCCGTGCGCCCGGACCGCGTGCGCCGCGCGCTCGAGAAGGGCTCGGTGGCCATCGTCGCCGGCTTCCAGGGCAAGAGCGCGAAGGGCGACGCCACCACGCTCGGCCGCGGCGGCTCGGACACCTCCGCCGTCGCGCTCGCCGTCGCGCTTGGCGCGGACGTGTGCGAGATCTACACGGACGTCGACGGCATCTTCACCGCCGACCCGCGCATCGTGCCCACCGCCAAGCGCATCCCCGTCATCGGCTACGACGAGATGCTCGAGATGAGCTCGTGCGGCTCCAAGGTGCTCGCGCTGCGCTGCGTCGAGTACGCGCAGCGCTTCGACATGCCGCTGCACGTGCGCAGCTCCTTCTCGCACCGCTGCGGCACGCTCGTCGTGCCCGAGGGCGCCGACCCGTCGAGCATCCCGAACGTCGGCTGACGCGTCGCCCCCGCAAGACCTCCAAGACCCAAGAACGCCCGCGAACCGAAGGATCCGAGAAAGACCATGAGCGAAGCTACCGAAGACCAGAACCTGGGCGACCTGTTCCCCGACCTGGGGCAGGAGACGCCGATCATCTCCGGCGTGGCGCACGACGCCAGCGAGTCGCTGGCGACGGTGCGCGGCGTCGTCGACGAGCCGGGCATGGCGGCGCGCGTGTTCACGCGCCTCGCCGAGATCGGCGTCAACGTGGACATGATCGTGCAGGCGGGCGCCGCCACCGGCACCGCCGACATCTCCTTCACGGTGCCCGGCAAGGACGCGCAGCGCGTCAAGGAGGCGCTCCTGCAGGAACAGGACGCGCTCGGCTACAACGCGTTCGACCTCAACCCGAACGTGGGCAAGGTCGCCGTCGTCGGCGTGGGCATGAAGACCCACTCCGGGCTGGCCGCGCGCTTCTTCCAGGCGTTGAGCGAGCAGGGCATCAACGTGCTCATGATCTCCACGTCCGAGATCCGCATCGCCGCGCTCGTGCCGCTCGACCAGCTCAACGACGCCGTGCGCGCGCTGCACACGGCGTACGGCCTCGACGCCGACAAGGTGGAGGCCGTCGTCTACGGCGGCACCGGCCGCTGACACACTTGCCGCCCCGTGCCGCGCACAGGGCGCCCCCGTACATCCGACATCGGCAGCAAAGGAGCCGGCACATGGTACAGATCAACGAACGCGGCGTCAACGTGGCGGTGCTCGGCGCGACCGGGCAGGTGGGCATGGTCATGCGCCGCGTGCTCGACGAGCGCGACTTCCCCGTCAAGGACCTGCGGTTCCTGGCGTCCGCGCGCTCCGCGGGCCAGAAGCTCGAGTGGCGCGGCCACGAGATCGAGGTCGAGGACGTCGCCAAGGCGGACCTGAGCGGCATCGACATCGCGATCTTCTCCGCGGGCGGCGGCACCTCCAAGGTGTGGGCGCCGAAGTTCGCCGAGGCCGGCGCGATCGTGATCGACAACTCCTCGCAGTGGCGCATGCACGACGACGTGCCGCTCGTGGTCGCCGAGGTCAACCCGGACGACCTCGACGAGATCCCCGCGGGCATCGTCGCCAACCCGAACTGCACCACCATGGCCATCATGCCGGTCCTCAAGCCCCTGGACGACGCGTTCGGCCTCAAGCGGCTCATCGTCAGCTCCTACCAGGCCGTCTCCGGCGCGGGCCGCGCCGGCGTCGAGCAGCTCATGAACGAGGCGAAGGCGGCCGTCGAGCAGGGCGCGGACAAGCTCGTCTTCGGCGGCGACGCCATCGACTTCCCCGAGCCGACCAAGGTCGCGCGCACCATCGCGTTCAACGAGGTGCCGTTCATCGGCGCCATCGTGGACGACGGCTCCGAGGAGACCGACGAGGAGCAGAAGCTGCGCAACGAGAGCCGCAAGATCCTGCACCTGCCGGACCTCAAGGCGAGCTGCACCTGCGTGCGCGTCGGTGTCTTCACCGCGCACGGCATGAGCGTCAACGCGGAGTTCGAGCAGGACGTCACGCCGGACGCGGCGCGCGAGGTGCTCGCCGACGCGCCGGCCGTCGAGCTCGTCGACATCCCCACCGCGCAGCTGGCCGCCGGCAAGACCCCGAGCTTCGTCGGCCGCATCCGCTCCGACCAGGCCGTGGACGACGGCAAGGGCCTCGCGTTCTTCGTCACCAACGACAACCTGCGCAAGGGCGCCGCGCTCAACGCCGTCGAGCTCGCCGAGATTGTCGCCGCCAAGCACTTCGCCGACCAGCTCTGACACGGGTCGCTCCCGCTGGAACCCCCACGTGTTCGCTAGAAACCTCACGTTTTTCCGTGACATTTCTAGGATGCCGGCTTCGCCGGCCCTAGAAATGTCACGGAAAAACGTGAGGTTTCTAGCGAACACGTAAGGTGTGCGGCGCGCGACTACACTGGGCCTCATGTCAACGGCATCGATTGAAGCACAGAAGCAGCTCGACCGGATCGTGGCCCTGGGCTACCCGGACGTGGCGGACATGAGCGAGGAGTCGTTCCGTGCGCTGGCGCGCCCCCTCATCCAGGCGCTCGAGAACTCCGACCTGGGCACCGACATCCTGCTGGTGCCCACGCGCGAGCTCGTCACCCCCGAGTCGCTGATCGCCCGCACGAGCATCAACCGCATGGCCGGGTTCACCACGATGCCGCCGCGCGACATCGTCAGCTTCCTGCCCACCGACGGCTTCGAGCCGCCGGAGGGGCCGTTCTACCTGGTCGTCGACCCGCACACCGGCACCTGCTACACGAACCGCGAGCCCGACGTGGCGCGCAAGCTCATCGAGACCGACGAACGCATCCCGCTCACGCTCGAGGAGGGCCTGGCGATCGCCACGCAGCACCCCGAGTGGCTCCTCGAGAAGAACGGCTTCAACCTGCTCGGCTCCCGGAGCGCCGATGGCCGCGTGCCCAGCATCTGGATGAGCCAGAACGCGCCGCGCCTCGGCGCCGTGTGGCCCAACTCGCGCCACACGTGGCTCGGCAACGCCTACTGCGTCGCCCGCCGCGGCATCTCCCTCGTCGACTGACCCCTCTCCCCACGAAAGTCACATCCTGCCCCCCTGGATGTGACTTCCGTGGGGCTTATACACGACGTTCGTAAAGCAATGGTGCGGATTGCTCACCATCCGGACCCGTCACCCGCCCTCCTTCGCTAGGCTGTATAACGTAGACCCTTGCGCACCCCGGTGCGCGACCACACCAGAGAAGAGTCGACATACAGACAGAAGGAGGAGTGATGGGTCAGGATCAATCATCGGTGTTTGATCTCGCAGCCGCGGCGGCGTCCAACGGAGGGAATAACGACCCGCTGCTGCCTCCCGCCCGCTTCATCGGCGCCCCGCAGAAGCCCAGCGCCATGCCGTACACCAAGTACGTCGCCTACGACAAGCAGATCCCGTTCGACTACCCGCAGCGCACCTGGCCGGACAAGCGGCTCGTGCGCGCGCCGCGCTGGTGCTCCGTCGACCGGCGCGACGGCAACCAGGCCCTTGTCAACCCCATGGACTCCGAGCGCAAGCTGCGCTTCTGGAACCTGCTGGTGTCCATGGGCTTCAAGGAGATCGAGGTCGGCTTCCCGAGCGCCTCGGAGACCGACTACGACTTCATCCGCATGCTCATCGAGCGCGAGCTCATCCCGGACGACGTGACCATCGTCGTGCTCACCCAGGCCCGCGAGCACCTCATCCGCAGGACCTACGATGCCTCAAGGGCTGCAAGCGCGCCATCGTGCACTTCTACAACTCCGTGTCGGTGCTGCAGCGCGAGGTCGTGTTCCGCAAGGACCGCGAGGGCATCAAGAAGCTCGCCACCGACGCCGCCGAGCTGTGCAAGGAGCTCGAGGGCGACGCCGAGGGCACCGACCTGTACTACGAGTACTCCCCGGAGTCCTTCACCGGCACCGAGCCGGAGTACGCCGTCGAGGTGTGCAACGCCGTCATCGACGTCATCAAGCCCACCCCGGACCACCCGATGGTCATCAACCTGCCCGCCACCGTCGAGATGACCACGCCGAACGTGTTCGCCGACGAGGTCGAGTACGTGTCCAACAACCTCATCGACCGCGACTCGGTCGTCCTCTCCCTGCACCCGCACAACGACGAGGGCATGGGCGTGGCCGCGGCCGAGCTCGGCATCCTCGCCGGCGCGGACCGCATCGAAGGGTGCCTGCTGGGCAACGGCGAGCGCACCGGCAACGTCGACCTCATCACCATCGCGCTCAACCTGCTCACGCAGGGCATCGACCCGCAGCTGGACGTGTCCGACATGCCGACGATCCGCCGCACGGTCGAGTACTGCAACCAGCTCAAGATCTCCGAGCGCCACCCCTACGCCGGCAGCTTCGTGTTCACCGCGTTCTCCGGCTCCCACCAGGACGCCATCAAGAAGGGCCTGGAGGCGCGCGAGGTCGCCGCGGACATGGCCGGCACCGAGCTGGAGAACTTCGTGTGGCTCGTGCCCTACCTGCCGATCGACCCGAAGGACATCGGCCGCTCCTACGAGGCCATCATCCGCGTCAACTCGCAGTCCGGCAAGGGCGGCATGGCATACCTGCTCAAGACGAACCACAACCTCGACCTGCCCAAGAAGCTGCAGGTGGAGTTCGAGCACGTCGTCCAGCAGCACGCCGACGAGACGAAGAAGGAAGTCAAGGACGAGGACATCTGGCGCCTCTTCAAGGACGAGTACCTGCCGGTCGGCGAGGACGGCGCGACGAGCGCCGGCGCCGCCGCCAGCGACCACCCGGACGCCACGCTCGACCAGTGGGGGCGCCTCAAGCTGCTCAAGGTGAGCATGTCCTCCGGCGAGGACGGCTCGGACACCATCCTGGGCGCCACCGTGCTCGACCGCGGCATCAACGTGGGCGCCGAGCCCGAGGTCCAGCGCACGTTCGAGGGCCACGGCAACGGCCCGATCGACGCCTTCCTCAACGGCATCAAGTCCTTCGGCGTCGAGGCGCGCGTCCTCGACTACGCCGAGCACACGATGGGCGTCGGCTCCGACGCGAAGGCCGCCTCCTACGTGCAGTGCGAGGTCGGCATGGAGGACGAGGAGAAGCGCGTCGTCTGGGGCGTCGGCATCGACTCGTCGACCATCACGAGCTCCCTCAAGGCGATCATCTCCGCGGTGAACCGCTCCGCGCGCTGAGCGTAGCGCGTACGCCAGGCACGCGCACAGCGCGGCCGCCACGCACATCCAGTCGAAGGGCGACGCGAGCGTGCCGCTCGGCAGCCCGGTCAGCCCCGCGTACAGGCCGACGAACAGGTACGACACCGGCATGAGCACGTTGCTCCAGCGCAGCACGACGGCGCGGCGCGCGCGGATCTCGTGCGGGATGGGCACCTGGTGCTGGTCGTGCGTCGGCAGCTGCCAGATGGCGGCGGCGAGCATCACCGCCACGATCCAGCACGCGCACGACGCCCACGACCACGAGCACGCCAGCCACAGGCACGACAGCGTCGTGAGCGTGCACTGCGCGACGCCGGCGCGCAGCGTCGTCGTCGCGTACCCGCGCAGGTCGAAGTTGGTCCCGACCACGCCATTGTTGGTCATCATGCGGCCAGCTTAGGTACGTCGCATCGCGCGACGCGCGGCGTTGAGCGGAAGGGTGAGCGAGGTACGGGAGGGCCCCGTGCACGCCGTCGACGGCGTGCACGGGGCCCTCCCGTACCTTACGCGACGCTCACTGCGTTTTCTGGCTGTTCGACTGCTGTTGTGGCTGGTCGGTCGCCGATTCCGTCGGCGATGGCGCGGGCGCCGAGCTGCTGGCGCTTGGCGTGGGCGCGGGCGTCTGCGTCTGCGTTTGCGTCTGCGTGGGCGTCGGCGTCGGCGTTTGCGTCTGCGTGGGCGTCGGCGTCGGGGTCGCGCTGTGCGACTGGGTGGCGCTCGGGCTGGGGGAGGCGCTCGCGGTCGCGGACGGCGACTGCGTCGGCTCGGTGGTCTGCTGCTCGGTGTTCTGCTGCGTGTTGGTGGACACCTTGGTGCCGCCGAGGCCCCACTCGCCGTTCGGGCCACCGACCTTGCCGTCGTCGTTGGCCGTCGGGAACTGCTCGACCGGCTGGCCGTCCATGGCCACGCTCATGAACTCCTCGAACAGGTGCGCCGGGTAGCCGGTGGAGCCCACGCCCCAGCCGGAGAACTCGGGCACGACCTGGTTCTCGCCGTTCTCGCCCGGGTTCCAGATCGCCCACACGTTCATCAGCTGCGGCGTGTAGCCGACGAAGCTCGCGGCGGTCTCGTCGTTCGCGGTGCCGGACTTGCCGGCCACCGGACGGCCCAGGGCCTGGGAGACGCCCGCGGCGGTGCCGTTGACGGTGGTGCCGAGCATGGCGTTCATCGTTAGCGCGCAGTCGTTCTCGTCGAACACCTTCTTCGTGCCCAGGTTCGGCTTGTACATCTCCTTGCCGTCCTTGGTCACGGAGCCGACGAGGTGCAGCGTGTTCTTCGTGCCGGAGTTCGCGATGGTCGAGTGGCCCTGCGCGAGGTCCCACACGGTCAGCGAGTTGATGCCCAGGATGTTGTACAGCGTGTCCGTCTGGATGTCGCCGGTGATGCCAGCCTCGTGCGCGATCTCGGCGTAGCGCTGCGGCGTGAGGTGCTCGTTGACGTTCATGAACACGGTGTTCACGGAGTTCGCGGTCGCCTGGTTGAGGTTGATGTTGCCGTAGCTCTTGTTGAGCGCGTTCGTGACGTCCGCGTAGACGCCCGGCGTGGTCTCGAACTCCTGCGGCGAGTTGCCGTTGAACAGCGTGGCGAAGCTCACGTCGTCCTGCGCGGCGCCGATCAGGCCGAACGGCTTCATCGTGGAGCCCGGCTGGAACTTCGACTGCGTGGCGTTGTTGAGCTGCTGCTTGAGGTAGTCCTTGCCCGCGTACATCGCCTTGACCGCGCCGGTCGACTGGTCGACGGCCAGGCCGCCTATCTGCAGCGTGTCCGGCATGCCGTCGGGACGTTCGTCACCCACCTTCTGGATCTCGTCCTGCAGGGACTTGGTGAGCGTGGTGACGACCTTGTAGCCGCCGGACTCCAGCTCGTCCTTCGTGAAGGCCTTCGAGCTGGTCAGCTCGCTCTCCACGGTGGACAGGATGTAGCCGGCCGGGCCGGAGAAGTCGTTGCTGAGGGTGTAGGCCTTCACCTCCGGGAACTTGGCGTCCTTCGCCTGCTGGTCGGTGATGTAGCCGTCCTCCTTCATGATGTTGATCACGCGTTCGAAGCGCTTCTTGGCCTGCGCCTCGTTGACGGACGGGTCCCACGTGCTCGGCGCGGGGATGATGCCGGCGATCATCGCGGCCTCGGAGATCGTCAGGTCCTTGGCGTCCTTGCCGAAGTACGCCTCGGCGGCCGCCTGGATGCCGTACGCGCCGCGGCCCAGGTAGATCGTGTTCATGTAGTTGCACAGGACCTCCGACTTGTCCTGCGAGTTGGCGATCTTCATCGCCAGGAACGCCTCGTGCAGCTTGCCGGAGTACGACGTCGTCTCGCCGAGGTAGTAGCGCTCGGCGTACTGCTGCGTGATCGTCGAGCCGCCCTGGCGCGAGCCCGTGGTCAGGTTGTTGTACAGGGCGCGCGCCATGCCGGTGATGTCGATGCCCTTGTTCGTGTAGAACGAGCGGTCCTCGGAGGCGACGATGGCGTTGCCGACGTACGAGGGCAGCGTCGAGCAGTTGATGATCTCGCGGTTCTCCTCGCTGATGGAGCCGATCGGCGTCTTGCCGTCGTCGTAGTAGACGGTGGTCTTCGAGGCGACGGCCACCTTCTCGGGGTCGGGGATCTCGGTGGTCGCGTACAGGTAGGCGAACAGGCCGATGCCGAGCACGAGGATGGCGCCGATGACGCCCAGGAGGATCTTCCACCACAGGCCCTTGTGCTTCTTCTTGCCCTTCTTGTCCTTCTTGTTCTTCGGGGCCTTCCTCTTGGGGGCGTTCTTACGGGTAGCGTCGTCCTTCGCCTGCGGGGCGGAGGAGGTGTGTCTGCTGGAGCTGGCGCTGCGGGGCGCGCCCGAGCTCGCGGAACGTGTTTGTGAAGCCATGGGTTCCAAGGTACCGGCAATACCTGAGAAAGCAAGGACTCGTGGAGGTCCTGTGGGGGCGCTGGGGCGCGGCTGGGCCGTTCGCGGGTTATTCTGTGAGCAAACGACATGGATGTGATTCGCGCGCGCGTGTATGCGCGTGCGGGGCGCCGGTGAGCGAAGGCGGCCGCGGAGGTGCGGGTTTTCCGCCTGTTGAGTTATGTTTGGAGGCGCTCCGGTGGTTTTTGCTGGGGCCTAACGGTATGCTTATAGGCGGTAAAACGCAAGCAAGCTTGGAGGAGTCGTTTCAATCATGAGCATTCGCGTGGCTATCGCCGGCGTGGGCAATTGCGCCTCGTCGCTGGTGCAGGGTGTCGAATATTACAAGGACACGGCGGACGATGACAAGATCCCCGGTCTGATGCACAACAACTTCGGCGGATACCGTGTCCGTGACATCGAGTTCGTGACCGCGTTCGACGTCGACGCCGCGAAGGTCGGCAAGGACCTCTCCGAGGCCATCGGCGCCTCCCAGAACAACACCATCAAGTTCGCCGACGTGCCGAACCTCGGCGTCGAGGTCCTGCGCGGCCCGACCTACGACGGCCTCGGCGAGTACTACCGCGAGATGATCGAGGAGTCGGACAAGGAGCCGGTCGACGTGGCCCAGGTGCTGCGCGACAAGAAGGTGGACGTGCTCATCTCCTACCTGCCCGTCGGCTCCGAGAAGGCCGACAAGGCCTACGCCCAGGCCGCCATGGACGCGGGCGTCGCCTTCGTCAACTGCCTGCCGGTGTTCATCGCCTCCGACCCGGAGTGGGCGCAGAAGTTCCGTGACGCCGGCGTCCCGATCGTGGGCGACGACATCAAGTCCCAGGTCGGCGCCACCATCACCCACCGCGTGATGGCCCGCCTGTTCGAGGACCGCGGCGTGCGCCTCGACCGCACCTACCAGCTCAACGTGGGCGGCAACATGGACTTCATGAACATGCTGCAGCGTTCGCGCCTGGAGTCCAAGAAGATCTCCAAGACCCGCGCCGTCACCTCCGTGGTGCCGCACGAGATGGACCCGCACAACGTGCACATCGGCCCGTCCGACTACGTCGCCTGGCTCGACGACCGCAAGTTCGCGTTCGTCCGCCTCGAGGGCACGACCTTCGGCGACGTCCCGCTGAACCTCGAGTACAAGCTCGAGGTGTGGGACTCCCCGAACTCCGCCGGCATCGTGATCGACGCGCTGCGCGCCGCCAAGATCGCCCTCGACCGCGGCCTGGCCGGCCCGGTCCTGGCGCCGTCCTCCTACTTCATGAAGTCCCCTGCCGTCCAGCACGAGGACAACGAGGCCCGTCGCCTCGTCGAGGAATTCATCGAGGGCAAGGTCGAGGCCAACGAGGCCGAGCTCGACGCCGACGTCGCCAAGGCGAAGGCCGAGGGCAAGGACGTCTGGAAGGCCTGATTCCTCCCATCTGACGCTATAGGGGGCACCCCATTCCATATAGGGGGCACTTCCTCAGGGAGAGCCCGGGTACGGACCGCCATGTTCCGCGGTCCGTACCCGGGCTCTCCGGAATATGGAGCCCCCTGTAACGCGGGGAATGCCCCCTATAGCGTCAGATGGCGCCTGGGCTTGCGCTTGGGGGAGGGGGTGTGTATAGTGGGGATTCGCCTCCGCGTGGCACTACGTCACCCAATCCCCCCAGGGCAGGAATGCAGCAAGGGTAAGTGGCCTCTGGTGGGTGCGCGGAGGTTTTTCCATACCTGGCGGCGTATCCGCCGCCGGCCAATCGTTCAACGCCCCTCGTAAAGTCGTACCCATGAGCGACCAGCAGCACGACACCCCGTCCCCTGACACCCCGGCCAACCCGAACACCCCGCCCGCGCCCCCGGCCTGGCAGACCCCGGCGCCGGCGAACGGCACCCAGTGGGACGCGCTGCCCAAGGCCGAGCCGCGCAAGCCCACCCCCCTGAGGCCCGAGGAGCCCGAGCAGGTCGAGCGCGACGTCGACGCCGAGGCCGGCCTGGCGCGCATGGACCCGCTCGCGCTGCGCCCGCGCACGTCGAGCATCGTGCTGTGCGCCGTGTTCGCCGTCATGTTCGCGCTCGTGGCCGCCGCCGCGTACTGGCTCGGCGTGCGCACCGTCGACGGCCAGTCCTTCGAGGACATCGCCATCATGAACTACGCCGACGGCATCCCCGGCTGGCTCGGCATGGCCGGCCTGAGCTCGATGTTCGTCATCGTCTCCTCGCTCGTGCTCGGCGCGCTCGCGTTCCTCGTCGCCGGCCTGCGCCGCCGCTGGTGGCTCATGGGCCAGCTCGCCGCGTTCTGCCTGCTCGCCTTCGCCGCCGGCCGCACGCTCAAGCCGCTGCTGCCGCGCCCGCTGCTCGTGCACGTCAACTCGTCGTCCCTCAACTCCGCGCCCTCCGGGCACACGCTGCTCGCGGCCGCCGCGGGCCTCGCGCTGCTGTGCGCGGTGCCGCACGCGTGGCGCGCGCTCTTCTCCGTCGTCTCCACGCTGTTCACCATCTACATCGGCTGTTCCGTCGTCGTCGACAAGTGGCACCGCCCCGCCGACGTCGTCATGGCGGTCTTCGTCGCCGGCGCGCTCATGATGGCCACGCTCGCGTTCACGCGCAAGTCCGGCATGGACCGCCCCGGCCGGCGCGTCTCCAGCCCGAGCGTGCAGATCGTCGCCACGTGCCTCATCACCTTCGGCGTGTGCGCGTTCGCGTACGCCGCCTACCTCATCTGGCAGGTCTCGCCGGGCCTGGCGATGGCCTCCGGCTGGACCGTCAACGGCGCCACCGGCGCGACGACGGCGATGATTGCCGGCGCCGCGTGCCTCGTCAACGGCATGGTGCTCATGATGAGGCAGCTCACCGCCGCGCCGCTGACGCGCCTGGGCCTGATCGGCGCCCCGCCGGCGCCCCCGTCGCGCACAATGAGCACAGCTTGAGTATGATGACACGCGTAACGCAACGTGAAGGAGCGGATCATGACCACCGGCAACAAGCTCGTCATCGTCGAGTCCCCGGCCAAGGCGAAGAAGATCGGCGGGTACCTCGGCAAGGGGTACACCGTGCTCGCCTCGGTGGGCCACATCCGTGACCTCGCGCAGCCCAGCCAGGTGCCCGCGGACAAGAAGGAGCACTTCGGCAAGTTCGGCGTGGACGTGGACGACGGCTTCAAGCCCTACTACATCGTCGGCGCGGACAAGCGCAAGACCGTCGCGGAACTGAGGGCCGCGCTGAAGGACGCCGACGAGCTCTACCTCGCGACCGATGAGGACCGCGAGGGCGAGGCCATCGCCTGGCATCTCGTGCAGACGCTCAAACCGAAGGTGCCCGTCAAGCGCATGGTGTTCCACGAGATCACCCCGGAGGCCATCCGCGGCTCCCTGGACCACACCCGTGAGGTCGACGACCATATGGTCGACGCCCAGGAGACCCGCCGCGTGCTCGACCGCCTCTACGGCTACGAGCTGAGCCCCGTCCTGTGGCGCAAGGTCGGCCCCGGCCTGTCCGCCGGGCGCGTGCAGTCCGTCGCCACCCGCCTCATCGTCGAGCGCGAGCGCGAACGCATGGCGTTCGTGCGCGCGCCGTACTGGGACGTCGTCGCCACGCTGCAGGCGCCCGACGCGATGGGCAAGGTCGCGTACTTCGACACGCGCCTGGTCGCCGTCGACGGCCACCGCGTCGCCGGCTCGAAGGACTTCGCCGACGACGGCACGCTCACCGCGGCCGCCGAGAAGGACAACGTCGCGCTGCTGACCGAGGACGACGCCCAGCGCATCGCGCAGTCCCTCGAGGGCACCGATTTCCACGTCGCCTTCGTCGAGAAGAAACCGTACCGCCGCCGCCCGCAGCCGCCGTTCACCACGTCGACGTTGCAGCAGGCCGCAGGCAACCGCCTTGGCTTCAGCTCCCGGCAGACCATGCGCGCCGCGCAGAGCCTGTACGAGAACGGCTACATCACCTACATGCGCACCGACTCGGTGACCCTGAGCCACGAGGCGATCGCCGCCGCGCGCCAGGGCGTCGAGCAGAAGTACGGCGCGCAGTACCTGTCCGAGGCCCCCAAGCAGTACGCGACGAAGACCGCGGGCGCGCAGGAGGCGCACGAGTGCATCCGCCCCGCCGGCTCGCACTTCCGCGAGCCCGAGCAGGTCGCCGCGCACCTGCCCGCCGACCAGCTCAAGCTGTACACGCTCATCTGGCAGCGCACGCTCGCCTCGCAGATGGCCGACGCCGTCGGCTCGACCGCCACCGCGCGGCTGACCGCGGTCAGCGCGCTCGGCGGCACCGTGTTCCAGGCGTTCGGCACCGTCATCGAGTTCCCCGGCTTCCTGCGCGTCTACGGCGAGCACCGCGACGCGAAGAAGGACGACGAGCTGCCGCCGCTGGCCGAGGGCCAGGTGGTGGCCGCCGTCGACGCCAAGGCCGACGGCCACGAGACGCAGCCGCCCGCCCGCTACACCGAGGCGAGCCTCGTGAAGACCTTGGAGGCCAAGGAGATCGGCCGTCCGTCGACGTACGCGAGCATCATCTCGACGATCATCGACCGCGGCTACGTGTACGAGCGCGGCCGCGCGCTCATCCCCAGCTGGCTGGCGTTCGCGGTGACCAAGCTGCTCGAGACGAAGTTCCCCAAGCTCGTCGACTACCAGTTCACCGCGGACATGGAGAACGGCCTGGACCAGATCGCGCACGGCCGCGAGACCGGCAAGGACTGGCTCACCGGCTTCTACTTCAGCTACGGCAAGGACTCCGCGAGGAACGAGGAGGACGTGCACGAGGGCCTGCAGCAGCAGGTCGCGCAGCTGGGGGAGATCGAC
The DNA here is from genome assembly GCA_036311305.1 of Bifidobacterium sp. Classification (GTDB taxonomy): domain Bacteria; phylum Actinomycetota; class Actinomycetes; order Actinomycetales; family Bifidobacteriaceae; genus Bifidobacterium. The sequence continues at coordinate 13,244 of JAXJQE010000106.1, forward strand.
GCGCGCGCCATCAACACCATCGAGATCGGCGACGGCATCAACGTGCGCGTCGGCCGCTACGGCCCGTACCTCGAGGACACCAGGCACCTCGACGCCGAGGGCAACCCCAAGCACGCCTCCATCCCCGACGGCATCGCGCCCGACGAGCTGACCGTGGCCAAGGCCCACGAGCTCATCGAGTCCAACGCCGGCGGCCCGCGCGTCCTGGGCAAGGACCCGGCCACGGGCGGCACCGTCGAGGTGCGCTCCGGCCGCTTCGGCCCCTACGTCGCGCTCATCGCGCCCGAGGAGGAGGCCGCGCCGAAGGCCAAGCCGTCGAAGTCGAAGGCCGCGAAGGCGGACCGCCCGAAGATGGCCAGCCTGTTCAAGACGATGAAGCCCGAGTCGCTCACGCTCGAGGACGCGCTGAAATTGCTCAGCCTGCCGCGCGAGGTCGCCGAGTACGAGGAGGTCGACCCGAAGACCGGCGAGGCGCGCATGGTCACCGTCGCCGCCAACAACGGCCGCTACGGCCCGTACCTGACGAAGACGCCCGCCGACGGCGGCGCCAGCGAGACGCGCTCGCTGGGCAGCGAGGACGAGATCTTCACCGTCGACGAAGCCAAGGCCCGCGAACTGTTCGCCCAGCCCAAGTACGGGCGCGGGCGCGGCCGCGGCGCCCCCAAGCCGCCGCTCAGGGAGCTCGGCACCGACCCGGTCTCCGGCAAGCCGGTGACCATCAAGGACGGCCGCTTCGGCCCGTACGTCACCGACGGCGAGACGAACCGGTCCCTCCCCAAGGCCGTCGACCCGAAGACCATCTCCGCCGAGCAGGCCTACGAGCTGCTCGCCGAGAAGCGCGCCGCCGGCCCGTCGAAGAAGCGCGGCCGCAAGACCGCCGCGAAGAAGCCGGCGAAGTCGGCCACGAAGAGGACCGCGAAGAAGAGCCGCGCCGAGGCCGCGCGCGAGGAGCGCCGCGCCAACGTGCGCAAACTGGCGGACGAGGGCTGGGCCAACACGCGCATCGCCAAGGAGCTCGGCACCACGCCGGCCACCGTCAAGAAGGACATCGACTACCTGACCGAGCACGACGGCTGCGACCGCCCGCCGGTCAAGCCCGCGCGCTGAGCCGCGCCGACAGGAGGAGCACCCCATGGACGGCCTGTTCATTTCCTTCGAGGGCATCGACGGCGTGGGCAAGACCACGCAGGTCGACCTGCTCGCCGACTTCTTCCGCAGGCAGGGCCGCGAGGTCCTCGTCACCCGCGAGCCCGGCGGCACCGAGCTCGGCGCGCGCATCCGCGCGATGCTGCTGAGCACCGTCGACAAGGAACGCATCGGCGATCGCGCCGAGGCGCTCCTGTTCGCCGCCGACCGCGCGCAGCACGTCGACCTGCTCATCCGCCCCGCCCTCGCGCGCGGCGCCGTCGTCATCACCGACCGCTACATCGACTCCTCGCTCGCCTACCAGGCCGGCGGCCGCGAGCTGACCGTCGAGGACGTGCGCATGCTGAGCACGTGGGCCACTGCGGACCTGTGGCCCGCGCGCACCTACCTGCTCGACCTCGACCCGCGCGTCGCCGGCTCGCGCATGCACCGCGACCTCGACCGCATGGAGAGCGAGGGCCTGGCGTTCCAGGAGCGCACGCGCGCGGAGTTCCTCAAGCTCGCCGCGAACGAGCCCGGCCGCTACCGCGTGCTCGACGCCGCGCGCCCCGCCGACGAGCTGGCGCGCGAGATTTGCGCGGACGCGCGATCTCTGGTTGGCTGAGCCGGTATGAGCGTTTGGGATTCCATCATCGGGCAGCGGCCGGTCACCGACCGGCTGCGCGCCATCAGCACGGGCGACGCCGCCGCGCTCGCCCAGTCGTGGCTCATCTGCGGGCCGGCCGGCGCGGGCCGCGCGGCCGTCGCGCGCGCCTTCGCCGCCGCGCTGGAGAGCCCGGACCACGGCCTGTCCGACGAGCCGACCGCCGTCACGCGGCAGGTCCTCGCGGGCACGCACCCCGACGTGCGCACGGTCACCACGGACAAGGTCACCATCGACATCGACACCGTGCGCGGCCTGATCGCCGACGCCGAGCGCATGCCGTCGACCGCGCCGTGGCGGATCATCATCATCGAGGACGTCGACCGCATGCTCGAGCGCACCACGAACGTGCTGCTCAAGGAGATCGAGGAGCCGAGCCCCCACACCATCTGGCTGCTGTGCGCCCCGAGCGCGCAGGACGTGCTGCCGACGATCCGCTCGCGCACGCGCGTCGTCTCGCTCGGCGTGCCGGCCGACAGCGAGGTCGCGCGCTGGCTGGAGACGTCCGCCGAGCTGCGCGACGCCGAGGGGCGCGTCGTGACGGACGCGTCCGGCGCGCCCGCGCACGTCGGGCACGACCTCGCGGTGCGCATCGCGCGGCTCGCCGAGGGGAACCTCGACGTCGCGCGGCTCTACGCCGAGCATTCCGACACGCTCGACGCGCGCGACGAGCTCGTCGTCGGCACCCTCGCGCTGCGCCGCGCCTCGCAGGCCGTCGTGCTCGCCGACTCGCTCATGGACACCGCCAAGGCGCAGGCCACCGCCGAGGTCGAGGAGGCGGTCGCGGGGGAGCGGCGCGCGTTCCGCGAGCTCAACGGGCTGGGGGAGGCCGACCGCGTGCCGCCGGCCCTGCGGACCGAGTGGAACCGGATCGGCAAGAAGGACGACATGAAGCGCCAGGCCACGCGCCGCCAGCGCGACGTGCTGGACCGCGGCCTCAACACCGTGGCGAGCGTGTACCGCGACATCGCGGTGCTGCAGAACGACGCCGAGGGCGCGGTGGGCCTCGTCAACCTCGAGAACCGCCACGCCATCGCCGACCGCGCCGCCGAGCTGCCGCGCGGGAAGGTGCTGGAGGCCCTGGACGAGATCGAGGTCGCCAGGAGGCGCCTTGCCGGCAACGGCAACGCCCAGCTGGTCCTCGAGGCCCTGTTCTGCGCGCTGCTCTAGACCGCCCTCAGTCCTATGGACCTCCTCTTCGGTCCCTTCTGGTCCCATTCGGTCCCCTCCTTCGTTATAGGGGGCACCTCGATTGTTATAGGGGGCACCTCAACGGGAAGAACCCGGGTATGAAC
>JAXJQE010000107.1:0-2639 GCA_036311305.1 Bifidobacterium sp.
ATCGTGCTGTCGGCGGCCCTGCTGACCATGGACTTCACGGTCTTCGGATTGGACGCCACCTCACCCTTGAAGGGCGTGAGGACCGTCACCATCTACGTCGGCATCATCACCGCCGTGATCGGCCTGGTCGTCATGGTCCTCGGCATCCGCGGCCACCGCACCGGCGGCCTGCATCCCTTCGTGTGGATCGCCATGGTCACGGCCATGGCCCTCATGATCGGCTGCACGGCGCTCGGTGTGGCGACCGCCGTCAGCGAGCATGCCGCCAGATCCTACAGCACGGTGGAGCTGGACGGGCGCGCCACCATCGGCTCCACGAAGGCGGACATGGAGAAACTGTCCAAGGGCGTCTACGTGGAGGGCGACGACTACGACCGTGACATCCTGACCATCGACCTGACCGATTACGCCAAGCACCACGACATCCATAAGGTGGAGCTCAACGACGGCACGACCGGGCGTTCCAGCTGCCCGACCGGCCCCATCAACATCGTGGCCAGGGACGCGCAGGTCAAGGTCCTGCTGCCGCTCGGCTGCTCATGGGCCATCGCGGACGACGCCGGCGAGGGCAGCGTCCGCTCCGACTACCTGGACACCGTCGGTGGCCGCGGCTCCCTGTACCTGCGCGCCAACCCCTTCACCATCACCGACAACGACTTCTCGTTCGTCACCGTCACGGGCGACGACATCCATACCGACGTCTCCATTCCGCCCTTCGTGGAGGTCAAGGGCGCGCTCGACGGCAACGACGGCCAAGGGGACGCCGACGAGGACGATGCTGAGGAACCCGACACCGACGACGGCCTGACCTACTCGGGCGAGTGGTTCGGCAACGACCGCATCGAACGCTTCTGCCAAGGCGTCGCCACCAACGCCAAGGGCCAGGTGGAGATTGGCACGAACGCCGGCGCCGAGGCCAAGCAGCTCATCAAGGACGGCGGCTACTGGCCGTGCGCCGTGGACGCCTCGAAGGCCGTCGAGACCCCTGAGCTGCTCATCGCTCCGAACATGCTGCTCGGCGCGACGGTCAGTGTCGAATACCCCGCCATCGCCAAGCAATGAGCCACAACAAACACGTCACCAAGGACACGACCATGATCACCAACGAAACCAAGAACCCGCAGGGCCACGAGCCCGAGCCGGATGACACCCGTCCCATCGACCACATGGACATCCCCCTGATCGAACGCTTCAGCGAGGTCGCCGACGAGGAGACCACCGACACCACCGACACCGTGACCGTGGAGACCGTGGAGACCATGGACGAGGACACGGCGGAATTCGCCGCCACGAAGGCGCCGGATACGATGGAGACCGTTGTGGCTGGGGATAAGGAAGATGCCGTCCGCCGGGACACGAGCCAAGGCACTCCCCGCGCGGAGCGCTCCACCGCCGCGCCGCCCACCGGCACCATCCCGCCGCAAGTCCCCCTGTACAACGCGCAACCCAACGCGGCATCCGCGCCCCAGCCCGTTCCCGTGGCGCCGAGCGGCGCCAGCGCCGGCACCATCGCGCTCGGCGTCATCACGATGGTCGTCGGCGCGCTGACCATCGTGGTCGGCGCCGTGGCGGGCGCCTTCAGCCTCTCGCTGCCCGCATTGAACCGGCTCGGCAGCTACACCTTCACCGCCCTGGGCCTGTGCCTGACCATCGTGGCCATCGTCTGGGGCATCAGCTCCAGCGTGCGCAAACGCCGCGCCGCCAAGCACGGCGACAGCCAAGCCTGACCTATCCCGACAGCGAAAGGAGACCGCCATACGACCACCATCACCACACGCTTGTCCAGCCGCCGCGCGCCCCGTGCACCTACTTACTTACACCTGTTACCTCTTCGGGGCCCGCAGCGGCTTCGCCATGCCCGGCACCGGCGTATTTCCCGACCATTTCCCCGCTTAGCCCACTGCTCAAAGTCACCGGAACCGCAATCCCCGCAAGCCGCGCGAACTACAGTGGCAACCATGAGCAAGACCACGGGAACGCATCTCTTCGAGGCCACGGGGGTGACGGCCACCATGCCGCAGCAGGGCCGCGAGGACACCATCTTCAAGGACCTGTCCTTCCACGTGGACGCCGGCGAGGTCGTCGACCTGACCGGGCCGTCCGGCGCGGGCAAGAGCACGATGCTCACCGCCTTCGCGCGTCTCAACACGCACACCACCGGCACCTTCACCCTCAACGGCAAGGACTCGGACACCTTCACGCCGCAGCAGTGGCGCGTGCACGTGTCCTACCTGCCGCAGACCTCCACGCTCATCGGCGACACCGTCGCCGACGCGATCCGCCTGCCATGGACGTTCCGCGTCCGCCAGGGCCAGCGACGGCAGTCGGCGAAGGACCTGCTCACCGACGAGCACATCCGTGAACTGCTCGACAGCATGGGCTGCCAGGACATCGGCCTCGAGCGCGACCCGCGCGACCTGTCCGGCGGCCAGGCGGCGCGCGTGTGCCTCGCGCGCACGATCCTCACGAAGCCGGACGTGCTGCTCGCCGACGAGGTCGACGCCGGCCTCGACGAGACGAACGCCGACAAGGTCGCCGACATCCTCAAGAAGGCGGCCGCCAACGGCGCCGCCGTCGTGCGCGTGCGCCACCGCGCGCCGGACGGCCGCGCCACGCGCATCATGGTCCTCGACCACGGC
>JAXJQE010000108.1:0-34042 GCA_036311305.1 Bifidobacterium sp.
CCGCACAGGCCGCGCAGACCGCGGCCGCGCTGCCCGCCGACCCCGACGCCGTGCTCTCCGTGCGCGGCCTCACCGTGAACTTCGCTTCCGAGGCCGGCACCGTGCACGCCGTGCGCGGCGTGGACTTCGACCTGAAGCGCGGCGAGACGCTCGGCATCGTCGGCGAGTCCGGCTCCGGCAAGTCCGTCACGTCCATGGCAATCATGGGGCTGCTCGACTCGAACGCGCACGTCACCGGCTCCATTACGTACAAGGGCGACGAGCTCCTGGGCAAGACCGACGAGCAGATGAGCAAGATCCGCGGCAAGAACATCGCGATGGTCTTCCAGGACCCGCTGTCCGCCCTGACCCCCGTGTACTCGATCGGCGAGCAGATGGCCGAGGCCCTCACCATCCACAACCCGCACATGAGCAAGCAGGACGTGGAAAAGCGCTCCATCGAGCTGCTCGAGCTCGTCGGCATCCCCAACGCCGCCGAACGCCTCAAGTCGTACCCGCACCAGTTCTCCGGCGGCATGCGCCAGCGCGTCGTCATCGCCATGGCCATCGCCAACAACCCGGACATCATCATCGCCGACGAGCCGACCACCGCGCTCGACGTGACCATCCAGGCGCAGGTCCTCGACGTGCTGCGCAAGGCCCAGCAGGAGACCGGCGCCGCGCTCATCTTCATCACGCACGACCTCGGCGTCATCGCCGGCATCGCCGACCGCATCCTCGTCATGTACGCGGGCCGCCCCGTCGAGAAGGCGAGCGTCGACCAGGCGTTCCACGAGCCCGTCATGCCGTACACGATGGGCCTGCTCGGCGCCTGCCCGCGCCCCGACAAGGATACCGAGGAGCGGCTCGTGCCGATCCCGGGCGCGCCGATGAACCTCGTCGACCTGCCCAAGGGCTGCCCGTTCGAGCCGCGCTGCCCGCTCGCCGCGAACATCTGCCGCGAGTCGGAGCCCGCGCTACTGCCCGTGCCCGGCCGCGACGGCCAGCTCGCCGCCTGCCACCGCACGGACACCATCCTGCACGACCACCTCACGTACCGCGACGTCTACCACGTCGGCGAAACGGTGCCGTCGATCCTCGCGGACGTCCCGCGCGACCAGCGCGCGGTCGTCCTCGACGTCGAGCACCTCAAGAAGACGTTCGCCCTGACCGGCGGCGGCTTCATGCGCCGCCGCGTGGGCACCGTGCACGCCGTCGACGACGTCACGCTCGAGGTGCGCGAAGGCGAGACGCACGCGCTCGTCGGCGAGTCCGGGTCGGGCAAGTCGACGACGCTGCTCGAGATCATGGACTTGAAGCAGCCGGAGTCGGGCACGATCGAGCTGTTCGGGCACGAGGTCGTCAAGAAGATGCCCAAGGCGGAGCGCCACGAGCTGCACTCGCTCGTGCAGTACGTGTTCCAGGACCCGATGAGCTCGCTGGACCCGCGCCTGCCAGTGTACGACATCCTCGCCGAGCCGCTCAAGGCGGTGCACAAGTCGAAGGACGAGATCAACCGGCGCATCGGCGAGCTCATGCGGCTCGTGGAGCTCAACCCCGACCAGGTGGACCGCTTCCCGACGCAGTTCTCCGGCGGGCAGCGCCAGCGCATCGCCATCGCGCGCGCCCTGGCGGTCAACCCGAAGCTCATCCTGCTCGACGAGCCGGTGTCCGCGCTGGACGTGTCCATCCAGGCGGGCGTCATCAACCTGCTCGAGGACCTGCAGAACAAGCTGGGCGTCGCGTACCTGTTCGTGGCGCACAACCTGTCCGTCATCCGCCACATCTCCACGCAGGTCTCGGTCATGTACCTGGGGCACATCGTGGAGACGGGCGACACCTCGACCGTGTTCGACATGCCGCTGCACCCATACACGAAGGCGCTGCTCTCCGCGGTGCCCGTGCCGGACCCGGAGATCGAGCGCACGCGCCACCGCATCGTGCTGCAGGGCGACCTGCCGAGCCCCGCGGCGGAGATCAAGGGATGCCCGTTCGCGTCGCGCTGCCCGCTGCGCGCGTCGCTGCCGAAGGACAAGCAGGTCCTGTGCGACACCGTGCCACCGAAGCTCGCGCCGTTCGACGGCCCCGAGGCACCGGGTTCGCAGGTCGCCTGCCACTACACCAAGCTTGGACTGGAACGCACCGATTTCGACTGGGACGTGCGATAGCCCATCAACCCACCAACCACACCACAACCACCAACAGAGAACAACAACAAGGGAGTAACCATGAACAGGAAGTTTTCATGGGTCAGAAAATGCGTAGCGAGCGTGGCCGCCATCGCCGCGTGCGGCGCGCTCGGCGTCTCGGTCGCCGGCTGCGGCGCGTCCAACGCGCACGCCAACTCGGCCACCGGCGCCGCGGAGCCGACGGAGGGCTTCTCGTCCGACTACCAGGGCACGTTCCCGATGCCGTCGAGCAGCAAGGCGTACAACAACCCCAAGTCGCGCGACGAGGTCAAGGACGGCGGCACGCTGACGCTGCCGACCACGTACACGGCCAGCTGGAACGCGTTCAGCGCCGACGGCAACACGTCCTACATGCAGGAGCTGTGGGAGTTCTACGCGCCCACGCTGTACACGACGGACTTCAAGGGCAACATCACTTGGAACAAGAACTACATCACCAAGGTGGAGACGCTGAGCACCAACCCGCTCAAGGTCAAGTTCACCATCAACGACAAGGCCAACTGGAACAACGGCAAGCCGATCGACTGGACCGCGTTCAAGGCCACCTGGGAAGTCAACAACGGCTCCAACTCCAACTACAACCCGGCGTCCACCGACGGCTGGGACAAGATCAAGAGCGTCGAGGAGGGCGACAACGCCAAGCAGGCCGTGATCACGTTCTCCGAGCCCTGGTACCCGTGGCAGTCGCTGTTCGGCATGCTGTACAACCCGGAGGCCACCGACGCGAAGACCTACTCGCAGGGCTGGAACGACAACCCGCACAACGAGTGGCAGGCCGGCCCGTTCAAGGTCCAGAAGGCCGACAAGGACGAGGTAGTGTTCGTCCTCAATGAGAAGTGGTGGGGCGACAAGCCGAAGCTGACCAAGGTCACCTTCAAGTACATGGAGACCACCGCCGCCGTCAACGCCTTCAAGGACGGCGAGATCGACGCCGTCGGCTGCGGCAGCAACTCGCTGCTCAAGACCGTGATGGGCACCAAGGACACGCAGATCCGCGTGGGCTACTCGAACCAGACCAACGTGCTCGAGTACAACGGCAAGTCCGCCGCCCTCAAGGACCAGAAGGTCCGCCAGGCCATCACCATGGCCTTCGACGACTCCACCTGGAACAAGATCTCCTACCAGGGCCTCAACTGGACGCCGAAGGAGCCCGGCTCCGAGCTCTTCCCGATCTACCAGGCCGGCTACGAGGACAACCGTCCGGCCGCCGCCAAGAAGTACGACGTCGCCGGCGCCGACAAGCTGCTCGAGGAGGACGGCTACGCCAAGGGTTCCGACGGCTACTACGCCAAGGACGGCAAGACCCTCGAGTTCCGCTACACCTACTTCGGTGACGACGCCACCGAGACCGCCCTCGCCAAGGCCTACCAGCAGATGATGAAGGAGGCCGGCGTCAAGGTCGACCTCGACGAGCAGGACTCCTCCAAGTTCAGCACCGTCATCACCTCCGGTGACTTCGAGGTCATGCCGATGGGCTGGAGCTCGCCGTCCCCGTACAGCCAGGTCAACGTCTCCCAGATCTACGGCAGCAAGTCGTCGTCGAACTTCACCGGCGTCGGCTCCGCCGAGGTCGACAAGCTCGCCGCCGTGCCGGGCACCATCTCCGACCAGCTCAAGGCCGTCGCCGCCGCGAACAAGGCCGAGAAGGCCGCCCTGGCGCTCTACGGCACCACGCCGATCAGCGTCCCGCCGACCATGGAGGCCGTGAAGAAGGGCCTGGCCAACTTCGGCCCCGCCGGCTTCACCAGCCTCGACGTGATCAACCTCGGCTGGCAGAAGTGACCGCCGGTCCATTGAATACTGGGTCCGCCCGCGACATTCCTCTTATTTTCCCTAGCCACGCCCGGACCGCCTGAAGCCCCCACGCCCGCACAGCATGGGGGCACTTTCATGCCCTCCGGGCGCTTTGCGCGCCCCGGGCGGCACGGCCGGCAGCGGGGCGCCGCCATGCCCAGAGCTTCCCAACCGGATTTTGAGGCAACCGCAGTCCCATTCCCAGCGCGTTCCGAGCTTCGCGCGGTTATATATAACCATCAGCCGGAAACGACCAGCCGCCGCAACTGACTGAGCATCATAACTGAACCCTTCTTCTTTCTCTTTCCTCTCTGTGGAGGCCCGGCTTCTTCCCTTCGGCCGGGCCTCCTTCTTTTTGGCCCCTCCCACCAAAGTCGCAAGCAAGCTCCGCGGATGCGACTTCCGTAGGGATTCCCACCAAAGTCGCAAGCAGCCGGTCCGGATGCGACTTCGGTGGGGATCGGGCGGGCGGACAAACTCGCAGAGAATCAGATCGCAATTCCCAGCCAATTCTCAACTTCATGCCGTTATATTGAAGACATCAACCGCAAATGGTTGAGATAACTGAAAACCTTCTTTCTTCTCTTTCCTCTCTGCGAGGCCCCCGGCCATCCCCTTCCGGCCGCGGGCCTCATCTTTTTCCCCACGGAAGTCGCTTCCAGCGGCCACGGATATGACTTTCGTGGGATTACCAGCGGCGGTAGCGTCGGCGTCGACGGCCACCGAAGGCGAATCGCCACACGAGCAGCGCGCCCAATACGAACAGCAGCGTCGGCGCGAACGAGGACACCGTGGCCCACGCGTCGCCGAGCGTCGTCGGCATCGTCCAGTTCCCCTGCACGTTCGTGAAGTAGCCGATGAGCATCGGCGCCGCCGTGCCCAGCAGCATCGCCAGCACGTACCAGCGCATCGCGCGCCGCGAGCGCTGCCGGTACAGCAGCGCGCCGCCCGCCACCGGGCTCGCCAGCAGCGTCCCCACGCCGCTGACCGGCGTGAACATCGTGTCCGCGTCCGCCGCCAGCGGCACGCGGCCGACCACCGCGAGCGCCACCAACCCGACCGCGAGCGCCGTCACCAGCGTGCGGTGCCGCCTGTAGAACCTGCGCATCCCTCTCCTCCGGATAGTCGAACAGATGTTCGCCATTATGCCGGAGGGGCTGCCCTACGCCGCGCGCACCGCGCCGCGGCGTCGGTACTCGGTCGGCGTGCAGCCGTAGTGCGCGCGGAACACCTGCGTGAAGTAGCTCGCGCCGCGGAAGCCCGCGTCGTGGGCGATCGCGGCGACGGTGCGCTCGCTGCCGGTGAGCTCGTCGAGCGTCGCCTCGAGGCGCGTGCGGATGAGGAACTCATTCGGCGGGCACTGCACGTACCGCGCGAACAGTACGCAGCACTTGCTCGTGCCGACCGCGCCGGCGCGCGCGATGTCGGCGAGGCGCACGGGCTCGGCGTAGTGGCGGTGCACGAAGCGCATCATGCGCTTCATCGCGGCCAGGTCCGCGCCGGACGTGTCGTCCGGCTCGGCCGGCGACACGTGCGCGACGAGGTCGCGCCACAGCGCGAACGCGTCGGCCATGATGTCGAGCGCGTCGCGCGCGTCGGCCATCGCGACGATGCGCTGCTGCAGCGCGCGCTGCCAGTCGACGTCCGCGCGCAGCTCGATGTACGGCAGGTTCGGCGCCTGCAGCACGGGGCGGACGAACTCGTTGTCGAACGTCGCGTCGATGCGCAGCATGCGCGGGTGGATGAGCACGCACGCGAACTCGCATTCGCGCAGGTTGACGCTGTGGCCGAAGTGCAGCTGGCGGCTGTTGACGATGACGCCGTCGCCGCGGCGCAGGTCGACGGTCTCGTCGTTGATCGTGTAGCGCATGAGGCCGGCGGTGACGGCGATGAACTCGAGGTCGTCGTGCCAGTGCGGCGGCGCGGCGAAGCCCGGGTATTCGCTGAGCTTGGCGTGGGAGGTCTTCAGCGGGTAGTCGTCGCCGTTGTACTCGACGTGCTCGGAGCGGTCGCTGTTGATGATGAACATAAGCACCTCGCGCAGGATATCGACAGTCTTGGGCAGCATCATGGCACGCTTCCGCGCGTGCGCGCAATATCATTATAGGTGGAACGGTCGGCGGCACGCGGCGCACAGCCCACGCGCCGCGCGCCGCCCGGCCGGCTCCGCCTTGCGCGCGGCCGCCCGCGCCCGGAGAAAGGACCTGCCCATGCACATCGACCACGTCGGCGTCTTCGTCAGCGACCTCGAGCGCGGCGCGCGCTTCTTCGAGACGTACTTCGGCGCCCGCCGCGGCGAGCGGTACGAGAACCCGCGCACCGGCTTCTCGTCGTACTTCCTGAGCTTCGACGGCGACGCGCGGCTGGAGGTGTGCCACAACGACGCGGTCGACGGCGCGGTCGACGACGCCGCGCTCGGCTACGCGCACGTGGCGATCGGCACCGGGTCGCGCGAGGCGGTCGACGCGCTCGCCGAGCGGCTGCGCGGCGACGGGTACGCGGTGGTCAGCGGGCCGCGCGTCACCGGCGACGGCTACTACGAGGCCGTCGTGCTCGACGCCGACGGCAACCACGTCGAGATCACCGTGTGAGCGGACTATATATTGATGAGCGACGTCAAGGAACGCATGCACAACGGCGAGCTGTACCGGCCGGACGACCCCGAGGTCATGGACGAGCAGCTCGAATGCCAGGAACTGATGGTCGACTTCAACGCCACGAGGCCGAGCGAGGGCGAGCGGCGCGTGTGGCTGATGCGCCGGATGCTCGCGGAGTGCGGTGAGGGATGCTGGATCGAGCCGCCGTTCCACGCGAACTTCGGCGGCCACCACGTGCACTTCGGCGACCGCGTGTACGCGAACTTCAACCTCACGTGTGTGGACGACACGCACATCTACGTCGGCGACGCGACGATGTTCGGGCCGAACGTCACGCTCGCGACCGCCGCGCACCCGATCGACGCGGGGCTGCGCGGGCAGGGCTACCAGTACAACCGGCCGATCCGCATCGGTTCGAACTGCTGGTTCGGCGCGGGCGTCACCGTGCTGCCGGGCGTGACGATCGGCGACAACGTCGTGGTGGGCGCCGGCAGCGTCGTCACGCACGACCTGCCCAGCAACGTGGTCGCCGTGGGCGTCCCCTGCCGCGTCCTGCGCGAGGTCACCGACGCCGACCGCGAGGAATGGGCAGGGCGGCTGCCCGGGGAGGGCACGAACGGCGCCGAATGACGCGGCCGGAAACCTATTTGGCCTATTGTGCGATGGATTTTGGCGGTTTCACCCCCGGGAGACCCTTGCGGACCCCGGCTGGGGCCCTCCGAGAGCCCAATCCCGCCAAAATCCATCGCACAATAGGCCAGATACCCCTCACGAGACCATCCCAGACGGTCAGGAAGCGGCATCCGGCGGCTGGGCCAGGTCCTCCAGACCAGAAGTTCCCACTTCGAACGCCTCCTCATGGGCATCGAGGTAGGAAGTCAGCGAATCCAGAAGGGGCTGTGCCTGCTGGGTGACAGATAGATAAAGGATGCGAAGATCAACATCGTCATACTTATGCACCAACCAATCGCGGGTACCAGCGATGGCCTTCCAATCGACATCCGGCCGCGATTCGCGGAATGCTTTCGAGAGTCCTTTCACATGCTCACCGACTTGGGCGATGGCCATGGCCGTCGCGAACTGTGCCTGGATCTGTGCGTCGCTCTCGAACTCAGCGAAGGACATGTCACCGATAAATGATTGGGCCAGACCGAGATAACGGCAGATGGCGGCGACGTGCATCACGTCGTTCCAGGGATTCTGGGCCGCCATGTCAGACCACCTTGTAGATGGGATGGGACTCGACCTCGTGGAGGAACGCACGGCGCATGAGTTCGGCGTAGCGTTCCCGCTTCGGGGATTCCAGGTAGTCCTTGCGCACCAGGTCCACTCCTCGGCCGAAAGCTTCGGACAGGGCGACGCGCAGTGCTGTGAGCTCTCGGACGCGCATGTCATCATCGGGGAAGTCATAGATGAAATCGATGTCGGAGTCGGAGGTGGCCTCGCCACGGGCGGCCGAACCGAAGAGGTACAACTCGGCGACGCCGTGTTCCTGTGCGATGGGGCGAGCCACATCCGCAATCTGTGCGACCGAAGGAACAGCCTGCTGCATGACGTCCACCTCCTTACGATGTCCGGAACGACCTGTCGTTATCTCAATACGATAGCAAGTGCCGCCATCTTGGCAAGGACACGCGGGAACATGGGGTCATCCCTGATGGTGACCCAGATTTTGCGGGATTCGTTCGCTGGGAGCGGCGCGGGGCGGGGTGGATGGGCGATGGCGCTCGTATGCTCGGGGGCATGAGTTTCCTCGAATCCCTCAAGAAGTATGCCTGGCAGGTCGTCGGCGTGCTGTGCCTGGCGGGGGCCATCTGGCTCACCGTGCTCGTGCGGCAGGCGCACGACGGGCCGCTGCCGATGGACACGGCCGTGTACGGCTGGATCGCCGACCACCTCATCATGCCCGGCGTCACGCCGATCATCCTGATCATCACGCAGGCGGCGAGCGCCGTCGTGCTCATCGCGCTGTGCGTCATCGCGCTCATCTTCCTCAAGAACAAGAAGGTGGCGGCGGCCACCTGCATCAACCTCGCGTGCGAGGCGGTGCTCAACACGATCATCAAGGAGTGGATGCGCCGTCCCAGGCCGGACGTCACGCGGCTGGCGGTCGAGAAGGGCTTCAGCTTCCCCTCCGGCCACGCGATGGCGAGCACCGCGTTCTACGGCTTCCTCATCTACCTGATCTGGCGCTACTTCCGCAACTCCGCGGGCCGCAACTGGGGCATCGCGCTGCTCACGGTGCTCATCCCGGTGATCATGTTCACGCGCATCTACGTCGGCGTGCACTGGTTCAGCGACGTCCTCGCCGGCTGCCTCTACTCGGTCGCGTGGCTGACGCTCGTCTACATCCCGATCATGCGGCGCACGCTGCTCAAGCAACGGCAGTAGGCGACGCGACGCCTCCCCGTCCTGGATTTTGGCACGGCACCTGCCAAAACCCAAGACGAGCGCACCTCTCCATCCGTGTTTTTGGCAGGCAACGTGCCAAACCCCAGACGAGGCCTCTCCCCCGTCTTGGATTTTGGCAGGTTGCCTGCCAAAACCATTGATGGCGGCAGTCTCCCGGCGCGCATACACAAAACGGGTACGTGGCGCACCACCCATCCCACATGCCAACCGGCACACCACACCCATCCCTTCCCCCGGCCTACCATCGCAACCATAGCTCTGACCAACGTTCCGCACATCACCGCCGCGCCGTTGCGGCTCCTGCTCGTGGAGAACGATCCCCTGGCCATGGGCCTGGTCGCGCAACTGCTCGCCGCGCGCCTTCCCGATCTGCGCATCGTCGGCCGCCTGGACAGCGGCTTCGACACGCTCGACCACCGCCTCGCCCACCCGCAGGCCGCGGACCTCATCCTCATGGACATGCACCTGGGCGACATCGACGGACCGAAGGTCACCTGGCAGCTGCGGCACGCCGGCGACGCCACGCCGGTGCTGGGCATGACGTCGCTGCCACTTAACCGCTACGACCAGGCGCTGCGCATCGCCGGCGCCCAGGGACTGCGCTCGAAGCGCGACATCGCGGGCATCGTGGCGCTCCTGCCGCGCATCGCCCGGGGGGGCGCGTGCGACGGCTACGAGACCGCCGCGGACGCCGTACGGCGCATCGGCGCGCAGACCCATTCGATGACCATCCTCACGCCCACGCAGGGGCGCATCATGGACCTGATGGACCGCGGCTACAGCGACGACGACATCGCCGAACGGCTCGGCTGCTCGCCGGCCACGGTCCGCAAGCACCGCCAGCACGCGCTCAAACGGCTCGGCGTCGGCAACGCACGGGAGGGGGTGAGCAAATGGCGGCATCTCAACCGCATGTTCGGCCTCGACTGACCGCGCGGATCGCGCACCCCGGCGTCCTGGCCGTCATCGCCGTCGGCGCCGTCGTCCTGCTGTGGGACACCTTTGTCATCCACACCGCCGCCCCGCCGCTGGGCGTCCTGGTCGTCGCGCAGGTCGCGCTGCTGGCGCTGTCGTACCGCTGGCCGGTGCCCGCGCTGGCCGCGTGCACGGTCCTCATGTGCGCGTGCGACGCCGCGTTCCCCACGTACAGCGACTACTCGCTGTACGGCATCGTCACCGCGCTCGGGCTGTGGGCCTACCGCACGGGCGACGCGGCGGCCGCCGGCGCGGTCGCCGCGCTCGCCGCGTACCAGTTCGCGTGGCTTGCCGTGACCGGCGCCGCCCCGGCGCGCGGCGTGCTGTTCGCCGCGATGTTCGCGCTGGTGGCCCTGCTCGGCTGCTCGCTGCGGCATGTCATCGCGCGACTGCGACGGCAGCGCGCGCAGATGGCGCGCATGCGCGAGGAGGTGCGACGCAACGCGCTCGACCTGCACGACGCCGTCGCCGGGCGCCTCACCGAGGTCGACCTGCTGCTGCAGCGGCGCGAGCTGGAGCTGTCGACGACGAGCACGGCCGGTGAGCACGACGACGAGCTCAAGCTCGACCGCCACATCCGCACGCAGCTCGACGGCATCGCCACGGACGTCGCGCAGATCGTCGACCTGTTGTTGGAACAGACCCATCAGTCCCCGAAGGGGTACCACTCAGGAGGGTCATAGTCCTGGAGATCGCCGAACAGGTCATCGTTGTTGCCGGCGATGCACGTTGCCACCCGCGTGTCATCCAACTCGATGTCGAAATGCCCGGCAGCCTCGGCCAACGTGGCGGAACGTCCCATGTGACGCCCGTACCAGTATTCCTGGAATTCCTTCTTCTGGCGCGCATAATCGGCCACGGTGTACGACAACGGCGCGGCATTGGTCCGGTGCAGACAATCGACCACCGCGTCTCCGGAATCCGCGTACAGCCCCGGATTGAGATGCTGACGGTTGTAGACATCATCGACATTGACCAGTTCCTGGACATAGCAAGTCCTCAGATCGGCCGTGAGTTTCTCGGCCAGGGGCTCCTGTTCCTTGGACGCGTAATAGTTCACGCGCGTGCTGTAATAATCGCCGACTTTGTAGATGGGAGGCGCCGACCATCCCTTGTCCGCGATGCATTGGCGGTACGAAGCCCATGCCTGCTCGTAATCCGCCGATCGATCTCTCCCCCATGGGCGGCCGCACGCTCCAGGATCGCGAGGGGGCGCTCGCCCATGGGCGTCCCCTCCCGTTCTCCGTCAAGGTACTGCTGATTGGTGGTCAACAACAATCGCACGTATTGTTCCATGGACGAGGCGATGCGCGCACCCCGCACGGACCCGTCATCGGCCTGCGGAACCGTCCCTCCCGCGCACCCGCACAACATACCGATGATCGTGAGCACGCCACAGACAGCCGCACCCAATGCGGACGGATTCAAGCGATGGACCACCATTGCCCCCCCTCGACATCCCTTCGCCCTCCTAGCATGTGATGTCCTCTACACACTATAAGCGTCCAAGGAAACTCAGCCAGCCCAATAGGAAGCCCAATCCTGTCCTCGATTGTTATTGCCTGACTTGCTGGCAGTGCAAAGAGAAAACCATCCCACACTTTTGGAGTCGCGCCGCCCTTCTTGGGCTGCCTCACAGTAGCCAGATACACCGCCAGTGTTCATGTTAATACATGTTAATAGTGGTATGGTCCCACGCCACGTTATAGTTGCCATCGGAAACCTTCCCGTGGAACGCATTCGTACCCGTATACCACTTGCCTGAATCGATATGGCTAGCCGCGGAAGCAAACGATGGTACGCCAAAAGCCAGTAATGCTAGGCAGATTGCGGTTGTTCCAACTGCCATCAAACACTTCTTCATCCCCTGCAGAAACATGATGCGCTCCCAATGAGTTCGGGCCACTATGAATCAATATCGGATACGGAAACTGCATTGATTCCGTATCCGATATTGTCCTCCCACGTATTGCAACTGTCCACAAGTCATACTTATTTTGTGCATTCGATCCCTGACGAATCCACATAACCGGTACGACAGGTTGCGGTCCATTCACGCCGCCATGACACTAGGTATGGGAAGCAACGGCACCAACAAGGTATCAGGACAAGTACGTATGGGCGGCAGGAAGATTCAGCTGATGATGGCGGTCATCGCGGCCACCGTCATGGTAAGCGGTTGCGGCATGGAAAGGGGCGATGCGAGCGGCGTCGAGGGAGCCCAGTCAGCCGCGTCGCTGGGCGAGTATGCCCGGCTGGTGCTCGACGCGGCCGACGGCCAGTGTTTCAGCCTGTACTTGCGCGGCGTGCAGGAGGTATATCTCCGGCAGCAAGGCAACCCCAACCTATTCCTGGAGGAGGAACCCGGCGTCGTGGATTGTCTGCATCGCATCGACGCCGTGCCGACCTCCTACACCGTCGACCAGTACAAGGCGGAGCGCCGACGCTACGACCGGTTCATGACGCAGCGCGGCCAGGCCGAGCCGCCGTCCGTGTCGGAAGCGAATGGGTACTTCAATTTCGACCTGGCCGACACCGCCGTCGCCAACTGCCTGGTCTGCAACCACAGCACGCTGCCCGGCCTGACCGCCGCCTATCAGACGCTGGAGTGGAAGCCGTTCGGCTGAGCGGCGGAAGAAGGGAGGCATGATGAGTCCACAGCGCAATCGAAGTTCCCGGATCGCGCGCGTCGCACGAACGGCCAGCCGCATGGCGCTGGTCGTGGCGATGCTGGCGGCGAGCGTGGCATGCGGCGCGCAGGGGCAGTCGTCGGCGACGGACACGGCCGATCTCGCCGCCGTCAAGGTCGCATCGTCGCTGACCGAGCGCATCGAGTACTTGCTCAAGGTCGACGGGTCGGCGGCGACGCCCATGTCGGAACGGCAACGGGTGATCCTGCGGCGCGCGCTGGAGCGCGACGGCGTGGTCAGCCGCGCTGATTACGACCAGGCGTGGAGCAACTACCAGCAGTGCATGATCGACTACGGGTACACGCGCCCGGTGGTGCCGACGTACGCCGACGGCCTGCGCAGTCCACTCCTCTATCCCAAGGACGAGGGACACAGCGCGGAGGAGATGGCGCAGCTCGCGTCGCACGACCAGCAGTGCCGCGCGCGGGAGTATCTCATCGTCGACGAGTGCTACCGCGACCATCTGGCCAATCCCAACCTGTACGCGGAGCCGACGGTCGCGGTGGTCGACTGTCTGCGCCGCGAGGAGCTGGTGCCCGCGAGCTACACGGGCAAGCGGTTCCTCGAGGAGGAGCAGGTCTACCACGAGGTGCACGCGCGCAACATGGCGACCGACCCCACCGACGCGAGCGGCGAGGCGGCCGCGCAGTTCAGTTTCGACCTGCACGCGCCGAAGGCCGTCACTTGCCTGGTCGCCAATGGCAAGGACGTCGGACAGGCCGAGGATTTCGAGGGATGGGACGCGTTCGGGTAGCGCGTGGTGTGCCGGTGGCGCGGCGCCCGGGCAGTCACTCCGCGAGGGAGAACTGCGAGTTGTAGAGGTCGGCGTAGGCGCCGCCCTTGTCGAGCAGCTCCTCGTGGGTGCCGCGCTCGACGATGTCGCCGTCCTTCATGACGAGGATCATGTCGGCGTCGCGGATCGTGGACAGGCGGTGCGCGATGACGAAGCTCGTGCGGCCGACGGTCAGGTTGTCCATCGCCTTCTGGATGAGCTCCTCGGTGCGGGTGTCCACGGAGGAGGTGGCCTCGTCGAGGATGAGGATCGGCGCGTCCTGCACCATCGCGCGGGCGATGGTCAGCAGCTGCTTCTGGCCCTGGGAGAGCGTGGCGTTCTCGTCGAGCACGGTGTCGTAGCCGTTGGGCAGCGAGCGCACGTAGTGGTCGAGGCCGACGGCCTTGCACGCGTCCTCCACCTGCTGGTGGGTGACGCCTTCCTTCGCGTAGGCGACGTTCTCGTAGACGGTGCCGCGGAACACCCAGGTGTCCTGGAGGACCATGGAGAACTGGTCGTGCACGTTCCAGCGCGGGACGGACTTCGTGTCGATGCCGTCGATGGTGATCTTGCCGCCGTTGATCTCGTAGAAGCGCATGAGCAGGTTGACCATGGTGGTCTTGCCCGCGCCGGTCGGCCCGACGATGGCGACCTTGTGGCCGGCCGGCACGCTCGCGGAGAAGTCGTGGATGATCATGCGGTCCGGGTCGTAGCCGAACTTGACGTGCTCGAAGTCCACGCGGCCCTCGACGGGCGTGATCTCGCCGTCGCTGCCGCGGCCGAGCAGCGGCTGCTTGTCGGACTCGTCGGCGAGCTCGGGCTCGGCGAGGAAGCCGAACACGCGCTCGGCGCCGGCGGCGCAACGCTGCAGGTTCTGGAAGCCCTGCGCGAACTGGCTGAGCGGCTGCGTGAAGAAGCGGATGTACATCATGAAGGCGACGATGACGCCGAACTCGATGGTGCCGTTCATGGCCAGGGCGGCGCCCACCACGCACACGATGACGTAACCGAGGTTGCCGATCATGTTCATCATCGGCATCATCAGGCCGGAGAAGAACTGGCTCTTCCAGCCGGAGTCGTACAGGTCGTTGTTGTACTTCTCGAAGCTGCGGATGGCGTTGGCCTCGCCGTTGAACGCCTTGACGACGGTGTGGCCGCCGTACATCTCCTCGACGTGGCCGTTGACGTCGCCGAGGGCGATCTGCTGGCGCGCGAAGTACTTCTGCGAGCTCTTCATGACGAGGAGCATGAGGATGAGGCCGATGATGGTGACGCCGACCGCGCACAGCGTCATGACGACGTTGTTGACGAACATCATGATGAGCGCGCCGATGAACAGCGTGGCGGCGGAGATGAGCGAGCCGAGCGACTGGCCGAGGGTCTGGCCGACGGCGTCGACGTCGTTGGTGATGCGGCTCATGACGTCGCCGTAGCTGACCTTGTCGAAGTACTTGAGCGGCAGCTTGTTGATCTTGACGTCGATGGCGCCGCGCAGCTTCTGCGCGATGCGCTGGGTGACGGAGGCCATGATGAAGTTCATGAGGTAGCCGAGCAGCGCGTAGCCGATGTACAGGCCGACGAGGATCCACGCGATGTGGGTGACGGCGGACATGTCGATCGAGCGCAGCACCGGCTTGCCGTGCACGAGCGCGGGCAGCCCCTTGGTGATCTCGTTGGTCATGTCCTTGAGGTAGTCCGGGCCGATGATCTGGCAGACGGTGCCGCCGATGCCCAGGATGAGCGCGATGACGATCGCGGGCACATATTTCTTGCTGAAGCCGGCGAGCTTCTTCATGGAGGCGCCGAAGTCCGCGGGCTTTTCCACCGCTCCCCGGCCGTGTCCCATAGGTCCTGGCATGTCAGGTTCCTTTCGTGTCCTAAAAAGTCTTCTGTGGTGCGGTGCGCGCCCGCGCGGGCCGGCCAATGCGGCCGGCGCGAGCGCGCGGGGTGGCTCAGGCCTCGAGCTCCTGCTCGCTGAGCTGGGATTCGGCGATCTCGCGGTAGACCTCGCAGTCACGCAGCAGTTCCTTGTGCGTGCCCTGGCCGACGACCTTGCCGTCGTCGACGACGAGGATGCGGTCCGCGTCCATGATGGTGCCGACGCGCTGGGCGACGATGATCTTCGTGGAGTCCTTGGCGTAGTCCTTGAGGGCGTCGCGCCCGGTGCGGTCGGTCTTGAAGTCGAGCGCGGAGAAGGAGTCGTCGAAGATGAGGATCTCGGGCTTGCGGTAGACGGCGCGCGCGATGGACAGGCGCTGCTTCTGGCCGCCGGAGACGTTGGAGCCGCCCTGGGCGATCTTCGCGTCGAACGCGCCGGTCATCTTCTCGACGAACTCGGTGGCCTGGGCCACGTCGCAGGCCTCCTCGACGCGGTTCATCTCCTGGGCGGTGAGCTTGCGCGCGGCCTCGTCCTTGATGAGCTGGGCCTCCATCTCGCGGCCCTGCTTGTTGGACGGGTCGGCGATCGGCACGTACTCGTCCTCGCCGGGCTTGTCGCCGTAGCTCACGTTGGAGGCGACGGTGCCCTTGAACAGGAAGGACTGCTGCGGCACATAGCCGATTTTGTCACGCAGGGTCTTGATGTCATAGTCGCGCACGTCCACGCCGTCGACGAGCACCTCGCCTTCGGTCGCGTCATAGAAGCGCGGCACCAGGTTGATGAGGGAGGACTTGCCGGAGCCGGTCGAGCCGATGATGGCGACGGTGTCGCCCTGGTTGGCGGTGAAGCTCACGTGCTCGAGCATCGCCTCGCGCGAGCCCGGGTAGGTGAAGCTCACGTCGCGGAACTCGATCTCGCCCGCGATCTCCAGGTCGTCGCGGTAGTCCTTGGCGTCCGCGGCGTCGATGATGCCGGCCTGCTTGGCCTCGGCCACGGTCAGGCCGCGCTGGCGGGTGCCGGACTTGACGATCGGGTCGGTGTCGAGCACCTCCATGACACGCTTGGCGGAGACGTCGGCGCGCGGCCAGAGGACGAACACCATGCTCATGAGCAGGAAGCTCATGAGCACCTGCACGGCGTAGCTGGAGAACACGATCATGTTGGAGAAGATGGTGAGCTTGTCCATGAGCCCAGCGTCCTGGATGAGGTAGGCACCGATCCAGTAGATGGCCAGGGACAGGCCGTTCATGACGGTGCTCATCACGGGCATCATGATGGCCATGGAGCGCTGGGTGAACAGCTGGGTGTCGGTGAGCTCCTGGTTCGCCTTGGCGAACTTGTCCTCCTGGTAGTCCTCGGCGTTGTAGGCGCGCACGACGCGCAGGCCGGTGAGGTTCTCGCGGGTGACCAGGTTGATGTTGTCGGTCAGCTGCTGCATCATGCGGAACTTCGGCATGACGAAGACCATGATGACGCCGACCATGAGCAGCACGATGACGACGCCGACGCCGGTGGCCAGCGTCCACTTCCAGGAGCCGTCGCCCCAGATCTTGCACACGGCCCACACGGCCATGATCGGGGACTTGACGAGCATCTGCAGGCCCATGGTGATGAACATCTGGATCTGCGTGACGTCGTTCGTGGAGCGGGTGATGAGCGAGGCGGTGGAGAAGTGGCTCATCTCGGCCGGCCCGAAGGACTCGACCTTGCGGAACTCCATGGAGCGCAGGCGCTGGCCGAAGGAGGCGGCGATGCGGGCTGCGAGGTAGCCGGTGACGATGGCGCAGCACAGCGAGCCGATCGCCATGCCCAT
This sequence comes from Bifidobacterium sp., assembly GCA_036311305.1. Classification (GTDB taxonomy): domain Bacteria; phylum Actinomycetota; class Actinomycetes; order Actinomycetales; family Bifidobacteriaceae; genus Bifidobacterium. The sequence continues at coordinate 17,101 of JAXJQE010000108.1, forward strand.
CATCTTGCCGCCGGCGATCCAGATGTCCTTCATCTGGGAGCCCGGGGTCTCCACGAGCGTGGTGATCTCGGACATGTAGGTAGGCAGCTGCAGGTCGAAGTACACCTGGCCGACGATGGTGACCAGGGCGACCAGCATCTGCGCGATCTCCGTCTTGGAGAGATACTTCAGGATGCGAATCATCGAAGTGTTCCTTTACAGATGGAAGCTTGTTTTGCTTTGGGGGTGAGGTATTTTCCAGGCGCGGTGCGCGGCCTCATCATGGGTTGCGGACATGTTCGCGGGGGGTGCGGTCCGCCTGCTCTCTTGTTGGTTGGCTGGATGCGGGTGCCGTCGGGGATCAGGGCAGCCAGGGCGCCCCCATCGGCGGTCCGACGACCGCCTCGGGGGAGCCGGCGGCCACGGGGTCGCCATGCTCGTCCACGCCCTGGGAGTCGAGGTCCTCGCGCAGCCTCGCCACGCGCTCGTCGCGCTCGCGGAAGGCCTCGGCGACCTCCTCGGAGGTCGGGTGGTGGCCACTGCCGGGCTTGACGAGCTTCATGTAGGTCATGAACTCGCCGACGAGGTCGACGAACTCGCGCGTGCGCCGCTCCCCCATCTGGGAGAAGATCCAGCGCATGTCGGCCTTCATGAGCTCGGAATGCTCAAGGATGTGGGCGCACCCCTCGTCGGACAGGCCGATGAGCACGCTGCGGCGGTCCTTCGGGTCCGCCGTGCGCGTGATGAGGCCCTTCTTGTAGAGCGCGGCCAGCACCGTGGAGACGCGGCCGGAGGTCACGTTCATCGCCGCCGCCAGCTGGCTGGGCGTGCGGCCGCCCTTCACCATGAGCTCGCGCAGGACGAACATCTCGCCGTGACCGCTCTTCTCGAAGGTGCGGCCCATCACGGAACGGTTGCCCCACATGTTGCTCATGAGCTCCCGCACCGCCTCGTCTTCAAAGTCCATGGGGTCCTCGATTCCTCGTCCAGTGTGGAGTAAATTGCTTTACACTGAAAACTACTTTTAGTGTAAGACAATTCCTAGGCCCCGGGCATAAGGAGTCCTTGTCGGCGTGTCGGCCCTCACTCGGACGGCAGCAGGAAGTAGATCACGGCGAGGACACAGCCGATGACCAGCAGGATGGTGCCGATGACCTGCCCGCGTTTGGCGTTCTCGGTGCCGCGCGTGCGGTTGTTGATGAGCATCGTCGCGATGAAGCACACCACCGCCAGGGTCAGGGCCAGTAGCCGGTAGAAGCGCATGTCGTCCCCTTCGTTGCATCGGGTCCCTTCGCGGGACCCATCCCTTACATAATGGCCCCGGCGGCCGACGCCCGCGCTGGGCATCGGCCGCCGGGGCCATCGACCGCCGGGCCGTCGACGTGCCGTCGGCTACTGCTCGTCGGCCTCGGTGATCGCCTCGTTCTGCGCCTCGGCCTGCCGGCCGGCGCGGAACTCGCGCACGCCGCGCGTCTGGTGGCGGTTCTTCACCAGGCACCACGTGCCGAACACGACGAGCCACACCAGGCCGGCGATCGCCGAGCCGCGCGTGTCGGAGCCGAGGAACAGCGTGCAGTAGACGAACACGAAGAACGCGATGGTCAGCGGGTCGGTGAACCTGTACGCGGGCATGAGGAAACCGTTGGGCATGAAGTCGGGCGACTGGCGGTAGCGGTAGTGCGCGCACATCGTCAGGATGTAGATGAAGATGATCACCGCGGAGCTCGCCGAGGAGAACAGCACGAACGCGCCGGAGACGGCGGGCAGCGCGCTGATCGCCGGGGTCAGCGCGATGAGCAGCGCGGAGACGACGATCGCGCGCGCCGGCACCTTCGTCCGCGAGACGGCGCCCAGCTTGGAGAACGTCGGCGACGGAGACTCCTCGGCCAGCTGGAACAGGTGGCGGCCGGCGGAGTACAGCAGCGAGTTGAGCGAGCTGGCGGCGGCGGTGAGCACGACGAAGAACACGAGCGCGGCGGCCCAGTGCAGGTGCGCGTACTCGAACACCATGATGAACGGCGACGTGAACGAGCCGTCCTCGTTCGCCTTGAAGTTGTGCCACGGCACGATGGTCATGATGGCGAGCAGCGCGCCGACGTAGAAGACGAGGATGCGCATGATGATGCCGTTGACGGCCTTGGGCAGCACCTTGCGCGGGTTCTTCGTCTCGGAGACGGTCACGCCGACGAACTCGATCATCTGGTAGGCGAAGAAGACCATCTGGAAGCTCATGAGGAAGGAGAGCCAGCCGTTGGGGGCGAGCTGGAAGCCGTCGAACAGGTTGGACAGGCTCACCTTGCCGCCGGGCGACGTGTGGTCCTGGCCGGGGATCTGCGTGGCGCCGTACTTGTAGCCGATGATGAGCATGACGATGGCGGTGACGATCATGGCCACAATCAGCGTGATCTTGATCATGGAGAACCAGAACTCCGCCTCGCCGAACGCCTTGACGGCGATCAGGTTGATGCCCACGAGCACCACCAGGAAGCACAGCTCGATGAGCCATTGCCACCGCGAGAGGTCGATGCCGACGGTGCCGAAGAACGTCACGCAGTACTGTCCCACGGCCGTCAGCTCGGTCATGCCGATGAGCACGAGCACGATCCAGTACGACCACAGCGCGAACTTGCCCCAGCCGTCGCCCAGGTACATGCGGATGAAGTTGATGAACGTGTGCTGGTTCGGGTCGCGGTACATGAGCTCGCCGATGCCGCGCATCATGAGGAACATGAGCAGGCCGACGACGATGTACACGAGCACGATGCTCGGGCCGGTCAGGCTGATGGACTTGCCGGCGCCCAGGAACAGGCCGGTGCCGATGGCGCCGCCGATCGCGATGAACTGCACGTGGCGGTTCGACAGGCCGCGCTCCATCTCGTTGTCCTCGGCCGGAGCGCCGTTAAGGCCGGCCGCGGCCGGCGCGGCCGGTGATGTGCCCGGCTTGGCGGTGGTGGCGGCTGCCTTCACGGCCGTCCGCGACGAGGATGATGACGATGCCGCCGGCGCGGAGGCGCCGACCGGCAAGGCGCTGCCTGCAGGGGCGCCCTTCCCGTCCTTGCCCGGTTCAGATTGTTGCATGTCACACATAATAGAACCGACTGTATCGGGGCCATATGAGCCACCCTGTGTTTCTTCCCGCTCCCAGCGAACCTTTACCCGCACGGCGAACCGGAATGGGCGCCCTCATTCCCCTTTTACTGGCGCACCGGAACGGCATGGCCGAGGTCGTCCACTCCACTGATCTCCCTATTGTAGCCGGCGAGCCAATCGATCACGGCCGGCGCATCATGGACATACCATTCGCCCAGCATCGTGTTGAAGGTGCCCTTGGCAGGGTCCTCGGTGGGCACGACCATCGCCCGGTCGACGCCGCGCAGCATGAGCAGGCGGTTCGCCGCCAGCAACGCCGTCCGCTTGTTGCCGTCGCCGAACGGCTGCATTTTGGCCAAGTGGGCGAACAGGCGTGCGGCATCGCGCATGGGATCGTCTCCCTCCATGGCCGCGCCGATCACGTCTCCCATGGCCGTCGCGTCCGGTACCGGAGGAATGTAGGCTCCCGACGCGGTATGGACCATGATGTTCGCCGACTCCCTCAGCTTGCCGGGTTCGATGGCCGCGGTCCGACTGAGCTCGGCGTTGATGCCCCTGACGAAATCGACGTCCAACGGGGTGGCCAACGGTTCGTGGAGCGTATAGGACGCGGCATCGCGCAGGTCCTGCAGCAGGGCCAGGTCGGAGCGCGAACCGATGATCTCGGGGTTGTTGGTGCTCAGGAACTCAGCGGTCGCCATGTAGGTCGACGCCAGGTTGTCGAAGGTGTGGCCCATTGAGTAGAGCAATCCGGTCAGCTGCCTCGTGTCCATCATCGTGGGTCCTCCATTTCCGGTCCAGTTCACCCTTCACCTTAACCGTTTTGCGATGAAGGGGACGACGAACGCAAGCGCACCCGCACATCCGACAAGACGCAAGTTTGTACACAAATGGTGTATTTGAGATTGACGCATGGCAAGAAAGTGTGATGCCATATGGGGGAGGACCTCTCTGACGGTACGGAAACGATGGATGGCATTGTTGGCGTCATTGGTCCTTGCTCTGCCATCGCTTGCCGCCTGTAGCACGTCGCTGGCGCGGACTACTGCCGAGGGCGGTGATCGCTGGGCGTCATCGGTGCGTGAGTATGCGCAGATGGTGCTGGATGCCTATGAGCAGCAAGAGACAGAGGGTGGCAAGACCCTCCTTTCCGATTTCCCGCGCAGCCTCATGGAGCGTGCGGCGGCGGGAGAGAAGATCACGCCGGCGGAGTACGAGCGCTCCTGGAGCGCCTACCGCCAATGCGTCGCCGACCGTGGCTACGTTCCCCCACCTGCATACAAGATAGGGGGTGTGTACAGGAGCGATCGTACTGAGGATTCCTCGGAGGGCACCGAAGCGCAATGGAAGCGTTTGGAGGAGGCCACCGATGAGTGTTCCATGCTGCATATCGGTGGTGTTCAGGGCGTCTACCTCAACCAGCAGGGCAACCAAAGCCTGTACCAGGACGTGGCGATGGCCGCGACGGATTGCCTGCGACGCGCCAATGCAGTGGAGATATCCTATACGGCGGACCGGTTCCGCGAGGAGAGGGCACGGTTCGACAAGTTCCTGGAGTGGCGCGGCACTTCCAATCCGCCGTCCGTCGCGGAATCCAACGAATACTTCAGCTTTGACCTGAGGGACCCGTCAGTGGCAGAATGTCTGGCGTGCAGCGGCAGTAGCCTGCCGAATGACACCGGGGCGTACGTGATACCCGAATGGCATCCTTTCGGATGACATTGCCGTGTACATGTGCGTTTCAGGAATGTCCGTCGACCATCTCCATGTCTGCGGATGGTCAACAAGGTAAGAATGGGGCCAATTATATTGGCCACCACTCACTTCCCTTCCCCGGAGGTTATTCCACGGATTTGAGGGAGCTGACGGGGTCGATGCGGTCCAGGACCGGGTTGACGAAGAGCTGCACCAGGACGGCGAAGACCAGCGTTGCCGCGGCGGCGACGACATAGCTCCACGGGGACACGTACACCTCGAAGTACATGGACGGCATGGCCAGGGCGCTCGTCATGAGGGCGGCGAGCCATCTGCCCAGCGGAAGGCCGATCACGATGCCCATGAGCGTCATCACCATCATCTCGCGGTCGATGTACCGGTGGACTTCCTTGTCGTAGAAGCCGAGCACCTTGAGCGTGGCCATCTCGCGCACGCGCTCGGACACGTTCGTGTGGGCGAGCGTGAAGAGCACGACGAGCGCCAGCGCCCCGGCGCATCCCACGATCAGCGCGACCACCGCGCCCATGAGGTCGAACTTGAAGTCCTCCTGTTGCTGCGCGGTGCTCACGGCGGTCATCACGGCGCCGTCGTCCTCGAGCTGCTTGACGTACGATTTCTGCGCGGAGTCGTCGCCTTTGAGCTTGGCAAACACGGTGTTCCAGGTGATGGCGTCGCTGTCCGAGCCGGAGCTGTCCGTGTCGGGGAACAACTGCTTGTAGAGATCCTCACTGATGTAGACCTGGCTGCCCAGCAGATTACGGGTGATGGCATGCACCGTCGTTTTCGCAGGCACACTGCCGTCGGGCCGCAGGCTGACCTGCTGGCCAGCCTTGATGCCAAGCGACTGGGCCGCCGACTGGGCGACGATGACGCCGCTGTCGTCCAGCGTGATGGACGTGTCCTTCTCGCCGTGGCCGAAGGCGGAACCGACCCATCCGAAGATGCTGTCCGAGCGCGGCGGCTCGAGCTGGAGCATCTCGTTGAGCTCGGCAAGCTGCTTCTCGGGGATGACCACGAGCTGGATGGTCTCGCCGTGGCCGTCCGTGTTGGTCAGCTCGCCGTTCTCCATCATGGCGTCCATGATGGCGGTCGTCTTGCCGTCGGAAACGACGCGTTCTCGCATGGCCGTGGCGTCCCCCTCGTTGGAGACGACCATCATGTCGTACTGGTCGATCTGGTCGAACTGCGTGGAGCCGAGCACGGCCACCGTGTCGTTGATCGCCAGGCCGCACACGATGAGCGCGGTGCAGCCGGCCACACCGCCGACGGTCATGATGAGGCGCGACTTGAAGCGGAAGATGTTGCGCGCGGTGACCTTGTTGAGGAAGTTCATGCGCCGCCACAACGGCCTGATGCGTTCGAGCAGGATGCGGGCGCCCGGCTTGGGCGCGCGCGGGCGCATGAGGGCGGCGGGCATCTGGCGCAGCTCACGCCAGATGGCGATGACGGTGGCGCCGACGACGCCCACCACGAAGAGCAGGACGCCGAGCGAGCCGGTGAGCCAGTCGTATTCGAGCCTGAGGTCCGGCACGGTGTACAGGCCCTTGATCACGACGAGCAGGAACGCCGGGATGCCGAGGAACCCAGCGAGCAGGCCCAGTCCGCAGCCGATGAGGCAACCCAGGAGCGCGAAGAGCACGTAGCGCATGACGATGGCCAGGCGTCCGTAACCCAGTCCGAAGTAGGTGCCGACCAGCCCGCGGTCCTCCTCGACGAGGCGGCTCATCGTGGTCAGGCTCATCATGATGGCGACGATGAGGAAGAGCACCGGGAACGCCTTGCCGATGTTCTCGATGGAGTTGATGTCCGACTTCAAGGAGCCGAAGCCGCCGAGCGCCGAGCGCGTCTGCACGTACCAGCGGGGCGTGGCCAGGTCATCGATCGTCTTCTGCTGCTTGGCGAATTCCTCGTCCGCCTTCGTGCGGTTCGCGGCCAGTTCCTTATCGGCTTGGTCGAGCTTGGCGGTCGCCTCCTTGATCTGCGTGACGGCGGAGGCCAGCTGTGCCGGCGCAGTCGCCTCCGTCAGGCCGTACAGCGAGAGCTGGGCGTCCACTTGTGCCTGCTGTTCCTCCAGCTGGGCGCGCTGGTCCTTGAGCTTGGCGGCCGCGTCATCCAGGTCGGCGTAGGTCTTCGTTTTGGTGTCGTCCAGTTTCTGCTGGGCGTCGTCCTTGAGGGTTTTCAGCCGTGCCTGCTCGCGCGTGGACATCACGTCGTTCTCGATGCGTTTGGCCACGGTGTCGGTCAGCTCGGAGTAGTCCTCATCAAAGGTATCGAGCGCGGCGGCGCCGTCAACGGTCAGCGAGACGGCGGTGTACGTGCTGCCGGTCACGCCGTCGGACGGGGCGAACAGCGTGTAGGTGTCCGAGGCGCTGCTACGGAAGGAAGAGCTCGTGGTGCTCGAGTAGCCGTCGGGATTGGTCAGGTCGGACGGGTCGATCACCACACCCACGATCGTCAGGTGCGTCGGGAAGCTCGGGGCTGAGGAATCGTCCGTGCTGTCGGACGAGATGCCGGACGAATCGTCGCCTGAGGTGTCGTCGGCCGTCACATCGATCGTGCTGCCGATGTGCAGCCCGGAATCATTGAGGAACTTCTTGGTGACGGCCACCTCACCGGCCTTGGTGGGCAGCTTGCCTTCCTGCAGGTACGGCTGGTCGATGCCGTCGGAGCCGATTTCCTGGATGGTGGCGGTGCGGCTCTTGCCGTCGACCTCCACGCGCACGGACTGCGAGCGCGTCGCCTGCACGGCCTTGACGCCCTTGATCTCCTTGAGCGCGGCGACGTCCTCGTCGTCTAGGCCCATCGTGGAGAGCACCTGCACATCGTGCAGCCCCTGTTGGTCGTAGAAGCGGTCGGCGGCGAGGAACGTGTCGCGGCAGCCCGCGTAGATGCCGGTGAGCACGGCGACGCCGAGCAGCGAGATCACGAGGATCGACAGGAAGGGACGCCACGAGTGCAGCCAGGAGCGCAGCGTGCCGAGCACGAACGCGCCGCCGACCGCATGGCCGCGGCCGCCTTTCCCGGACGCGCGCGGGCCGCGCGGCGCGTCCTGCGCGCCGCGGGGGTCGCTTTTCGTGGTGCCAGCCATGCCCTCACCTCACCATTCGATGTCCGCGATGGGCTTCGGCGAGGGGTTCACGTCCTCGCTGACGACCTGCCCGGAACGGAAGCGGATGACCTTGTGCGCCATGGGAGCCAAGGCGGCGTTGTGCGTGACGATGAGCACGGTCATGCCCTCGTCGCGGCAGATGTCCTGCAGCAGCTGAAGGACCTCGCGGCCGGTCTCGTAGTCGAGCGCGCCGGTGGGCTCGTCACACAGCAGCAGCTTGGGTTTCTTGGCGATGGCGCGCGCGATGGACACGCGCTGCTGCTCGCCGCCGGACAGCTGCGCGGGGAAGTTGGCGAGCCGGTCGCCCAGACCGACCTTGCGCAGCGTCTCCGCGGGGTCGAAGTGGTCCGCGCAGATCTGTGAGGCGAGCTCCACGTTCTCCAGGGCCGTGAGGTTGGGGATGAGGTTGTAGAACTGGAACACGAAGCCGATGTCGTTGCGCCGGTACGTGATGAGGTCGCTGTGCCCGAGGTCCGTGATGTCGCGGCCGCCGACGACGACGTTGCCGGACGTGGCCGTGTCCATGCCGCCGAGGATGTTCAGCGCGGTGGTCTTGCCGGCGCCGGACTGGCCGAGGATGACCGACAGCTCGCCCTCGGCCGCCGTGAAGCTCGCGCCGTCCAGGGCGCGGATGGCGCTCTGCCCCGATGCGTATTCCTTGACCACGTCGTCGAACGCGATGTACGCCATGGCCGCCTCCTTGTGCGCTCCCGGACACCTCGGCGTGTCCGAACGGATGTTCGATGTAGACTATGAAGCCAACAACCTGTCGGTTTCGCAACCGACAGTCGGGCAGCGTGTCGTCGGTTTCGGCACAGACACCCGGCTGGCGGGCGGACACGGTGGCCATGGCGGCCGCCCGGCGATGGCGGCAGGCATGGGGACCACGGGGCGAACGGAAGAGACAGGACCATGGCGAAGGAGCTGACGGAGAGCCGGCGCACGCGCTACACGCGCAGCGTGCTGCAGGACACGATGGTGGAGCTACTGCGTGAGAAGTCGCTGCCGCAGATCACCGTGAGCGAGCTGTGCGCGCAGGCGGACGTGAACCGCTCGACGTTCTACGCGCACTACGACGACATGGCGGACCTGCTGCACGACGTGGAGAACGACGCCATCGACTTCGTGTCCGACGCCTTCGAGGACCTCCTCTCGCAAACCGATCCCACGGCGGCGAGCGCGGCCATCCACCGCATCTGCGAGTACATCGCCGAGAACCGCAGCCACCTGCAGGTCCTCATGAGCAGACGCGCCGACCTCGATTTCCAGAGACGCCTGATGAGCCTGATCTACCAGCACGACGAGGAGATCATGCAGCTGCAGCCGGCCATCAACAGCCCCACGGCCAACCGGCTGCATCTCGAGTTCGCCATCCACGGCGCCATCGGGCTGATCCAATACTGGCTGGAGACGGACCGCGCGGCCTCGGCGGACGAGGTGGCACGGACCATCATCGACATGGGCGTCACCTCCGGACTGGCCCCCGCGGCCAAGGACTGACCGCCGTCGACGCTCCCGCGGGGCACGTTCCGCATGTGGCGGACCGCCCTGCAGGGCCGAGCGTCCCACCAAGTGGGACAGCCGACATAACCCTCCAGCCCGCCGCGAACCACAGGGCGCCCGTAACGCCGGGTCCGCACGGCCGCCTTACAATGCGAATCGTCGCGCGGGACGGCCACAAGCCTTGAGATCCCGCGCCCACCCGCGAGCATCACGCACGAAGGACTGGACTTTACCCATGTCACAACCATCCCACGGCGCGCCCTCCGGCGCCGACGCCTCCACGCCGGCGACCACTCGAGGCGAGCATTTCACGACGGCCGCCATCCACCCGCAGGGCGCCGACCCGAACACCCCCACCCTGAAGAAGGGCCTGAAGAACCGCCACATCCAGCTCATCGCGCTGGGCGGCGCGATCGGCACCGGCCTGTTCTACGGCTCGAGCGAGTCGATCTCGCTGGCCGGCCCCTCCATCCTGCTGGCGTACGTCATCGGCGCCCTGGCGATTTTCATGATCGTGCGCGCGCTGGGCGAGATGAGCGTGGAGGACCCGAAGGCCGGCGCGTTCAGCTACTACGCGTCGCGCTACTGGTCGAAGCGCGCGGGCTTCATCTCGGGATGGAACTACTGGTTCAACTACATCCTCGTGTCCATGGTCGAGCTGTCCGTGGTGGGCTCCTTCGTCAACTACTGGTTCCCGAACATCCCGCAATGGGTGTCGGCGGCCGTGTTCCTCGTGCTCATCGCCGCCCTCAACCTCATCGGCGTCAGTGAGTTCGGCGAGTTCGAGTTCTGGTTCGCGCTGATCAAGATCGTCGCCGTCATCGCGATGATCATCGGCGGCATCTACATCATCATCGCCAACGTGCCCACCGCCAGCGGCGTGCGCGCGAGCCTGGCGAACTGGTTCATCATCGACGGCGGCTTCTTCCCGCACGGCCTCATCCAGCACACGGCCGACGGCAAGTGGACCGGCCTGCTCATGGCGCTCGTCGTCGTCATGTTCAGCTTCGGCGGCACCGAGCTCATCGGCATCACCGCCGGCGAGACCGCCGACCCGCGCCGCACGATCCCGAAGGCCACGAACGGCGTCATCTGGCGCATCCTCGTGTTCTACGTGTGCGCGCTGGGCATCATCATGGCGGTCGTGCCGTGGGACCGCATCGACGGCAAGATGAGCCCCTTCGTGCAGATCTTCGACTCCGTCGGCGTGCGCGTGGCCGCCGGCATCCTCAACTTCGTGTGCCTCACGGCCGTCATGAGCGTGTACAACTCCGGCCTGTACTCGAACTCGCGCATGCTGTACTCGCTGGCACGCCAGGGCAACGCGCCGGCGTTCCTCGGCAAGCTCAGCAAGCGCGGCGTGCCGGTCGCCGGCGTGCTCACGAGCGCGGTGATCACGGCGATCGCCGTCGTCGTGGTGTTCGTGTGGCCCGAGTTCGCGTTCAACTACCTCATGTCGATCGCGACGATCTCCGCGCTCATCAACTGGACGATGGTCATGGTCACGCAGATGAAGTTCCGCAAGCGCGTCGCCGCGGGCGACGGGCCGGCGGCGCTCAAGGGCCTGACCGGCGACGCGGCCATCGCGAAGATCCAGTTCAAGCTGCCCGGCGGACGGCTGACGAGCTACCTGGTCATCGCGTTCCTCGCGCTCGTGGCCGTGCTCATGTGCTTCTCCCCCAGCTACCGGATCGCGCTCATCGCCGGCGTCATCTGGCTGGCCGTGCTCTTCTGCGCGTACGCGGTGATGACGCGCGCCACCGCCAGGCACGCCGAACCGGTCCCCGAGGAGGACTGAGCGGGCAACCGCACGCATACGGGGAAAGGCCCATCCGCCGAGACGGATGGGCCTTTCCCCGTATGGGCCGACCGGGCGGGGATCACGGTGATTTGGAGAAGGGATGTGATTCCACAGGAGGTCGCCCGGCCGGACGGATGTTACTTTGTTATTACTCGGCGGCTTCCTCGGCCTGCTTCTTCGTCGCGGGGGCGATGGACAGGGACGGGTCGCGAAGCGGGATCATCATGGCCTGCGTGGCGTGGTAGAGGTCGGACTTGCCGGGCCAGACGGTGCCGATGACGTTGTTGCCGGCGTCGAGCTGGTGGAACCAGGAGCCGTTGACGTGGTCCATGAGGTGCTCGTCGATGTACTTGAGGAACGTGGCGTACCAGTCGGCGTACTCGCTCTTGCCGGTGACCTTGGCCAGCGTGGCGACCGTGTTGACGCCCTCGGCCAGCGTCCAGTGCATGCGGTCGTGCACGACGGGCTTGCCCTCCCAGTCGGTGGTGTAGACGATGCCCGGCGCGCCATCGGCGTCCCAGGCGTCCTCCACCGCGCGGTCGAAGAGGTGTTCGGCGGCGTCGAGGTACTTCTTGCCCTCGCCCTCGCGCACGCCCTCCTCACCGTAGACGCTCAGCGCGTACTGGGTGATCAGGCGCGCCCACTCGATGCCATGGCCCGGGGTGGCGCCGTACGGCTTGAACTGGTCGTCCTTCTTGTCCGCGTTGTACTCGAGGTCGGCGTTCCAGTCGGAGTCGAAGTGCTCGGGGATGCGCCAGTCGTTGGCCGCGGCCCAGTCGATGACATGGTCGATGATGCGGCCCGCGCGCTGGCGCCACGCCTCGTCACCGGTCACGTCGGCCACCGCGAGGCACGCTTCCACGGAGTGCATGTTCGCGTTGAGGCCGCGGTACGGGTCGAGCTCGGTGAACTCGGTGTTCCAGGTGTCCACGCTCAGGCCGGTCTCGTCGTCCCAGAACCTGGTGAGGTAGGTCTCCTCGGCCTCGTCGAGCAGCTCCTGCGCGCCGGGGCGGCCGGCGAGCAGCGCGGACGAGGCGGCGAGCAGCACGAAGGCGTGCGCGTAGGCCTGCTTGTCCGGCACATGGCCGCCGTCGGGGGTGATCTCCGGGTACCAGCCGCCGTTCTCGTCGTCGTGCAGGGCGCCCTTGAGGCCCTTGAGGCCGGCGTCGACGAGCTGTTCGGCGCCCTCGACGCCGAGCAGCGTGGCCAGCGAGTACACGTGGGTCATGCGGCTGGTGATCCAGGTGGCGCGGTTGCGGTCCGTCCACGGGGTGCCGTCGTCACCGAGCCAGTAGGAGCTGCCGTCCGGCGCCGGGAACCGGCGGCCGAACTCGATGAGGTCGTCACGCGCGGCGTCCAGGAACGCGGCGTTCTCGGGGGTGCCGAGACGGTACTTCGCGTCCAGCTCGGCGGCGGGGGTGGGGTTGGTCATGGTGGTCCTTCCTCGTGTCGATCGTGGTCGATGTCATCCTTGACGGAAGGGGACGCCGGCCGTCTCTGCGCCGGCCGGCGTACATGCTTGCAAGCGTATCAGTGAAGCGCTTAAGTATCAAGTCGGGAGAGGCTTGGGAGTGTCGTCCCCGAGCGGGACCTTCCACTTTCAGAACGGCCATCCCAAAAGTGTGCGCACCAGTTTCCACTTTCCCGGAAAGTGCGCGCCAAGGCTTCCACTTTTCCGCGGCGGCGCGGAAAAGTGGAAGGTTCACTCGGCCGTGAACTCGAGCACGAGGGCCTGCATCGGCCACAGCGGCGGGACCTGGAGGCCCACGCCGAGCAGGAGGCGGCCGGAGACCTCGAAACCGGCGTCCGTCCGCGCGGCCTTGACCCACTCGGGCGTGTTCCAGCCCCACTTGGCGGCGCCGGCGTCCTCGCGCAGGCGCACGCGGTAGGTCCGGTCGACGTCCAGCCCCAACGGCACGAGCCGCTCGGTGAGCACGTCGCGCAGGTTGGTGACCGTGTCCACCACCCACACCGCGTGCGAGCCGTCAGGGGCGACCACGCCGCGCCCGCGCAGCGCCGGGTCGTGGAAATCGGCGTGGCGCACGGTGCCCGAGTGCAGCAGCCCGCGCAGCTCCTTGGCCAGGCGCACGAAGCCGGCGATCTGGTCGAGCTCCTCGTCCGAGCATTCAAGCAGGTTCCACTCGAAGCCCGGGCAGCCCTCCAGCGAGACGGCGGCGCGGTAGGACAGGTCGGTGGCGCGGCCCGTGGAGTGCGCCGGCGACGGCCCGACATGGGCGCCGATCATCTCCGGCGGCACGATGAGCTCGGTCCACCGCTGGATATCGACCCTGTCGCGCGGATCGTTGGAGTCGGAGGCCCAGATGCGGTCCGCGTGGCGCAGGATCCCGGCGTCGGCGCGCGCGCCGCCCGACGAGCAGCTCTCGATCTCGAGCCCCGGGAACTCGCGCTTGAGGTCGTCGAACAGGCGGTAGGCGGCCTCGGTCTGCGCGTGCAGCCCGTAGCGGCCCTCGTGCACCGGCTCGGTGACGTCGCGGTTGTGGTCCTACTTGATGTAGTCGATGCCCAGCTCGCGGATTAGTGCCGCCATCTGCCCGCGCACATGCTCGTAGGCCAAGGGGTTCGCCAGATCGAGCACGTACCGGTTGCGGTAGGAGACGTCCGCGCGGCACGGCACCGCGCACGGCTCGGCGAGGATCCAATCCGGGTGCGAGCGCGCGAGGTCGGAGTCGAGGTTGACCATCTCCGGCTCGAACCACAGCCCGAACTGCATCCCGAGCCCGTGCACGCGCGCGGCGAGCCCGTCCAGCCCCTCCGGCCACACCTCGGCGTCCACCACCCAGTCGCCCAGCCCGCGCGAGTCGTCGCGGCGCAGGTGGAACCAGCCGTCGTCAAGCACGAAGCGCTCGACGCCCACGCGCGCGGCGACGTCCGCGAGCCGCAGCAGCGTCTGCTCGTCATGGTCGAAGTACACCGCCTCCCACGTGTTGAGCGTGACCGGCCGCTCCCCCTTGGCGCGCCCGGGCATCGTGCGCAGCCACTCGTGGAAGCGCGCGGACATGCCGTCGAGGCCCTCGTCGGACCACGAGAAGCACACCTCGGGCGTCGTGTACGACTCGCCCGGCGCGAGGCGCACCTCGCCGGGGCCGAGCAGCTCGCCGGCGCCGAGCAGCGGCTCGTGCTGCGGCAGGTTGTCGAGCCCATACGTCTGGTTGCCGCTCCACGCCAGGTGGCACGCCCACACCTCGCCGCGCGAGAACTGCGGCTCGCCGTCGGACGCGATGAACATCCACGGGCTTTCGTGGCTGGTCTTGCCGTGGCGGCAGTCGCGCGTGACGGAGCCGACGGGCAGCGCGGTCGTCGACGGCTGCTTCTCCAGCGGCCAGCGGCCGGGGAACTGGGTGAGGTGGTTGGCGCGGCGCGGGATCGGCATCACGCAGTCGAGCCAGTTGACGGTGAGCGGCTCCTCGCCGACGGCCTCGGCGGTGACGTGCGAGGCGACGCCGCCGAGGTCGGCAACGCGCTGGCGCACGACGAGCAGGCCGCCGCGCTCGAGCGTGAGCGTCACGTCGAGGGCGACGCCGTGCACGCCGTCCTCGGCGTGCACGGTGACGCGGACATTGAGCGGCGACGGCCCGTCGGCGCCGGCCGCGGACGCCGACGGCGAGGGCATCGCCGGCCCGGAGGCGTCGACGTCGACCGACGTCCAGCGCACGAAGACGGGCGCGCCGGCGCGGTGCGCCTCCAGGCCCGGGCGGCCAGCGAAGGCCTCGGCGCCCTGCGGCAGCAACGACGGGCGCAGGCCCGCGTCGGGCTTTTCCTCCGGGGGCGTGACCTTGAGGGTCATCGCGTCGAGCGCGGCGAGCGCGGACTCCGCGTCCGCAAAGCCCCAGTCGCGGCCCCAGTACTCCACCTGGGGCATCTCGTCGTCGGGGGTCTTGAGGACGACGCAGACTCCGTCGCGCCGCATGAGGATGTGGTTGCCGTGGTCGAACATGGTGGACGTCTCCTTTGTCGTGCTTCATGTGCCGCGTCGCGGGCGGTCGGGCGTCGGGGGCATCGGTGTCTCCGGCCCGGCGCGCGCGGCCGGTTGCCGGTATGATGGTAGGTCCCCGGCACGACGGCGCGCAAGGGCCGCCGATACTTGACTTTTGCGCGGCACCAGTATATATTAAGCGTTTAAGCAGCGCAAACCTATCACCGACGATGTGCGCTTTTCGAGGACGGAGGGAACCATGGCGAAGGGACCTGGGCTTACGGACGAGCAGAAAGCCGCGGTCGCCGAGCTCGCGCAGCCGCCCGCGCACGCCGGCGAGTCGAAAGTTCGCATTTTCATGCAGCTGCCCAACCGCGACAAACCCGAATACTTCCGCCAGCACTTCCTCGTGCCGCTCGCCGCGGCCGCCATCGCCGTCGCGCTCGTCGCGTTCGTCGCCGTGCGCGTCGCCGCGCGCGACGAACGGCCCGCGCTGTACGCCGCGGTCGTCGACAGCACGCTGCCGCTCGGCGAGGCCGCCAAGCTGCAGGACGCGTACGCGGCGAAGCTCGGGCAGGACGTCGTCATCGACGACTACTTCGACACCGCCAAGGACGGCCTGAGCAAGCTGCAGACGATGATCGCCAACGAGCAGATCGACGTCGTCATCGCGCCGCCGTCCACCTTCGCCGAGCTCGCATCCTACGGCTACCTCACCGACCTGAAGACCGCGCTGCCGGCCGCGCAGTACGGCGAGCTGCACGCGTACGCGCAGGACTTCCACGGCTTCGACGACTCGCACGTCACCGACCAGATCGACCAGTCCGGCACCGGGCAGGGCGAGGCGCTCCCCTACGGGCTGACGCTGGCGGACGCGGCGACGTGGCACGCGTACGCCAGCGACGACGCGGCGATGGTCGGCATCGTCGCCAACACGCGCCAGGGCGGCAACGCGCAGGCGTTCATCGACTATCTGTACCAGCGGCCGGAGGCGTCCGCAGACGCCACCGCGCAGGCGGCGCGGTGAGCGCGGCCAACGAAAACAATAAGGAGACGACGATGGCATCCTCGGCACGCATCTTCAAGCAGGACAACCCGTACAACGTGGTCATGGGGCGCATCGGCGACCTGGCCATGCTCTCGATGGCGTGGTTCGTGTGCTGCCTGCCCGTGTTCACGATCGGCGCGTCGACGTCCGCCGCGTACGAGGTGGCGCGCGAGATCGTCGAGGACACCGACGAGGGCGTGTTCCGCACGTTCTGGCGCGCGTTCAAGCGCCGCTTCGGCGTCAGCTGCCTGGCCACGCTCACGTTCGCCGCGCTGTTCGCGCTCGCCGGCTTCGACCTGTGGTGGATCTCGCGGGGCTCCGGCAACGGGGCATCGCTGTTCTACGGCGTCATGCTCGGCGTCTTCGCCGTGGTGGCGATGGCGCTCGCGTTCGTGCTGCCGCTGTCCGGCCGCAGCAAGCTGAGTTTCTGGCAGCAGATCAGGCAGTCCGCGCGCCTGGCGCTCATGAGGCCGCTCGTGGCGCTCGCGATCGTCGTGCTGTGGGCGCTGCCGGTCGTGCTTATGGCGGTCGTGCCCGGCACGCTCGTCGTCGTGCCGCTCGTGTGGGTGATTGTCGGCTTCGGCGTCACGTTCTGGGCGCAGATGCGCATGGTCGTCAAGGCCTTCGCGCTCAAGCCGAAGGGTGCCGCCGAAGCCTGAGCGCGCACGGGAAAGGCCCGGCCGGGAGCGTCGACGCTCCCGGCCGGGCCTTTCCCGTGCGCGCTCAGGCTTCGGCGGCACCCTTCGGCTTGAGCGCGAAGGC
>JAXJQE010000109.1:0-3213 GCA_036311305.1 Bifidobacterium sp.
AATTTATATAGCGCTGTCTTGAACAGCCGTCGCGGGGTGGAGCAGCTCGGTAGCTCGCTGGGCTCATAACCCAGAGGCCCATGGTTCAAATCCATGCCCCGCTACCAACCAGGAAGACCGCCGGTCATGGACCGGCGGCCTTCCGCGTATGTGGCGCCGGCGCGCCGCGGACGGTTCCCGCGCCCGCGCGGACACCGGCGTTCGACACCCCTGTTTGCGCCGCGTTCACTACCAGAAATCCCTTGGGGCATCCCGGTGTTGTGCCCGGCAGCTGAACTCCTCCCAAATCCTTGGATTCCATGCCTATATTTGGCCGCAAGTGACTAACCCAAGGAGGTCATATATGACCGAGACAACGAATACCGCGCCGCTGGCGGGTATCAAGGTCATCGACTGGACGCAGGTCCAGTCCGGTCCGTCCTGCACGCAGATGCTCGCGTGGATGGGCGCCGAGGTCATCAAGCTCGAGAAGGTCAAGGGCGGCGACCCGACCCGTAACGAGATGAACGACGTCGACGGCTCCTACTCGCTGTACTTCCTGCAGCTGAACGCCAACAAGAAGTCCATCACCCTGGACATGAAGGATCCGGAAGGCAAGAAGATCCTCACCGACCTGCTCAAGGACGCGGATGTCTTCGTCGAGAACATCGGCCCGGGCGACGTCGAGAAGCTCGGCTTCGGCTGGGACGAGGTGCACAAGATCAACCCGAAGTGCATCATGGCCTCCCTGAAGGGCTTCAACCAGGGCTCCCGCTACGCGCACGTCAAGGCCTTCGAGCCCGTCGCGCAGTGCGCCGGCGGCGCCGCCTCGACCACCGGCTGGAACGAGGGCGACTTCAACGTCCCGACGCAGTCGGGCGCCGCGCTGGGCGACTCCAACACCGGCATGCACCTGCTCATCGGCATCCTGACCGCGCTGCTGCAGCGCGAGCGCACGGGCGAAGGCACCTACGTGTACCAGTCCATGCAGAACGCCGTCCTGAACCTGTGCCGCATCAAGCTGCGTGACCAGCTCATCCTCGACCACCTGGGCGAGCTGAGCTACTACGCCTGCTACCCGGGCTACAAGTGGGGCAAGGCCATCCCGCGCGCCGAGAACGCCGAGGGCGGCCTGGTGCTCGGCTGGTGCTACCGCGCCAAGGGCTGGGAGACCGACCCGAACGCGTACGTGTACATCGTCATCCAGCAGTCCGAGAAGGGCTTCGAGAACTTCTGCAACGCCCTGGGCTTCCAGGACTGGCTGACCGACCCGAAGTTCAGCACCCCGAACGCCCGCGACGAGCACAAGGCCGAGGTCTACAAGCGCGTCGAGGAATACACGATGCAGTACGACAAGGAGACCCTGACCAAGGAACTGGGCGCCAAGGGCGTCCCGGTCGGCCCGGTCCTCGATTGGTACGAGCTGGAGAACGACCCCGAGCTCAACTCCGACGGCACGATCGTCACGATCGACCAGGAGGACGCGCGTGGCGACTTCAAGACCATCGGCATGCCGTTCACGATGAGCAACTACACCCCGACCTACAAGCGCGCTCCGCGCCTCGGCGAGAACAACGAGGAGATCCTGACCTCCCTGGGTTACACCGCCGACCAGATCGCCGACCTGAAGGCCAAGGGCGTCATCGGTGGCAACGACGGCGTCAAGGCCGACCTGGGGGCCCCTGCTGCCAAGTGATGACCCGCTGAGTCGTACCTATATAGGTGTGGCCCCGCACGGATGTACCGTGCGGGGCCACTTTCATGCCGAATTCGTCGCGCAATGGCCCGAATACCACGGTGAATCCGGGCGTGTCCAGGGTATTGCGCGACGCATTTCCCACGCAAAAGGCCCCGCGCACCCGGAGAAGGGTGCGCGGGGCCTTCGCGTAGGGGCCGCTCAGGCGGCCACGGTCAGCCGATCAGGCCGATCAGGCCGATCAGGCCGGATCAGTGGCAGCACAGCGGGACCAGCCAGATCCACAGCAGGCAGGTGACGGCGAAGCAGACCGTGGACACGGCGGTCGTCGAGGCGCCTTCCTTGACGTAGATGTTGTAGCGGCTGGAGATGATGATGCCGGAGAAGGCCGGCGGGAGGGCGACGGCCAGGACGAGCATGGACAGCTTGTCCGGGGTGGAGCCCATGCCGCACAGCAGGCCCACGCCGAGGAACACGGCAGGGGTGATGATGAGGCGGTAGATCGTGTTCCAGATCGTCTCCCAGCCCAGGGAGAACTTCACGGTGGCGAGCGCGAGGCCTGCGGCCAGCACGGCCACGCCGGAGTTCGCCTTGGCGATCAGGTCGAAGGTCGGGGCCCAGGAATCCGGGATGCGGATGCCGACGAGCACGAGCACGATGGCCAGCAGCGGGGCCCAGCAGACCGGCTGCTCGAGGGCGTTGACGAGCGCCTGCAGGTTGCCGTTCTTCTTCTTGCCCATGTTGGAGGACTTGGACACCATGACCTCGGCGTTCTTGTCCTTCTTCGGATCCTTGGACGGGTCGATGGCGACGTCGTCCTTCGGCTGCGGCGCCTTGGCACCGTCGGACTTGGCGGCCACGACCTCGGCGGCCTTGCCGTCGGCGGCCTTGCCGTCGGCGGCCTTGCCGTCGGCGGCCTTGACGGTCGCCTCGCCCTTGGCGTTGGTGGTGACCTTGGCGCTCAGGCGCTCGCGGTCCTTGGCCTGGCCGACGTTGATGAGGTACATGCCGATCGGGATGGTCACGGCGTTGACGACGATGGAGATGATGGCGATGACGAGGTTGGTGCTCACGGTGTCGCCGTAGATCGGGTCGAGCACGGCGAAGCCGAGGAAGCCGATGGTCGGCGAGCCCGCGATCAACGCGCACACGGCCGCTTCCTGGATGCTGTGGTGGAACATCAGGCGGCACAGGTAGTAGCTGAGCATGAACATGACGATGATGCCGATGAAGCCGAGGGCGGTGAGGACCGCGTCCTCAGCGAGCATCTTGCGCGTCGCCTTGACGATGGAGATGAACAGTGCCGCGGGCAGCGCGACGTTCAGGACGAGCTTGTTGAGGCCCTGGCGTTGGTCATCGTCGAAGTAGCTGAACTTGCCGAAGATGTAGCCCAACGCCATGATGACGATGATCGGGACGATGTCGTCGACGAGTATCTTTCCCATGGGAGTTGCTTTCTTCTTATATATATAAAAAATGGTCCCGTGTCCGCGCGGGCGGACGGGGACGGTCGGCACGGCCGGGGCCGTGCGCGGGTC
>JAXJQE010000110.1:0-1623 GCA_036311305.1 Bifidobacterium sp.
GGCCCCCCGCGCGGCGCAGGTCGGGGTCGAGCGCGGCGAACCTGTCGGCCGTGTACTCCGCGCGCACGTGGCCGTCCTCGACGATGAGGTAGCGGTCGACGAGGTCGGCGCACCAGGCGAGGCGGTGCTCGGCGACGACGATGGCGACGCCCTCGCGCTTGAGCTCGGCGAGCATGTCGTGCAGGCGCGCCATCGCGTCGGCGTCGAGGTTGCTCGTCGGCTCGTCGAGGACGAGCACGCCGGGGCCGAGGATCGTCGCGGCGGCGACGGCGAGCTGCTGCTGCTGGCCGCCGGAGAGCTCCATGATTCGCCGGTCGAGCAGCTGCGGGATGCCGAAACGCAAGACCGCGCGGCGCACGCGCTCGTGGATCTCCACGCTCGGCAGGCCGGCGTTCTCGCAGGGGAACGACAGCTCGTCGGTGGAGTTCGCGTGGAAATACTGCGTTTTCGGGTTCTGGAAGACGCTGCCGACGGCGCGCGCGTAGTCCTCGATGGGCGTGACGCCGGCGACGAGCGCGCCGACGCGCGCCTCGCCGTCGAGCGCGCCCTCGTAGTGCGCGCCGGCGAGGCCGTTGAGCAGGTGCGTGACGGTCGTCTTGCCGCAGCCGGAGCGGCCGGTGACCATGACGACCTCGCCCGGCGCGACGTCGGCGGTGACGTGCGCGAGGGCGGGCGTGGCGTGGCCGGCGTAGGTGAAGGAGACGTCGGTGAGCTGGGCGGCGGTCATGGGGTCCTTTCGTGGGAAGCGGGTTCCGCTAGAACCCTCACGGAAAAACGTGAGGTTTCTAGCGGGCGCGCGTCACAGCGCGACGGCGAGCGCGACGGGCAGCGCGCACAGGGCCATCGCGGCCCAGTCGCGGGGGCGCAGGCGCAGCTGCGCGAGGCTGGTGACGGGACCGTCGGTGCCGAGGCCCTTGGCCAGGGCGGCGACGGTCAGGTCCTGCGCGACGGTCGTCGCGTTCATGAGCAGCGGCACGAGCGTGCGCTCGAGCGCGCCGGCCGGGTCGCGCCACGCGCCGCCGGCCAGGCCGCGCAGGCGCTGCGCGTGGCGGATCTGCCGGAAGTCGTGCGCGATCGTCGGGAAGAAGCGCATGAGCACGACGACGGGGATGACGACGGCGGTGGGCACGCGCATGCGGCGCATCGCGCACACGAAGTCGCCGGGGCGGGTCGTGCAGAACGCGGACATGCCGGCGATCAGGCACGGCATCATCATCGCCAGGCCCGCGCAGGCGACGCCGACGACCTGCAACCACTGGTGCGTCGTCGACAGCGCGGTGGCGGCGAGCTCGGCGAGCGCGAGCGCGCCGTACGCGGCGAGCATGCGCACGCCCATGGCGGGGCGGCCGCCGGTGAGCATCAGCACGGCGAACAGCACGGCCGCTGCGGCCTGCACGGCCGGGGCGGCGTGCAGGAACATGAGCAGGTTCGCGCACACGAGCATGAACAGCTTCGTGCGCGGGTCGAGGTAGAGGCGGCCGCGCGAGGCGAGGACCGGGCAGGCGGCGCGGTCGACGGCGGAGGCGTCGGCGGGCGCACCGGCCAGGGCGTGCGGATGCGCCGCGTCGGCCGTCCCGCGCGCGGGGCGGCCGACGGTGCGGTCGACGGCGGTCACTGGGCGAC
>JAXJQE010000111.1:0-5505 GCA_036311305.1 Bifidobacterium sp.
GCAGGCGGCGGTACTCGTCCATGTCGAACGGCGCGCGCGGCGCGGGCTGCCCGAGCCGCGTCGCGCGGCGCACGTCGCGGTTCCACGCGGCGCCCTGCTCCTCCATCGCGCGCAGCTGCGCGAGTCCCTCGATCTGCGGCTCCCGCGCCGCGTCGTCCTGTGCCATGCGTCCTCCTGACGGTCGACTGTGTTCCGCCGCCTATCCTAGCGCCACGTCCGCGCGCTCGGCGTAACCGCGCGCTCCCGTACACTGGAACGACTAGGTGGACGATTCTTCAACGAGGAAGGAACCGTCGGGATGCATCAGAAGAAAATGGAACAGCAAGCCTTGGTGGTGGGCATCGTCGTCAACGTGGCCATGGTCGTCGGCGGCTACGTCGTGTATTTCATGACCGGCCTGAACGCGATGCTCCTGGACGCGAACTTCAAGGAATCGTGAGCGACATGGACGCACAGCCACCGTCAGGGAGGGGCCGTGAGGCCCCTCCTTTTGGTATCTGGGCGGTATCTGGCCTATTGTGCGATGGATTTTTGCCGATTCCGGCTTCTTGGCCCTTAGAAACATCCCCTGAGGGGGCGGGAGGGGGCCAATGCGCCAAAATCCATCGCACAATAGGCCAGATAGGTGCCGCGGGCGCAGAGGGAAGGCTGTCCCGACCGCATCCGAGGTGCTGTCGGCATACTGTCCGGTGTACGCCATAGGTTATGTACAGATGTACATAAATCACTCCTTATGGAAGAGATGCCAACACTTATGCCCTCCCACATGTCCAAACGCCGCGCGTTGGCTTGCGGCATCGCTGCGATTGTCTGCTGGAGCATGACCATCGGGCTGGTGCGCCTGACCCTCCAGGCCTACGGCCACATCCTCGGCGCCGCGCTCCTGTACACGCTGGGCGCCATCGGCCTGTTCATCGCCAACCGCCCCGACCCCATCCGCGACATCCCGCGGCGCTACCTGGTCACTTGCGGCCTGCTGTTCGTCCTGTACGAGATCTGCATGGCGCAGGCGGTTGGTTTCGCGCGCACCCAGGTGCAGACGCTCGAGGTGAGCATGCTCAACTACCTGTGGCCGATCCTCATGGCCGTGCTGTGCGTGGCGCTCATGCGACGCCACCGCCCCTCCACCTTCGCGCTGCTCGTGCCCGGCCTGGTCATCGCGGCCGTCGGCATCATGCTCGCCGTCGGCGGCAAGGAGGTCCTCGGTGGGGGCGTGCCGTTCGCGGGCGTCGTCTCGAATCCGCTGCCGTACTCCCTGGCGACCGCCGCGTCCATCCTCTGGGCGTTCTACAGCATGCTCACGCCGCGACTGGGCGCCGGCAAGAACGCCGTCGCGTATTTCTTCACCACCATCGCCGTGTGCTTCTGGCTGGCATGGGCGATCAGCGGCGCCGACGCGCCCGCCGACCCGGTGCATGGCCTGCTGCCGTTGCTCGGCGGCACCATCTCCCTCACGGCCGGCTACGCCCTGTGGAACGTGGCGATCGCGCATGGCGACATGACACAGCTGTCCACGATCGGCTACGCGTCGCCCGTGCTTTCCAGCGTGGCGACCTCGATCCTGCTGCGCACGCTGCCCTCGCCGCTGTTCTGGGTCGGTGTCGCGCTGCTCGTGGTCGGGTCGGTGTGGGCGTACCTGGCGATGCACCGGGGCGAGCAGCTCAACGCCGCCGACGCGTCCGTCGCCGCCGTGCGCCGGCACTGGCACCTGGACGAGGGGGTGTGATGGCGCGGCCACGCAACACCCCGAACGACGACGGCCGCAAGGAGCGGATCATGGCCGCGGCCGTCGACGTGCTGGAGAGCGACGGCATCGAGCGGTGCACGGCGCGGCGCATCGCCGAGCGCGCCGGAGTGCCCGTGGGGTCGGTCTCCTATCATTTCAAGTCCAAGCGGGACATCCTGCTCGGCGCGCTGCGGGAGATCGAGCGGTCGCGCCAGCGCGACATCGAGGAGTGGGCGGCGACCGCCACGGCGGAGACGATCGAGCGCGACCTCGCGCGGCTCATCCTCATGCATTCGACGGGGGATGGACGCGGACTGACCATGGTTTCGTACGAGCTGTGCATCATGGGGCTGCGCGACGAGGAGTTCCGGCGCATCGCCCTGGGCATGCTGTATACGATGCAGCGATGCCTGGCGGTCATCTGCGGGCCGGAGCGCGCCGCGTGTCTGGCCTCGCAGGTCGAAGGCGTGCAGCTCGACGTGCTGCTGGCCAGCGAGCCGCCCACCTTGGAGTCGATTGAGGCGCGGCTGTGAGCGGTCCACGATGCGGGCGCGCGGCGTCCGGTTTCGTCTTGGCCCGGGACGTATAATCACACCCATACGCGAGGCCGCCGTGCCCGGCTTCTTTATTGCCGTGAGCCATCGCTGAACGGCGTGCCGTTCCGTAGCGCCCGGCGACGCGGACTGTGCCGAAGTCTTCCCGGGCCAAGAAAGGTGTGCTGGGAACAGCTCTTTTAGGATGCCCAAACGCGTCACCCTTGACAACACGAACGAACCGACCATCCGCATCATCGACAACGGCGACGGCACCGCGTCCGCCGCAATCGTCGCCGACGCCACGGCCGAGGCCGACATCCCGGACTTCGGCGACGGCCCCATCAACGACGACACCAACTACGAGACCGATCCGGACGACCCGGACAACGAAAGCTACGCCGCCCACCAGGGCGAGAAGATCCCCGGCAAGCTGCTGTGCGCCATCATCGCCACCGGTATCCTGGCCTTCATCGGCATCCTCACCGAGACGATGACCAACGTGCTCTTCCCGACCATCCAGAAGGAGTTCGGCGTCGACACCGCGACCGTGCAGTGGCTGACGACCGGCTACCTGCTCACCGTGTCCGTGGTGACGCCGCTGTCCAGCTTCTTCAACCGCCGCTTCAAGATCAAGTCGTGCTTCGTCGTGGCCGTCGTGCTGTGCCTGTGCGGCGTGGCCCTGGCCGCGCTCACCCCCGGCTTCTGGCTGCTCATGTGCGCCCGTGTCCTGCAGGGCGTCGGCACCGGCATCGCGCTGCCGCTCATGTTCAACATCATCCTCGAGCAGGCTCCGCGCTCGCGCCTCGGCCTGCTCATGGGCACCTGCAACATGGTGTGCGCCATCGCCCCGGCCCTCGGCCCGACCGTCGGCGGCGTGGCCTGCGACTCCATCGGCTGGCGCGCCATGTTCGGCTGGCTGACGCTGTTCATCGTCGCCGCCTTCTTCATCGGCTTCTTCACCATCGAGCAGCCGCGCCCGACCGGCCACGTCAAGTTCCAGTTCGGCCAGCTCGTGCTGCTGCTCATCGGCTTCGTGTGCTTCGTGTTCGGCCTCGACCAGTGCGGCGCCGCCGTGGCCGAGGGCGCCGACGCCGCCTCGACGTGGGGCACCGCCATCGTGCTCTTCGTGGTGGCCGCCGCCGCGCTCGTGTGGTTCGCCATGCTGTGCAAGAAGTCGCACGAGCCGCTCATCCGCATGGGCATCCTGTACAACGTGCCGTTCCGCTGGCACCTGCTCGCCTACGTCATGCTCGAGGGCGTGACCATCGGCTTCGGCTACCTCATCCCGAACCTCGCGCAGTGGGGCTTCGGCGCGTCCGCCGCGACCGCCGGCCTGCTCATCCTGCCGGGCGCGCTGCTCGGCGCCGTGCTCGGCCCCGTCGCCGGTGCGCTGCTCGACCGCTTCGGCGCGATGAAGCCGATCATGTGGACGATGGCGCTCGCCGTCCTCGGCATCCTGCTCATGATCCTGCTCGTGCGGCCGTCCGCCAGCGTGTGGATGATCTGCGTCGGCTACATCGCGTACATGGCCGGTTTCTCGATGGCGTACCCGGACACGATGACCGCCGGCATGAGCGTCATCAAGCCGCAGGCCCAGCCCGACGGCAACGCCATGTTCTCCACGTTCCAGCAGCTCGCGGGCGCCGTCGGCACCACCGTGATGTCCATCTGCATGGTCATCGCGCAGTCCGGCAAGACCGCCGGCACCCAGGCCTACGCCTCCGCCACGCAGTCCGGCGGCAAGTGGGGCATGATCGTGCTGCTCATCGTGCTGCTGTGCGCGGTGGCGTCCAACTGGCACGCCTTCATGGTGCGCCGCCGCGAGACGAAGCGCCAGGCGGCGGCGATGAACGCCAAGGCCTGACCCCTCGTCCCTCCCGGTGCCGCGGTGGAGCGGCGCCGGCGCCCCTCGGGGCGTGGCCGCTCATTGCCGCCGGAGCGATGCCGCGTACGCGTCGAGGACGTCGAGGATGCCGCGGTGTTCCCAGACGATATTGCGCTTGGCGCTGTTGCGCGGGGTGAGCGCGCCGGCCTCGACGAGTGCCTTGACGGCGCGCTCGGCCTGCGACTTGCTCAGGCCGATCTCCCGTTGCAGATAGGCGGTGTTGAGAATGGGCTGTGCGATGAGATGGGGGATGACGCGCCATACCGCAGCGTCCCTGCGGACGGTCGGAAGGGCTTGCCGTGTCTCGTCCAACTGGGCCTCGAGGTCGTCGATGAGGGTGGTGCCGCTTGTCGCCGCGAATTGGGCGGCCTCCGCGAAGACGGAGACGAGGGGCCCGGCGTCGCCTTCGCGGAAAGTGGTCAAGGCGTCGAAATAACGGGCCGTATGCCGCAAGAGTCCGGCCGATACCGGCGGCACCATGTATTTGGCCACTCCCTTGTTGCGCAGGATGGCGTGGATCAGCGCGCGTCCCGTGCGCCCGTTGCCGTCGACGAAGGGGTGGATGGTTTCGAGCTGTGCATGCGCGAGAGCGGTCTGGACGAGGACGGGGAGGTCGTCGCGCTGGAGGAAGGCGACGAGATCGCGCATGGCATCCGGTACGAGTTCGGCCTGTGGCCCGATGTGCGCGGCGCCACGCGGGGAAGCGCTGCCGCCTCCCACCCATACGAGCTGCTCGCGGTAGCGGCCCGCATATTGTTCGTAGCTGGGCTGTGCCTCCAACAGTGCGCGATGCATGGCGAGGATGTTCGCTTCGGTCAGCTGTTCGCTGAGGCGCAGGGATGATTCCATGGCGCGCACATTGCCCACCACGATGGCGGCGTTCTCGCTATTGCCCTCATGAATCATCTCCAAGGCAAGGTTCTTCGCGCCGACGGTCAGGTTTTCGATTTGCGACGATGAGGTTGCTTCTGTCCGCAATAGCACCGTGTTCATGGGGCCTAATGATTGGACCTGCTCTCCGAGCTTGATGTAGGCGTACGAGTCGAAGCGGGCGAGCGCCGCGGTGGCGTCCTCGACCTGGGCGGCCAGTTCGGCGGCCAGTGTGACGTCGAGGTCGGCCAGGGCGATGGGGACGGCGGAATGGTAGGGTCCGTTGCCGCGGGAGCGTTGGCTGCGCGAGACCGGCGCATCGTCGGGTATGTGCCAGAGGTGTTCTTCCCGTTGCATGGGCGGGATGGTCCAATGGCACATGATGGGTTCCTTCCGATGGATTGCGGATGGCGTATCTGTAGTTGGAAAGGATTATAGCTACAGATAATCGATTATCTGTAGCTATGGAGTGTTGTGGCGACAGATGC
>JAXJQE010000112.1:0-1768 GCA_036311305.1 Bifidobacterium sp.
AGGAAATATTTATGTTACGACCAAAAGAAGTAGTATGTAAATGGGTAGATGCGTTCAATAATCACGATGTAGAAGCAATGGTTGATTTCCGATCTCAGCCGAACACATTGAGCTGATGGCTCGCTCCCGCAGTTAACCGAACGCCCCCGCGGCCCCTCTCGGGCCCCGGGGGCGCCATTTTCCCAGTTGAAGGAATGGTGGAGATGTGTTTCGATGGGTCCGGTGGCCATGCCCCGCCCGCCGCCCGGCACCTCTTCCCAGACTCAGCCGGACGGTCGGTCCGTCTATTCCGTTTTTCTCCTAGGCTAGGCCAGCGGGGCATCGCCCCTCTCTGCGCGCGCCCTCTCGATGAGCCCCGGCGTCAGGTCGAGTTCCCCGATGGGCACGTCCCCCACGCCGTAGGCGTCCAGCAGCGCCGCCGCGTCCTCCCCGAGCATCGCCCTGAAGGCGCGCGCGGGCGTCGCGAAGCCGAGCGCGCCGCGGGGCTCGGAGTTCACGTGCGACATGGCCAGCGCCAGGTCGGCCGGGACGAGCCGGTCGAACCTGATTCCGGCGCCCTTGGGCAGCAGCTTCCTGATCTCGACGTGGTTGCGCTCGCAGGCGCCCTTCTGGTCGCTGCGCCTGGGGTCGCAGTAGAACAGCCTCGTCTCGCCCGGCCCCTCGCCGAGCAGCGCCGCGATCGCCGCCTCGTCGGAGAACTCGGCGCCGTTGTCGGTGAGGACGGCGCGGAACACGCGGCGCGTCCCGTCGGCGCCGAGGATGGCCCGGACGCCCCCCAGGGCGTCCGCGACGCACCCGGCGGTCTTCTCCTCCAGCGGCAGCGCGAGCTGGAGCCTGCTGGGGCGGTGCAGCAGCGTGAGCAGGCAGGCGGAGTCCTCCCGGGCCCCCTCGACGGTGTCCATCTCCCAGGCCGCGGCGCACGCGTCCTCCCCGAGGGCGAGGAACGCGGCATGCGACCTGCGGGCGGAGTGGCGGGTCGCCGCCCGGCCCGCGGCGCGCTTCCTCGGCCTGTAGCCGACCTTGCGCCTGAGCTCCATGCTGGTCATGCCGTCGTAGCCCGCCGAGACCCAGCGGTAGATGGTCGACGGCGACAGGTCCACCGGGCCGCCGTTGCGCGCCGCCATCTACTCGGGCGACAGCCCCCGGCGCAGGCAGTCCCTTATCGCCTCCAGCCTGGCCGCCGCGGCGGGCTCGTCGGCGTCTATCCCGCGCCTGGACGAGACGAGGACCGAGTCGGCGCACAGCTGCGCGGCCCGGGCCTCGTAGAAGACGTGGGGGCGGCGCTTGCAGCCGATCGCGCGGTACCGGCCGCAGCCGTTGCAGCATCGCGGCCACGCCGCCAGGCGCGGGCAGGCCGCCGACAGGTCGGCGGAGGCGTCCACGCGCTCGCCGCGCCTGGCCTTCGGCGCCGTCACGAACCTGTGCGACGCCACCTCGGCGCTCACCGTCGAGGGCGACCTGCCCAGCTCCCTCGCGATCTCCCTGCACGACGCCCTGCGCTCCAGCATCCTCTGGACCGTGTCCCGCTCGTGCCTCGTGAGCCTTCCGTAGGCCCTCGGGACCGCCCTTGCGGAGCCGCTTTTCTTCTTTCCGGACATGCCGTCCTCCGATCTCCCGGGGCCGGCCGATCCGGCCCTCAGGGTATCGGGTTCCCACATTCATCCGCACATGTACGGATGAATGTGGGAGGTGTTCGGATAAAGTTGATAATCAAGGTATTTGTGGAATCGGTAAAATGATTTCTTGTTTTTTAGAGCGTACTATGATA
>JAXJQE010000113.1:0-10964 GCA_036311305.1 Bifidobacterium sp.
AAGAAACCTCACGTTTTTCCGTGACATTTCTAGGGCCGGCGAAGCCGGCGTCCTAGAAATGTCACGGAAAAACGTGAGGTTTCTTGTAGCGTGAGGGTCCCTGTATATGGGTCAGCGGCTCAGGTCAGTCGCCGATCTCCTTCTCGTCGGGGTCGACCTTGGGCCAGCCGCCTTCGAGGTGGATCTCGGAATCCTTCGGGTTGTCGTCGCCGACCAGCGGGTTGTCGGTGTGGACCGAGAGCTCGAGGTGGTCGCCGCCGGTGTGGTCGACGAGGACGGTCTCGCCGTCCTTGATCTTGCCGGCCAGTAGCATGCGGGCGAGCTGGTCGCCGACCTCGGTCTGCACGAGGCGGCGCAGCGGACGGGCACCGTACGCCGGGTCGTAGCCGGTGTCGGCGAGCCATTCGCGGGCCGCGGCCGTCACGTCGAGGGTGATGCGGCGGTCGGTCAGGCGCGAGGCGACCTGCTTGACCTGCAGGTCCACGATCTTGCCGAGCTCCTCGCGGGTGAGCGGCTGGAAGATGATGGTCTCGTCGAGGCGGTTGAGGAACTCGGGGCGGAACTGGGTGTGCACCGCGTTCATGACCGCCTCGCGCTTGTCCTTCTCGGACAGGTCGGGGTTGATCAGGAACTGGGAGCCCAGGTTCGAGGTCATGATCAGGATGGTGTTCTTGAAGTCCACCGTGCGGCCCTGGCCATCGGTCAGGCGGCCGTCGTCGAGGACCTGCAGGAGGATGTCGAAGACCTCGGGGTTGGCTTTCTCCACCTCGTCGAACAGCACCACCGAGTACGGGCGACGACGCACGGCCTCGGTGAGCTGGCCGCCCTCCTCGTAGCCGATGTAGCCGGGGGCCGCGCCGATGAGGCGGGACACGGAGCTCTTCTCCATGTACTCGGACATGTCGAGGCGCACCATGGCGTGCTCGTCGTCGAACAGGAAGTCGGCGAGCGCCTTGGCGAGCTCG
Source organism: Bifidobacterium sp. (assembly GCA_036311305.1). GTDB lineage: Bacteria > Actinomycetota > Actinomycetes > Actinomycetales > Bifidobacteriaceae > Bifidobacterium. The sequence goes on from JAXJQE010000113.1 coordinate 966, forward strand.
GTCTTGCCGACGCCGGTCGGGCCCATGAACAGGAACGAGCCGGTCGGGCGGTTCGGGTCGGAGATGCCGGCGCGCGAGCGGCGCACGGCGTCGGAGACGGCCTGCACGGCCTCGCTCTGCCCGATGACGCGGTCGTCGAGGTAGTCCTCCATGTTCAGGAGCTTCTCGTTCTCGCCCTGCATGAGGCGGCCGACGGGGACGCCGGTCCACTCGGAGACGATCTGGGCGACGGAGTCGGCGTCCACGTGGTCGGGGACCATCGGGTCCTCCTGGTGGGCGTACTCGGCCTCCTTCTCGGCCTCCTGCTCGGCGCTGGCCAGTTCCTTCTGGATGGCCGGGATCTCGCCGTACAGGATGCGCGACGCCTTGGCGAGGTCGCCGTCGCGGGTGGCCTTGTCGGCCTCGACGCGCAGGTCGTCGAGCTTGGCGCGCAGGTCGCCGACCTTGTCGTGGCCGGCCTTCTCGGCGTCCCAGCGGGCCTTGAGGCCGTGCAGCTGCTCGCGGGTGTCGGCGAGCTCGGCCTGCAGCTTGGCGAGGCGGTCCTTGGACGCGGGGTCCTCGGCCTTCTTGAGCTGCATCTCCTCCATCTCGAGGCGCGTGGTCTTGCGCTGCAGCTCGTCGATCTCCTCGGGCTGCGAGTCAAGCTCCATGCGCAGGTGCGCGGCGGCCTCGGCGACGAGGTCGATGGCCTTGTCGGGCAGCTGGCGGCCGGTGATGTAGCGCGCGGAGAGCGTGGCGGCGGCCACGAGCGCGTCGTCGCCGATGGTGACCTTGTGGTGCGCCTCGTAGCGCTGCTTGAGGCCGCGCAGGATGGCGATGGTGTCCTCGACGCTCGGCTCGCCCACGTACACCTGCTGGAAGCGGCGCTCGAGGGCCGGATCCTTCTCGATGTTCTCGCGGTACTCGTCCAGCGTGGTGGCACCAATCAGGCGCAGCTCGCCGCGCGCCAGCATCGGCTTGAGCATGTTGCCGGCGTCCATGGAGCCCTCGGCCGAGCCGGCGCCCACGATGGTGTGCAGCTCGTCGATGAACGTGATGATCTGGCCGTCGGACTGCTTGATCTCGTCGAGCACGCCCTTGAGGCGCTCCTCGAACTCGCCGCGGTACTTGGAGCCGGCCACCATGGAGCCGAGGTCCAGGCTGATGAGCTTCTTGTCGCGCAAGGTGCTCGGCACGTCGCCGGCGACGATGCGCTCGGCGAGGCCCTCGACGACGGCGGTCTTGCCGACGCCCGGCTCGCCGATGAGCACCGGGTTGTTCTTGGTGCGGCGGGACAGGATCTGGATGACGCGGCGGATCTCCTGGTCACGGCCGATGACCGGGTCGAGCTTGCCTTCCTTGGCGCGCGCCGTCAGGTCCGTGGAGAACTTCTCGAGGGCCTTGTAGCTGGCCTCGGCGTCCGGGCTGGTGACCTTCGCGCCGCCGCGCACGGCTGGGATGGCCTCGCGGATCTTCTCCGGCGTCACGCCGTTGGCGTTGAGGATCTTCGCGGCCTCGTTCGGCGTCGCCTCGGCGATGCCCAGCAGCAGGTGCTCGGTGGAGATGTACTCGTCGCCCATGGCCTGCTCGGCCTCGGCGGCCTTCGCCAGCGCCTGCGTAAGCTGGCGCGACGCCTGCGGCTGCGCCGTCGACGAGCCCGACGCGCTCGGCAGCGCGACGAGCGCGTTCCTCACGGCCGCGCCGATCTTCTGCACGTTGCCGCCGCACGCCTCGATGAGGCCGCCGACGACGCCGTTCTGCTGGCGCAGCAGGGCGTCGAGCAGATGAAGCGGGTCGACCTGCGGGTTGCCGGCCGCCGATGCACTCTGAATGGCGTCGCCCAGCGCCTCCTGGGCGAGCGTCGTGTACTTCTGTTCCATAAAAAATCATCCTCCAAAAGTGGACGGACCATCCACTGTCATTGTGCTCAGAAATACATAACGGCTGCCCGCTTTCAGCGGACAGCCATAGTCGGAGGATTTCCCCCAGCCGGGGGTGCTAGGTCAGCCTTGCACGACGACGTTGCGCAGGTCGCCGATGCCGTCGACGTGCACGACGGCCTCGTCGCCGGGATGCAGCGCGCCGGACGCGTCCGGCGTGCCCGAGAGGATCACGTCGCCGGGCAGCAGCGTCGCGAAGCTCGAGATGAACGCCACCTGCTCGGGAATCGAGTGGATGAGGTTCGCGGTCGTGCCGCTCGCCGCGGGCACGTCCTCGCCGTTCAGGGTGAACGAGATGCGCGTGTCGGACGCGTCGAGCTCGTCCTTCGTCACGATCCACGGGCCCAGCGGGCAGGATGTGTCGAAGCCCTTGGAGCGGGTCCACATCGGGTCGGACTGCTGCAGGTCGCGCAGCGTCACGTCGTTCGTGCAGGTGTAGCCGAGCACGTAGTCGAGCGCGCGCTCCACGGGCACGTTTTTGGCGATGCGGCCGATGACCACGGCCACCTCGGGTTCGAAGTTCATGTCATGCGAGTAGCTCGGGTAGACGATCGGGTCGTCCGGGCCGATCACCGACGTCGACGGCTTCATGAAGATCATCATCTGCTCGGGCGCGTGCTCGACCGTCGACTGGCCGTGCTCGTACATGTACTCGGCGTGCGCCTCGTAGTTCTTCGCCAGGCCGTAGACCTTGGAGGGGATGACCGGGGCGAGCAGGCGGATGCCGTCCGCGTCCAGCGGGAAGCGCTCGCCGGTGGGGGTCACCTGGCCGACGAGCGGGTGGCCGTCGAGCGCGACGAGGTAGTCGCGGCCGTCGGCGGGGTCGCGCTGCACGAAGGCGTAGCGCGGGGTGTCATTGAGGGAGAAGCGTGCAAGTCTCATGGGGTCGAGTGTACTCGGATATAAGGAAGCGGCCCCTGTTCCTGAATTCCCAGGAACAGGGGCCGCTTCTCTCCTTACGCTAGCTCAACGAAGGGTGGTTGGGCTAGGTCGGGTCTCAGGCGTTCAGCTGACGCTTGAGGGACTTGTTGCGGGCCGCGAACACAGCGGCAGCGCCACCGAGCAGGCCGGAGACGGCGAGCAGCATGGTGATGCCGGCGGCACCGGTCATCGGGAGCTGGGTGACAGCGGTCACGTTCTTGACCTTCTTGTTGGTGGTGTCAACGAGCTGCCAAGTGACATCCTGGGTGAAGGAGGTCTTCTCGTCAGCATTCTCCTTGGCGCCATCAACCTTGACGGTGAACTGCGGCTTCACCTGCTGCAGGTAACCATTAGGGGCCTTGACCTCCTTGATGGTGTACGTGCCGTTAGCGAGGCCCGGGAAGTTCACGACACCGTTCTCATTGGACTGAGCGACGAAGTGCTTGTTGCCATCCTCGTCCACGATGGGCGTGAGGCCGTTGTAATCCGCCGGAGCATTCACGAGCTCGAACCAGGCACCCGCAAGATTCTTGGTGTCGTCAGCGTTGACCTTGGTGAAGGTGATGCCGGTGGTCTTCACGGTGGAGCCAGCGGTCACGACGTCGCCGGTGGAAGGATCAGCGATGCTGATGCTGTTGTTCACCTCGTCCACGGCGTAAGAATTGATGGTGGCCTTGTAGCTGATGGTCACCGTCTGGCCCGAGAGAGCCTTCACGTCACCGAAATCAAACACGGTCTTCGTGCCGCCGAGGTAGGCCTCCATACCCTCATCAACCTTGGTGTAGGGAGAAGAGGTGATGGTGACCTTATCGGAGTAGTCAACGCCATCGATATCGATCTCGAAGGTGTCCGGCATGGTGAGGCCGGCGCTAGCGATATCGGTCATCACCAGATTGGTGTAGTCATCATTAGCGGCAGAACCCGGAATGATGTAAGTGATGGTGTAAGGAACCTCAGTACCGATGGAGCCGCTGGTCAGGGAGCTGTCCTTGGTGGGCTTGGTCGCATCGTAAGGCTTCGCGTAGGCAATAGCAAGATCATGGCCATTCAGCTGGACATGCTTGGTCTCACCCTCCTGGATGGTGGTGCCGACCAGCATGGGAGTACCGTTGCTATCGATCACAACGTAGTAGCCGGACTCAAGACCGGTGAAAGTAGCAGTATTACCCGAAACGGTTGCCGTGGCGTCACCCTGAGTGCCGTTAAGGGAAGACTTCAGGGCCTCGGCGAAGGCACGGAGCTGCGCACCATTCTGCGTGACATCGAGAGACACGATGTAAGCGAGCGCATTGTTCGTGTAGGACTGCGGCACAGTGATATCCGCCGTCTTAGCCGCATTGGCAACGAGCGTATTCTGGGCAGCGGTGACATCAAAGTCTACAGTGAGCTTGCCGTCAACGGTGGCAGCATTCGAGTACTTACCCAGCTGGTAAGCAGTGAAAGTGCGCTTAGCGACATCACCCTTGATGGTGATGGTGCCAGCAGCAGGATTCCAGGTAGGAGTCGAGTCCTCTGCGATGGCGGAGCCGACACCGAGAGTCATGCCAGCGAGCATCGTGGCGCCAGCGGCCACCCCTGCACCGATTCGCTTGAAGTTCATGATATTCCTTCTCTTGTCATGCATACCGCACTGATGTGCGGCATGTAGTGTGCGTGGTCGGCAGAGCCGCCAGCGCTACATCTGTGACCCACCGGGTTTGCCCGGTGAGGATGGACACCGGAGGTGTCCAGAATCATTTATTTGTGGGTCGGCGTCGAACTTGCTCCAGAGCACAAGCTCCAACCATCAACGCCCGGTCTTGACTCCCCAGACCGCTATCCACCTTCGGCCGTGCACTTCTTCATGCTCACCTGTCAGTGACAGGCTCCCCACTGGCTTGAGCTTCTTGATGAAGGCCGAGATAGGCTTCGTTGTCTTGTCTAGGTCTTTGTTGTCGTAACGGCGACCTCGTTGATGATGAGATTACCGGGTCGGCAATGGTCTGGGAAGACCTTTTGCCGACTCACAACGGAATCTTCACAACCTGTCTCACGCCTTTGCATAAAGCGCGGAATATGGCCGTTTTGACCCACATATCGGACGGGGCGAACGCGGCGGCGAACCCATGGTTCGCCCCCGCCAAGGCATGCTTGCGCACGCTGCCCCGGGAAGGTGGCCGCTGCGCGCATACACAGCGGCCACCAAGGTCGGTTCAGTTATTGATCAGAATTGTCGGATGCCGATCAGATGGCGTGGAACTTGCGCCACAGCGCGACCGCACCACCCAGAGCCAGGACGAGAGCACCCAGGCCACCGGCGACAGCCATCCAAGTACGCGCGGTGGTGTCATCCTCACCCGTCAGGGGGAGGCTGCTCACCGGCTTCAGCGAGTTGGTGAAGGCAGCCAGCTTGGAGGCATTCGGGGACTTGGCGTCCTCGTCGCCTTCCTCATACTGGTACTTGACCACCTCGGTCACCAGCTTGCCGTTCTCGAAGATCGGCAGGCCGTTCGTGTCCGTCTTCACGCGCAGCTGCACGGTCACGGTGTTGGGATCGTAATCCCAGATCGCCGTATTCGACTTATCCTCGGTGATGGAGAAGTTGTAGGTGGTCTTGCCCGTATCGTCCAGGGACGGCACACTCACGTTCCACGCGCCCGTGAAGGCACCATTGGGATTCTGCTCACCCTTGGTGAAACCACCAAGGTGGGCCTCATCCACAACCTTGTCTCCTTGAGCAAGGATGAAGGTGAAGGACTCGTCCGTGGTGAGGTTCGACACCGTCTTGCCGAACTTGATGATGGACAGATCGATGTCAGCAGTGGTCGGGTAGTTCGTAACTGTCATGGTCTGCACAGCATTCACCGCCCCAGGCTTCAGAGTCCACTCGGCATTGGTGTATGCCGCGTGGAAGCCCTCCAGCTTGCGCTCGGTCATCTTGTAGGTACGTCCCACAGTGGAAGGAGCGAGCCAGATGGTCTTCTGCCACCCGTTGTCGGACGTCAGCTTAACGTCCTTGTACTCGATGCACGGCGTGTCAATCCCCGTAGTGCAAGTCACGTCCACGGTGACAGATTGCTTGTCGGCATCGGCAACACCAAGCCATTCCTTCTTCAGGTTAAGCTGACCAATCAACGAGACGTTAATCTGCGCCACCGGGTGAGGCATGGAGTTGGTCGAGTAATTCGCGCTCACTACATTCTGGTCACGCACCTTGTACTTGACAAAGGCCTCATCATTGGTGCGGAAACCGGCTTGGTGCGCAGAAGCAGCACCAGTGTTGGAATCACCCTTCATGCCATCGTAACCGGCCTTACCGTCATTCAGGTTGGCCACATAATCCTCATAGGCCTGCTGAGAAGGCCGCACGACGTACTCAAGGACGTAGGTGTAATCGTTCTTGAGAGCGTAATTAGCCGGGAACTTGATACCCACACTCTGGGCACCTGAAAGGATCTCGTAAGTGGGGTGACCGTCCTCATCGGTCAGACCAGCGTCAGCATCACTCACGGTATTGCCATCGGCATCAGTGATTTTCAGGACGGCACCATGGCCATCATCCGTCGACACAAACTGCACGTAATCGGACAAATCATCTTGCATAGTTACATCCACGTATGCGGTGCCATTGAAAATCGTGGTGAAGAGGTTCACAAAAACCGCCGAGAGGGCAGCATCGTTACTTACAGCATAGGAATAGTTGTCACTGGTCTTGGTGCCCGGCGAGGTCATGCTGGGCGTCAAAGCGGCCGCAGGCATGTAATTCGACGAGACATACTTCATGAAACGACGTCTATTGGCCGTAGGAGCCGCATTGGCATCGATGGAGTAAACCGTAGACCCCGAGCATCCCTGAGTGAACTTTGTAGAGGTAGTCAGGTTCTTGAGCGTCTTCGCGGCTACCAGAGCCTGGTTGGCCATCGCAGTATTAAATCCCTGCGTGCCCGGCTCACCATCACTGAACAGAATAGTCGCAAGTTGTACATTGGGACGCTTGGCACCAGCCGAAACTATTGTTTCATCGGTATACGTCAGGGTGTCAGTCGTCAGAGCCGTCTCTGCCAACTGCAGACCAAAGTGGGTACGCGTGCCGCCACCTGCTTTAAGTTCATCCACTTTTCCGCTGACATAGTCGGCATCATAAGTAAGAGGAACAACTATCTGCGAGTTGTTATAGTCTTCGCCGTCACTTTCATATGTATCGTTTCCAACAGTCTCCAGCTTGGTGCCTGCGTATTTGATGAGAGTCACCTGAATCTTCTTGCTCTTATCCGTGATCTTCAAGTTCTCGGTTTTCACCTTCGCAAGGAATTTCTTTACAGCCTCCTGCAAGGCATCCATACGAGTCTTGGTGCCAGTTTTGGACGCACTGTAGAAAGTAGTCGGCAGCTGATCCGTGCTCATGGTGCTGGTCACCGTATAGGTCTGATCGGTATCAACATTGGTCCATGTGTATGTATACGAACCCCAGTTCCCAGTTCGTTTACACGTTACAGGCTGATAGGCATTCGTCGTGGGGTCCTTCACAAAAAGTGTTTCATTATATTTGTTCCTCACACTCTGGGCCGAAAGCGAAGTGTAAGTTACGTTTGCCTTCTCTTTCATCGAACCGGAAACGTCCAGCACCAAAGCGATGTCAAGAGGCTTCGCATTCAGCGACTGAGATTCATCGGCCTTGCCCGTCACATTCATGCTCAGGGTATAGGTGCCATCATCGTTTGCCGTAATGGTCTTTCCACGAGCCGGCCCATTATCGTCATCCGATGTCGCCTCAACTTCCGCTTCAGCCTCATCATCCGACGCAATGGCGATGCCCTCGTCCGCATAGGCCTGCACAGGTACCGACGAAGATGCCTGGTATTTACGCAGTTCGATCATATCCTCCGGAGAAATACCAGCCTCAAGCTGGGGCTCCTCTTCCGCAGGTTCGGTTTCCGCTTCCTCCGACGAATCCTGAGGCGTCGCATCCTCAGCATTAGCGACATCAGTTATCGGAGAAGTCTCAGCAATTTCTTCGGCCGTTGGTTCCAACGCGGCCAACGACTCATCTTCGGCGCCGATCACGATTTCCTGCTGCACCATATCCTCGGTGAGCAGCTCTTCTTCATCTGCATACGCGGCCCCTCCGACGCCGATGGCGCCGAGGCCGACCGCCATGGCGCAGCCTGCAGCAAGCAGCCTGGTACGCCACGAACGCGTGAGGCCGTTGCCGCCCCTCGCACGCCGCGGCGACGCCTGGTTGTGCCTTTTGCGCATCACGGTTTTTCCCCTTTGCTTTTCCCTAGGAAGCACCGATCAGGCTGTCCCGATCGACACTTCCCCCGTTAGTATCAGTGAGCAAGCCTACCAAAATTTGACCCGTGGCGAAATAGTCTCCCAAAACATGCACAACATGTTCTCAAATACGAAGAAACCGCTGTTTCCAGCGGTTTCTCGAAGGTAGGACGCCCTAAAAGTCGGGCGTCAGAAGTTGTGCAGATTTAGTGAATGTCCCGCATCTTGTCGTATTTCGCGGCGTGCCTCATGTGGATGCGCCCAGGCCTCCTGCGCGCGGCGATGATCGCCCAGATCATGCCCGGGATCAGCACGCACAGCGCGGCCAGGATGCCGATGCCCATGGCGTCGTGCACCTCGCTGGACGGCGGGATGACGTGCGGGATGGCCACGCGGTGCGCGGACACGAGCAGTCGGTGCGTGTTCACGCCGTACGGCGTGCAGGTCATGAGCGTGATGCGGTCCTCCCCCGGCACGATGCGCAGCTTGGAGGTGTCGTCGGGCTCGATCACGGCGATGGAGTCGACCACGTAGCCGAGTTCCTCGCCCATGATGTCCACGTAGAAGGAGTCGCCTTCCTTGAGCTCGTCGATGCGCGTGAACATCGGCGCCGCGACCATGCCGCGGTGGCCGGTGATCACGGCGTGCGTCGACTCGCCGCCGACCGGCAGGCTCGAGCCGTACAGGTGGCCGGCGCCCTTCTCGAGCGCCTCCTCGCTGGCGCCGTGGTAGATCGGCAGGTCGACGCCGATCTGCGGGATCTTGATGGCGCCCATGACGCCGTTGCCCGTGTCGAGCAGGCTCTGGTACTCCTCGTCCTTGCTGGAGGCGGACGCGTCGGCGTCGCTCGCCTGCGAGCTGCCGCCGGTGCTGGCGAACGGGTCGGAGGCCTCGCCGATGATCGGCTGGCCGCTGGCCGCGAGCCGCTTGTTGTACTCGCGGGCGGCCTTGAGCTCCTCCTCGGCGCGCGGGTACGGCCAGCCGGCGACCGTGTGCGCCACGGACTTCGTCTGGCTGGAGTACTGGCGCGAGGTGTTCCACTGCAGCGCGAACGGCGTCAGGCCGACGATGAGCGCGGCCAAGGTGAGCACGATGATGACGACGCGCATGGTGATGACGCGCCTGCGCAGCGACCTGCGCAGGCGCACCACGTCGCGGATGTCCGTCGCCTCGGCGAAGGACTTTGGCGTCCATTCCCCCTTGGCGGGCGCGGTGGTTTGCGCTTTCTTGCGCTTGCTCATAGGACTCTTGACCTCACGGAAAATCTTCGAATGTTCCCTGTCACAGGGACGGCATGCCCCACCCCATATGGGGCACCGACTGTCCAGCCTAGCAACCGGAACGTGAGACGGGAAGACCTTCCGGCCGCTTGGGCGTAAAAGGTTTGTGGAAGATTGCGCGCGTCAGTGGCGCAGCGCGGCCTCCTCCTCGGCCAGTTCGGTCACCTTCTCGTTGAGTTCGCGCATCTCGCTCTCCAGGTCGTCGATGCGGTGCTCGAGGCGGTTGACGATGGGCCGCGCGGCCTCGGCGACGGGCGCCGGCAGCGTCGCCAGCTCGGCCATGTCGGCCCGCGCCAGGTCCTCCGGCGTCACGGACCGCTTCCACCGCGCGATCGCCCCCTCGATGCGACGGTACCCGAGGATCGCGGGGTCGAGCCTCGCGTCCCGGAACATGCGCGTCGGCGAATCGCCCTCCAGGTACCCGAGCACGCAGGCGCGCTTGAAGCGGTCGGTGTACACGATGCGCCGCGGGCTCACGGACTCCACGGCCGGCAGCGAGCGCAGGTACTCGACCTCCTCGGGGCTGAAGGTGGTCATCGGGCTCCTACTGTCGCAAGGGTTGGTGGGTGCTTGCTTCCACTCTAAAGCGGCGCGCGGTGCGCGGGCGCGATTCCACGGTTCACGAA
>JAXJQE010000114.1:0-5383 GCA_036311305.1 Bifidobacterium sp.
GGGGAGTGGCGCCGCCACCAGCGCTCGCCGGCGGCATCGCATAGTGCGGCGGCGCGCTCGCGGTGGCCGGCGGCTGCGCGGGGAATGTCCGCGTGGACGGGTCCTGGCGCACGGGGATCGCCTGCGTGGGCGGCACGTCGTCGCCCGCGCGCAGGCCGCTCACGTCGATGCGCTGGGTGGGCCGCTCCTGCGGCTGCGGATCGCTCATCGTTCCTCCTCGCGCACCACGGTGTCCAGGATGGTCGACAGCGTCACGCCGTCGTCGGCGAGCGTGCCGAAGACGACGCGCGGCATCGTGCGCGAGAGCCTCCGGAAGAACGACGTCTGCGTGAGCGCGCCGAGCGCGGTGGCGCCGTCCGTGCCGTCCGCGCAGTGCATGAGCATGCCGGTGATGCCGCCGTACATGAAGTCGATGGCCAGCCACGACTCATCACCGAACTGCGCCGGGTCGAGGTCCAGCATGTTGCACCACGCGCCGACGAGCGTCTCCTTCATCATCGCCTGCAGCACGGGCGCGCTGTGCAGGCCGGTGAGCAGCTTGAGGCGCGAGAGCTTGCGCGCGAAGTCCTCCTGGTCGAAGGTCAGCCCGTGCCCGTTGTCGTCGCCGCCCAACGCGGCGGACGGCGCACGGCCGCCGTACGCCGACGGCTCCGGCATCGCCTGGGCGGTGTCCGCCTCCTCGCCTTCCGGCGTGAGCAGCCGCGAGAGGATGATGACGGCGAACTCGTACGGCAGCTCCTCGTCGATGGCTTCGGCCGCCAGCTCGTCCAGGTTCGCGTAATGGTAGTAGAACGTGTTCTTGTTCACGCCGGCGACGCGCGCCACGTCGCGCACATTGATCGCGCTGTAACGGCGCTGCGCCAGCAGCCGCCAGAACGCGTCGCGCAGCTGCGCGCGCCCGCGGCCCCTGCCCTGTGCCTCGCCCATCGGACCCCTTTCCTGGCGGCCGCCACGCGCCGGCGGACGCTCTCTTCGCGACATCTTCACGCCCGCCATGCCCAGGCACGCGCGACGCGCTGGCGGCTTGGCCGGTTCCGGCGAAAGTGGCCATACCGCGGCCGTGGTTACGAGGCTACCATCGGTGCTGACGAGGCGAAAGAGGGGCCGCGACGCACTGCGCGCGGCCATTTTCCATGTGCGCGCCCGTGCGCGCCATGCGCGCGATGCCCGCGCAGGCGCGCCGAGAGACAGCGCGGCCGATGGCGCCGCCCCGCCGACCGAACCATCAAGAACCACCAAACCGAGGACCATTATGACCAACCATGACGAGGCGATGATCACCTTCGCGGACGTCACGATGCATTACGGCCGCAAGCTGCCGTGGAGGAACTCCGAGCAGACCGTGCTCGACGGCGTCTGCCTGGAGGTGCCCTACGGCCAGATGCTGTGCCTGCTGGGGCCGTCCGGCGCCGGCAAGACCACCATGGTGAACCTGGTGATGGGCAACCTCGTGCCCGACGGCGGCATCGTCACCGTGCTCGGCGAGCACGCGCCCTACCCGCACGTGCGCCGCCGTATCGGCTACATGCCGCAGGACGAGGCGCTGTACGAGGACATCACCGCCGAGGAGAACCTGCGCTTCTTCGGCACGCTCAACGGCGTGCACGGCAAGACGCTCGACGAGCGCGTCGACGCCATGCTCGAGCTTGGGCGTCTCACCGAGCACCGCAAGAAACTCGTGTCCGACTACTCCGGCGGCATGAAGCGCCGCCTGTCGCTCGGCGTCGCGCTGCTGCACGACCCCGACCTGCTCGTGCTCGACGAGCCCACCGTGGGCCTCGACCCGGACCTGCGCATGCAGATCTGGCAGCAGTTCCACGACCTGACCGGCCAGGGCAAGACCATCCTGGTGACCACGCACGTCATGGACGAGGCCGCGCGCTGCAACCGCATCGCCATGCTCGACCACGGCCACATCATCGCCGTCGACTCGCCGGAAGGGATCCTCAAGCGCACCGGCGCGGACAACCTCGAGGACGCGTTCCTCGCGCTCGAGCACGACCCGGACGCGTTCGCCTCGAAGTTCGCCGACACGGACACCACCGACCAGACCAAGGGGGAGACCGCATGAGGAACACCATCGCCGTCTGCAGGCGCATCCTGCAGCAGTTCCGCCACGACCCGCGCACGCTCGCGCTGCTGTTCGTCGCGCCCATCATCGTGCTGTGGCTGCTGAGCGTCCTGCTCAACGCCGACTCGTACGTGCCGACCGTGGCCACCGTCAAGCTGCCCACCGAATACCAGCAGGCCCTCGAGAAGGAGGACGTGCATATCAAGAACGTCTCCGAGGCCGAAGCCGAGCGGCTCATCGACAACGACGAGGTGGACGCCGTGCTGCGCATGGTGGGGAGCACAAGCTCGACATCTGGGCCGAGGGCTCGGACTCCACGAAGACGGGCGCCGTCGCGCAGGTCGCCAGCAAGGCGCTCGCCGAGATGCAGAAGACCGCCTCCGAGGACATGAAGCAGGGCATCCAGTCCAAGGTCGATGACATGAAGGCCGCCCAGGAGAAGGCCGCGGCCGAGCAGAAGGAGCTCATGTCCACGATCGAGACGGTCATCATGAGCGCCCCGGCCGCCCAGCGCGCGCAGATGAGCGAGCAGCTCAAGGCCCTGCAGGACGCCTCCAGCTCCGGCGCGGGCATCTCCGCCGACGACTTCGCCATGAACACCGACAAGTACATGCCGATCACGTCCACGGAGACCACGTACCTGCACGGCACCAAGGACTGGAAGATGTTCGACTTCTACGGTCCCGTGTTCATCGGCATCTTCCTGTTCGTCTTCACGTTCCTGACCTCCGGCATGTCCCTGGTCACCGAGCGCGCCGGCGGCACCATGCAGCGCTTCCTGGCCACGCCCGTGCGGCCCCTGCAGATCCTGGGCGGCTACACGCTCGGCTTCGGCATCCTCGCGTGCGTCCAGTCCGCGGTCATCCTGTGGGTGGCGCTCGGCGCGATCCACTTCCCCAACGAGGGCAACGTGTTCCTGGTCATCTTGATGACCGTGTCCATGGCGATGGTCTCGGTGACCATGGGCCTGCTGGTCTCCGGCCTGGCGGCCACCGCGTTCCAGGTGATCCAGCTCATCCTGCTGTTCGTGCTGCCCCAGGTGCTCCTGTGCGGCCTGTTCGACCTGTCCGGCGCGCCCACGTGGATGCAGTGGCTGAGCAAGGTCATGCCCGTGACCTACGGCGTGGACGCGCTGCAGTCGATCATGCTGCGCGGCTGGGCTTCGAGCGCATCTGGCACGACTTCGCCATCGTCTGGGGCTTCGTCGTCGTCTTCTTCGCGCTCGCCGCCCTCGGCTTCCGCAAGAAGCGCGCCCGTCTGCCGCACGGCGCCGCCGCGAAGGCCGCCATGGCCCGCGCCTGAGCGAGGCGCTTCCCTAGAAACCTCACGTTTTTCCGTGACTTTTCTAGGGTGCTGGCGAAGCCGGCCCTAGAAAAGTCACGGAAAAACGTGAGGTTTCTAGGCGGGGGCGATCTGCCCGGCTCGTGGACACCGGGGCGGACACGCCGGTGACAACAGGCAGACCCTGCAATAGAATAATTCTGTAGCCAACATTTTTAGGGAGAGAACAGAGGTGGCAATGGTTTCAAAGGTGCCCTCGACCCACCGTACGCTTCGCATCGGCCTGGACATCGGCTCGACGACCGTCAAGGCCGTCGTCCTCGACGGCTCGGACGACCTGTCCGACGCCCTGTTCGCCGACTACCGCCGCCACCACGCCAACGTGCGCGCCACGATGGAGGAGCTGCTGCGCGACATCCGCCTGCACCTGAGTTCCCTGGGGCGCGAGGACGAGCCCGTGCTGCTGTCCATCACCGGTTCCGGCGGCCTGGCCATCGCCGACTCCCTGGGCGTGCCCTTCGTGCAGGAGGTCATCGCCGAGACCGAGGCCATCGACGCCGCGTACCCACAGGCGGACGTCATCATCGAGCTCGGCGGCGAGGACGCGAAGATCACGTACTTGAAGCCCACGCCCGAGCAACGCATGAACGGCTCGTGCGCCGGCGGCACCGGCGCGTTCATCGACCAGATGTCGACGCTGCTGGACACCGACGCCGCCGGCCTCAACGACATGGCGAAGAGCTACCAGACGCTCTACCCGATCGCGTCGCGCTGCGGCGTGTTCGCCAAGACCGACCTGCAGCCGCTCATCAACGACGGCGCCGCCAAGCCGGACCTCGCCGCCTCCATCTTCACCGCCGTCGCCACGCAGACCATCGCCGGCCTCGCCTCCGGCCGCCCCATCCACGGCACCGTCGTGTTCCTCGGCGGCCCGCTGTTCTTCATGAGCGAGCTGCGCGAGGCGTTCCGCCGCGCGCTCGACGGCAAGGTCGACGAGTTCGTCACGCCCGCCGACGCGCACCTGTACGTCGCGTACGGCGCCGCGCTCGCCCTGAACGAGCCCGACCGGCTCGACGACCCGTCGCGCGCCGTGCCGCGCACCACCGGCGACATCATCGTCGAGCTCGAGCACCTGAGCACGCTGGCCGCCAACACGCACACGATGCCGCCGCTGTTCCCCACCGAGGCCGACCGCGCGGCGTTCGACGAGCGCCACCACCGCGAGCACGTGCACGTCGGCACGCTCGACGGCGCCACCGGCCCGCACTTCCTGGGCATCGACGCCGGCTCGACGACCATCAAGGCCACCCTCCTCAACGACGACCGCGAGATCGTCTGGTCCAGCTACGCCACGAACGAGGGCAGCCCGCTGACCGCCGCCGTCGACATCGTGCGCACCATCCAGCGCGAGCTGCCCGACGGCGCGTGGATCGCCCGCTCGTGCGCCACCGGCTACGGCGAGGGCCTCATCACCACCGGCCTGCACCTCGACGAGGGCGTCGTGGAGACCATGGCGCACTACCGCGGCGCCGAGATGGTCAGCCCCGGCGTGACCGCCGTCATCGACATCGGCGGCCAGGACATGAAGTACCTGGCCATCAACGACGGCGTCATCGACTCCATCGCCGTCAACGAGGCCTGCTCGTCGGGCTGTGGCTCGTTCCTGCAGACCTTCGCGCAGTCCATGGGCCTGACCATCGAGGAGTTCACGCAGGCCGCGCTCGCCTCCACCGCGCCGGTGGACCTCGGCAGCCGCTGCACCGTGTTCATGAACTCGTCCGTCAAGCAGGCGCAGAAGGAGGGCGCGTCCATCGAGGACATCGCCGCCGGCCTGTGCTACTCCGTCGTGCGTAACGCGCTGTACAAGGTGATCAAGCTGCGCGACTCCGGCGAGCTCGGCGACACCGTCGTCGTGCAGGGCGGCACGTTCCTCAACGACGCCGTGCTGCGCGCCTTCGCGCTGCTCACCGAGCGCGAGGTGACGCGACCGAACATCGCCGGCCTCATGGGCGCGTACGGCGCGGCGCTGAC
>JAXJQE010000115.1:0-27591 GCA_036311305.1 Bifidobacterium sp.
GCCCAGCAGCACGTTCTGCTCGCCGAAGAGATCGGTCTCGGTCTCCTCCTTGAAGGTGGTCTTGATGGCGCCGGCGCGCAGCGCGCCGATGCCCTTGGCGTAGGCCAGCGCGAGGTCCCAGCCGTCGCCGCGCGGATCCTGCTCCACGGCGGTCACGACCGGCACGCCACGGCCCGCGGCGTACTCGCGGCGGACGATGTGGCCCGGGCCCTTCGGGGCGACCATGAAGACCGGGTGGTCCTCGCTCGGCTTGATGTAGCCGTAGTTGATGTTGAAGCCGTGCGCGAAGGCGACCGCGGCGCCCTCCTTGAGGTTCGGCTCGATGTCGTTGTCCCAGATGCCCTTCTGGTACTGGTCGGGCGCCAGGATCATGACGATGTCGGCCTCGGCGGCCGCCTCCGGCACGCTCTTGACCTCGAGGCCCTGCTCCTTGGCGAACTCGACGGACTTCGAGTTCGGGCGCAGGCCGACGACGACGTCGACGCCGGAATCGCGCAGGTTCAGCGCGTGGGCGTGGCCCTGCGAGCCGTAGCCGATGATCGCGACCTTCTTGCCGTCGAGCACCGAGAGATCGCCATCGTCCTCGTACCAGATAGTTGCTGCCATGGTTGGCACTCCTTTGTTTCTCTTTGTTTTGTCGCTGGTGTGGCGCGGCGCCTCGCGCCGCCATGGTGCGTTCGCTCTGAGTCATGCCCGCGACCGCCCCATCGGATTCGTTCTCGGCGGGGATTGTGTCCCCGCGGCTGGAAGTCATATTACCGAAATCGACCGGGGCGGTCACCGCGCGTCCACCTTTCGGAACTTTCACTGGGATTCTTGCCCGAGAGTAAAAACCACCCGGAAATCTTCCGACAGATGGCGGTCGACTGCCCAAAACAACCGCGTTTCCGCCACGGTATTCCGGCAGCCGGTCGTCCACATAGTGAGACAATCGCCCGCGTAGGAACCCGCCGTCGTCACGCCATGTAGTCGACGTCCTTCGTCTCGCGGCAGGTCAGCATCGCCACCAGCGCGCACAGCGCCATCGCCGCCAGGTAGAGGCCCACGGAGCGCACGCCCCAGTGCGCGGACAACCACGTCGCGATCGTCGGCACGAACGCGGCGCCCACGATCGCGGCCAGGTTGTAGCTCACGCCGGCGCCGGTGTAGCGCACGTTCGCGCGGAACAGCTCGGGCAGCAGCGCGCCGATCGGGCCGAACGCGACGCCCATGAGCGCGGAGCCCAGACACAGGAACAGCATCGTCGCGGCGGTGTTGTGCACGCCGACGACCGAGCGGTCCATGAGCAGCGGGAAGGCCGCGGCGAAGACGAGCAGCGCGAGCGACGAGCCGAGGATGACGCGCCGGCGGCCGATGCGGTCGGCGTACACGCAGCTGATCACGATGAACACGGCGAACACGCACACGCTCACCATCAGCATCGCCATGTACTCCTGCGTGGAGAAGCCCAGGCCGCCGCCGCCCTGCGCGGGGCTCTTCGTGCCCCACGCGAGCGACCACGTGGCGAGCGTGTAGAACAGCGTGTACGTGACGGCGACGAGGAATGCGCCCTGCAGGACCTGCCGCCAGCTCGTGCGGAAGACCTCGACGACGGGCGCCTTGACGGTCTCCCGGCGGCGCTGCGCCTCGCGGAACACGGGCGTCTCCTCGAGCCGCACGCGCACGAGCAGGCCGACGACGACGAGCGCGGCGGACACGAGGAACGGCACGCGCCAGCCCCAGGAGAGCATGGCGTCGGTGTCGACGAAGCATTCGAGCACGACGTAGGTGCCGTTGGCGAGGAAGAAGCCGATGGGCGCGCCGAGCTCGGGGAACGACCCGTACAGCGCGCGCTTGCTCGCCGGCGCGTTCTCCGTGGCGACGAGCGCCGCGCCGGACCATTCGCCGCCGAGGCCGATGCCCTGCACGAAGCGGCACAGGCACAGGGCGACGACGGCCCAGATGCCCCAGCTGCCGTAGCCGGGCAGGCAGCCGATGAGGAAGGTCGCGCCGCCCATGGTCAGCAGGGAGACGACGAGGGTGGCCTTGCGGCCGATGGAGTCGCCGAATTGGCCGAACACCAGGGAGCCCAGGGGCCGCGCGAGGAACGCGACGGCGAAGGTGACCAGCGACAGGAGCAGGGCCACGGTGGGGTTGGTGGTGTCCGAGAAGAACACGTGGGGGGAAGTAGTTGGTGGCGGCGGTGCCGTACGCGTAGAAATCGTAGAACTCGATGGTCGTGCCGACCATCGACGCGGCGATGATCGTGGCGACGCCCGATTGCTTGGCGTTCTTGGCGACCGCGGCGTGCGCGGCGTGGGCGGGCGACGCGACGGCGACCGGTTCGGTCGCGGCTTCGGCTGCTGTCATGGGACGGACCTCCTCTAGAGGACGGGTCACCGTGCCGGGCGGCCGCGGATGCGGTCGGGCGGCGCGTGGCGGTGTGGAACAAAGGACGGGACCTTGCCAGCCTTGGCAAGGTCCCGTCCGAAGAGAGTGTCCGTGCGTCGCCCTGCCGGTTGGCAGGGCACCGTATGAGAGTCAGCCCGCCAACGACGGGTCGATAATTCGCTGCATCATGGCCGTCATGGCGCGCCTCCTTTCATCGTTGGTCCCGTTCTACGCGTAGCGTCCGCATCTCGGCAACCACGTGTTCACATCGTGAGACATTCACGTCTTCCCGGACCCGCCCCGCGCTTCCCACGCCGCCTCCGCGTTATAGGTTCGTTATAGGGGGCACCCCCCTTCGTTATAGGGGGCACCTCAAAGCCGAGACCCCGGGTACGAGGGGCGGAAAATGGCCCTTGATACTCGGGGTCTCGCGGTTTTGGTGCCCCCTATAACGAAGGAGGTGCCCCCTATAACGTCAGAGGGTGTCAGAGGGGGTCACAGAGGGGGCAGAGGGGGCAGAGGGGGTCAGACCTCGCCTTCCTGCTGCGTCACGAACTTGTAGGTGTTGTCCTTCTGGTACTGGTAGATGCCGATGTTGGCGGTGCTGGGGTCGTGGTCGTCGTTGAAGGGGCCGATGCCGGTCTGGCCGACGTACCGGATGTCCTTCTTCTCGTCGAGCAGGGCCTTGCAGGCTTTGTAGGACTCGCACTTCTCGCCGCCGGAGGCGCCGGAGACGGCCATGAGGTTCTGCTGGACCGTCTCGCCGTCGGCCGCGCCGCCCTTCTCGGCGGCCAGGGCCGCCAGGATCACCGCGTCGTAGGTTTCGGCCGCGTAGGTGGTCGGGTCGGAGGTCTTCAGGCCGTTGGCCTCGAGCTGCTTGTGGAACTCGTCGGTCACGTTGACGCCGGGGATGGTGGCCTTGGAACCCTCGAGCAGGCCCGCGTCGAAGTCGTCGGAGTAGTTGTTCGCGTTGCCGTCCACCAGGTAGAGCTTGTGGGTGTCCACGCCGGCCGTGCTCAGCGCCTTGATGAGCGGCTTGGCCTGGTCGTAGGTGATGACGAGCGTGGCGTCCGGCTTGGATTCCTTGACGGCGGTGGCCACGGACGCGAAGTTCGTCTCGGTCGGGTCGAAGGTCTCGGTTTCGCCGTAGACGATGTCCACGCCGGCGGCCTTCACGCGCTCGGCGACGGTGTCGCGCAGGCCGGTGCCGTACTCGTCGTTGAACACGAGGATGGCGAGCCTGTCCACGCCGTCCTGCGCGATGAGGTCGCCCATGACGGCGCCCTGCACGCTGTCCGGCGCGACCGTGCGGAAGAAGTACGGGTCGAGCCCGGAGAACGCGGTGGACGTCGAGCCCATGGAGATGAGCGGCACCTTCTGCGCGGCGATCGACTTGTACGTGTTCTTGACGACGCCCGACGAGGCGGGGCCGATCATGACCGACGGGTGCTTGGAGAGCACCGACTGCGCGCCCGACGTGTTCTGGTCGGCGTGCTCGGCGTCGGAGACGTCGGCGGACACCTCGGTGACGTCCTTGCCCAGCACGCCGCCGGCCGCGTTGACGTCGGCGACGGCGAGCTTGACGGCGGCGATCTCGGGCGCGCCGAGGAACGCGAGCGACCCGGTTTCCGGGAACAGCGCGCCGACGACGAACGCGTCGGTGTCCGCGTTCGCGGACGCCGCCTCGGAGCTCGACGTGCCGCCGCACGCCGAGAGCGAGAGCGCCGCGGCGGCGACGAAGGCGGTGGAGGCGAGGATCCTGCTGTGCTTCTTCATGATGGGTTTCCTTCTCTTGTTGGTGGGTGGTGGTGTGACGGGGTTGACGTGTGGTCGGACGGCCTACTTGCCCTCCTCCTCGACGGTCTGCTCGAGGTTGCCGAGGTACAGGCTGATGACCTTGGGGTCCTCCATGAGGTCGCGGCCGCGGCCGGAGTAGGCGTTGCGTCCCTGGTCGAGCACGTAGCCGCGGTCGCAGATCTGCAGGCAGCGCCGCGCGTTCTGCTCGACGATGACGACGCTCACGCCGGCCTTGTTGACCTGGCGCACGCGGATGAACGTCTC
The DNA here is from genome assembly GCA_036311305.1 of Bifidobacterium sp. Lineage (GTDB taxonomy): Bacteria > Actinomycetota > Actinomycetes > Actinomycetales > Bifidobacteriaceae > Bifidobacterium. The sequence goes on from JAXJQE010000115.1 coordinate 4,432, forward strand.
GTCCTGCAGCATCGGCGACAGGCCCGCGCTCGGCTCGTCGAGCAGCAGGACCTTGGGGTCCATCATCAGCGCGCGGCCCATGGCGACCATCTGGCGCTCGCCGCCGGAGAGCTGCCCGGCGAGCTGGTTGCGCCGCGCGCCGATCTTCGGGAAGATCGACGTGACGTAGTCGAAGCGTTCCTTGAACCGCTTGGTGTCCTGGTAGGCGCCCATGTGCATGTTCTCGGCGATGGTGAGGCTCGGGAACACGTTCTCGGTCTGCGGCACGAAGCCGACGCCCTTGGTGACCAGCTTGTCCGCGCGCAGGTTGGTGATGTCCTCGCCGCGCAGGCTCAGCTTGCCGGAGTGGATGTGCACGAGGCCGAAGAGCGACTTGAGGAACGTCGACTTGCCGGCGCCGTTGGGGCCGATGATGCCGACGATCTCGCCCTCGTCGAGCGTCAGGGACGCGCCGTTGAGGATGTTGACGCCGGGCAGGTAGCCGGCGATGAGGTTGTCGGCCTCCATGAGGTGTCCGGACTTCTTGGTGGTCGTCATGTCAGTCCTCCAGTCCTTCGAGCACGGAGTCGTCACCCAGGTCGATGTTGGCGTGCGCCCCCAGGTAGACGTCCACGACGGCCGGGTCGTCCATCACGGTCTTCGGGTGGCCCTCGGCCACGATCTTCCCCTCGGCCATCACGACGACCCAGTCGGCGATGTGCCGGACCATGTTGATGTCGTGCTCCACGAACAGTACGGTGGTGCCGTCCTCGCGCAGGGCGATGATGTGGTCGAGCAGCGACTGCTTGAGCGCGGGGTTGACGCCCGCCATCGGCTCGTCGAGCATGATGAGCTTCGGGTCGCTCATCAGGGCGCGCCATCTCGAGCAGCTTGCGCTGGCCGCCGGAGAGCGAGCCGGCGTAGTCGTCCTTCTTCTTGATGAGCAGGAAGCGCTCGAGCAGCGCCTCGGCCTTCTGCCGCGTCTCGTTCTCCTTCTTGCGCCACAGCGCGGGGAACAGCGACTTGAACATGCCCTCGCCGGGGTGGTCCTGCGCGCCCAGCAGCATGTTGTCCATCACGGTCAGGCGCTGCATGACCTTGGTGAGCTGGAAGGTGCGCACCATGCCGTCCATGACGGCGTGCTCGGGGTTGACGTTGGCCATGTCGTGGCCGTCGAACTGCCAGGTGCCCTCGTTGGGGGTGTCGAAGCCGGTCATCAGGTTGAAGAACGGGGTCTTGCCGGCGCCGTTGGGGCCGATGAGGGCGGTGATGCCGTGGCGCTGGATCTCGAAGTGGTCCACGTCCACCGCAGTCATGCCGCCGAAGCGGCGGGTGACGCCGTCGGCCACCAGGATCGGGTCGGGCTTGTGCACGCCGGGCGTGTTCTCCACGAACTCCAGGTCACGGGCGACCTGGTCGCCGTAGCGGGTGGACGAGAGCTTCTCCCCCTCGGGCGCACGCGTCGCCCATTCGGTCAATTCGTCGAAGGTCTTGTCAGCCATTGAACGCCAGCTCCTTCTTGTTGCCGAGGATGCCCTGCGGTCTGAAGATCACCAGGCACATCAGCGCGATGCCGACGATGACCCAGCCGAGGGATTCGATCTGGTTGGAGGACATGAAGGTGTCCGGGATGGTGCCGCGCATCACTTCCTTGACCAAGGTGAGCAGCACCCACAGCACGCACGAGCCCAGGATCGGGCCGAGCACGGTGGCCGCGCCGCCCATGAGCAGGATCGTCCACGTGTAGAAGGTGACCGCGCGGCCCAGCGAGTCGGGCTGCAGCGAGCGCGGCAGCACGAAGATGATGCCGGCCAGGGCGCCGAACAGGCCGCCCACGATCAGCGCCTGCATCTTGTAGGAGGTGACCGACTTGCCCAGGGCCCGGATGGCGTTCTCGTCCTCGCGGATGCCCTTGAGGACGCGGCCCCACGGCGAGCGGAACCAGCGCCAGCACAGTAGCGCGCAGATGGCCACGAGCACCCAGGCCACGAGCCGCAGCCACCAGGAGTTCGCGATGTTGTTGTCGTAGGTCCACAGCAGGATCGTCGTCTGGCCGCCGGGGAACGGCGAGGCCTCCTCGAACTGCGTGGTGAACTCCTGCGGGCTCATGCCGGAGGAGCCGCCGGTCACGTTGCTCATCGCCGTCGAGCGGCCGACGATGCGCACGATCTCCGCCGCCAGCGTGACCATCGCCAGGTAGTTGGGCCCGAGCTTGAGCGTCGGTATGCCGAGCAGCAGCCCGTACACCGCGGCGAGCGCGAGCGGGGCCAGCACGCTGGTGAACAGGTTGCAGCCCATCGACTGCGTGATGGCGAACCCGTACGCGCCCAGCAGCATGAAGCCCGCCTGGCCCATGTTCATCAGGCCGGTCATGCCGAAATGGATGTTCAGTCCCATCGCCGCGATGGCGTACGCGGCGGTGGTGGGGGCGATGAGCTCGCCCAGCACATTGGTGATCAGAGTAACGATGTCCATGACAGATCAGCCCACCCTTTGCTTCTTGCCGAAGATGCCCTGCGGCCGCCACAGCAGCACGATGACGAGGATCGCGAGCGCGGACGCGTAGCGCATGTCGTTGGGGATGACGAGCGAGCTCATGTCCGCGACGATGCCGATGACGAGCGCGCCGACGAGCGCGCCGTTCGCGGTGCCGAGGCCGCCGAGCGTGACCGCGGCGAACATGAGCATGAGCAGCGTCGCGCCGGTGTTCCAGGAGATGCCGTTGAGGTAGATGCCCAGCAGCACGCCGGAGAGCGCGGCCAGCCCGCACGAGACGGTCCACACGATGCGCACGACGTGGTCGACGTTGATGCCGGACGCGGCGGCGAGCGCGGAGTTGTCGCACACGGCGCGCGTGGCGCGGCCGAGCTTGGTGCGGTAGAGGAAGAACGTGACGCCGAGGATGGCGGCGAGCGCGATGCCCGCGGAGATGAGCGTCGGCGCGTTCGTGGTGATCGGCCCGACGGTGAAGCTCTCGGGCACGCTCTTGGTGATGCCCTTGATGTCGCCGCCGAAGAAGAACTGGTAGAGGTACTGCAGCGCCATCGACAGGCCGATGGTGACGATGAGCTGCTGCATGGTGCCGACGCGCTTGTGCCGCAGCGGCTGCCAGATGCATTGGTTCTGCAGCCAGCCGGTCGCCGCGCCGACGGCGACGGCGAACACGGCGGACAGCCACACCGGCAGGTGCAGCAGCTGCGTGCCGACGTACGCCATGAGGCCGCCGAGCGTGACCTGCTCGCCGTGCGAGAACGAGCTCAGGCCGGTGGTGCCGTACACGAGGTTCATGCCGACGCTCATGAGGCCCAGCATGAGGCCGAAGATGACGCCGGAGTAGAGCTGCTGGACGATGCGGCGCCCGACGTTCGGCTTGACCTCGCCGTCCGACGTGGCCTGCGCGGACGTCGACTTGTCCGTCGACTTGTCCGTCGACGACGACGAGCTGCCCGCGGCGGCGGTGTTGAAGCGCACGACGGCGCGCGCCTTGGAGAAGCTCGACTTCTTGATCTCGACGTCGGCGGTGTCGCTGGCGACGCCCGCCTCCTTGGCGACGGATTCGGGGATGGTGACGGTGTACTTGCCGTCGGCGTCGACCTGGAAGGCCCATTTGCCTTCCGAATCGGTCGTCGTGGTGGCGGCCTCGGTGCCCGACAGGGTCACCTCGGCGCCGGTGATGGGCTGCTTGTCAGCGGTCTGCAGGATGCCGTTGATGCAGCCATGGTCTGCGGTGGGTGTGCATGCTTGCACCGCTTCGGCGGCGTTCGCGGTGGTGGGCGGCATGGCCAGGACAGCGAGCACGTCCGCGAGCGCGGCCAGCCAACCCAACACCATCACGCGTCGTCGAGGGTGCCGCATTGTTCGTACGGTGCTCATAGGCGTGTGGTCCTCTCTTGTTGGACTCCAGCCTCGCGCTACCGCACTGCCAACCAATTGCGGCCGTGTTTCCGTGAAATCACCGCGCGGCCGCAACATTACATAACCATTTCCGCTCCCGCCCCCGTGCGCGGGGCGTCCGACCACCGCCGCGCCGGTGTGGACGGACGGTCGTGGTGTGGTCGGACGGGGCGCTGTGGTCGGACGGGCCGTGCGACCACAGCGCGTGGAGGCGAACCTTCACTGGTGCTTGCTTGGCCATGCCAACGTTTGCGATTAAGGTAAGGACCATGAGTGAACAACCACAGCACACTTCCAGCCCGTCGGGCGGCACGCCGCCGGCGCAGCGAAAACCTGACCAGACCGAACCGGACCGGACCGCGCCGCAGGAACAGCCGGCGCCGCGACCGTTCCCGAATTCCGACTACATCCGTCCCGGCATCGACGACCGCCCGGACTGGGACAAGGCGTTGAGCGACGAGGACAAGGCCGCCGTGCAGCGCCTCGCCGTCCACCAGAAGCCGCGCGTCGCGCCGGCGGCCGCCACGCGCCCCGAGGTGCAGGCCGCGGCCATGGACACCTCCCCCGTCGGCTCCGTCGACGACCCGCTGCCGGACCCCGAGTCCGCGTTCCTGGACCTGCGTGACCCGATGGTCGACGCCGAGGGCCACCGCCCCAGCGCCACCGACGTCACGCGCATGAAGGTCGGCTTCGCGCTGACGTCGTTCTTCCTGAGCTTCGCGCTGGCCGCGATGAACCTCGTGCTCGTGCCCCGGCAGATCGACTCGATGGACGGCGGCATGCACGGTTCCATCCAGTTCGCCGTCCTCGCGGGCGTCGGCATGGTCGTCATGGTCCTGTCGACCGCGCTGCTGCAGCCGCTGAGCGACCATACGCGCGTGCGCTTCGGCAGGCGCACGCCGTGGTTCGTCGGGGGCGCCGTCGTCGCCGTCCTGTTCACGTTCGCGCTCGCGGCGTGCTCGACGACGGTCGCCATGACGATCGTGTGGGCCTTCATGCAGATCGGTTTCGCGGCCATGGAGTTCGCGTTCTTCGCCGCGATCGGCGAGCGCGTGCCGGACAAGTTCCGCGACGCCGTCGCCCAGTGGAGGAAGGTCGCCGTCGGCGCGGGGCTGCTGCTCGGCGTGCTCTTCGGGGCCCTGTGCATGCGCCATTCGATGGGCGGGATCGAGATCTGCGCGGGACTGCTCATCGCCGCCACGTGCTGCTTCCTGTTCGTCGTGCCGCGCGAGGCGTCGAGCGTGTACCTGCACGTCAAGCCGATCACCACGGCGGACCTGACGGTCAGCCTGCGCGTGCCGCACGCGCGCAGCTCGTGGGTGTGGGCGTGCCTGACGCGCCTGCTGGCGGGCGCGAGCATCACCGTGCCGATCCTGTTCGTATTCTTCATCGCGCGCTACATCCACGGGTTGGACGACCCGTTCTCGCTGCGCGACACGATGGTCAGCGTCGTGGCGATGGCCGTCGTCGCGTTCGTGTGCGCGGGCGTAGCGGCGGTCGTGCTGCGGCCGGTGTACGCGAAGTGGACGTCGGACGTGCGCTGGCCGGTCGTGGTCGCGTGCGTGATCGTCATCGCCGCCGGCTGCGCGCCGTGGTTCATGCGCTCGTTCATGGGGCTCATGCTCTACGCGGCGCTGTGCGGCTTCTCGATGACGATGCTCGACGACCTCGCGCAGTCGCTCGCCGTCTCCGTGATCGAGCGCTCGGACCGCCGCGGCAACTACCTGGCGGTGCTCAACACGGTGAACACGTGCGGCAAGCTGCTGGGCGTCATCGCCGTGGGCATCACGATCGCCGCGAGCGACGCGATCCTGCCGATCATCGTCGTCAGCTCCGCCTTCGCCCTCCTGACGATCGTCACCGCCGCCTTCGTGCGCCAGCAGTAGCCGCCCCGGACGCCATTTCCGGCCCAAATTCGTTATAGGGGGCACCCCCAGCGTTATAGGGGGCACCACAAACACGGGACCCGAAGTACAACCCGCCATGTTCCGCGGTTTCTACTTCGGGTCCCGTCGATTTGGTGCCCCCTATAACGCTGGGGGTGCCCCCTATAACGCAAGGGGTGCCCCCTATAGCGCGGGAGGGGCGCGGGAGGAGGGCGGGAGGGGTTACTTGACGTGCTTGATGCGCATGATGAGGGCGGCGGCGATGAGGACGATGACGATGGCGACGACGAAGACGGCGGCGTAGGCGGATGGGGGCGTCACGGCGCCGGTGGCGCCGGTGACGGCGCGCGTCACGCTCACGACCAGGGTCGTCAGGGCGGCGCCGATCACCGTGGAGAGCGTGTTCGCCAGGTTGAGGATGCCAAGGTCCTTGCCCGCCTCCTTGGGGTCGGGCAGCACGGCCACGTTGAGCGCCTGGTCGATCGCGTTGTACACGCCGTAGCCGAGGCCCGCGATGCCGGCGAACAGGTACATGCCCACCGGCGAGCGGAACAGCAGCGGCATGGCGGCGCCGACGGCGAACAGGCAGCTGGCGAGCGCGACGGGCACCTTGCGCATGCCGAGCCGGTCGGTGATCGGCCCGGCGGTGACGGCGGCGACCAGGGAGACGACGAGCGTGATGACGGACATCGTGGCGATGATGCCCGCGGCGCGGTCGACGGCGTTGGGCTGGCCCGCGAGGATGTAGTCCTGCGCGATGTACAGCTGGTACGTGGTGATCATCCAGTAGCCGCCCATCATGAGGGTGCGGCCGACGAGCGCGTGGTAGAAGTCCGGCGCGTGGCGCGGCGGCCGGAAGTTCGCGAGCACGGCGCGCGCGGTGACCTCGCCGCGCGCCTCGTCGCGGTTGGAGCGTTCGCGCGGCCAGACGGCGACCACGAAGATGCCGGTGAGCGAGAAGACGCCGAGGCCCATCATCCAGCCGGCGAAGATGCCGCCCTGGCCCTGCTGGAGCAGCTGCGCGCCGACGAAGGAGCCGAGCGTCTGGCCGACGGCGATGCCGGCGCCGTAGAAGCCGGAGATGGTGCCGCGCACCTTGTCCGGCACGCGGTCGGACATGGTGGCGACGTACGGCGCGAGCATCATGTTGTAGCCGAACTGGGCGCAGCACCACAGCGCGACGATGGCGCCCTCGGAGCGGGTGAACGCGATGGCGCCGATGCACAGGCCGGTGACCAGGCCGCCGATGACGATCCACGGCGTGCGCTTGCCGAAGCGCGAGCGCGTCATGTCGGACAGCGTGCCGAACACGATGTTGGCCACGAGGGCGACGACGGAGCCGGCGGCGTTGACGACGCCGATCATGGCGACCTTGCCGGCGGGGTCGATCTGCTCGAAGACGCGCGGCAGGATGATGGAGCTCAGCGCCACCCACGGGATGGCGCAGGCGACGGCGGAGACGGTGAAGCCGATGCCGAGGCGCACGATCTCGGCCTTGGTGGGCCGGTGGCCGTCGGCGGAGACCATGGGGTCGCGCATGTCCATGAAGGCCGAGGCCTCGTCGGGCACGGCGGTGTCCACGGCGGCGAGGGATGCCAGCGAGGAGGCGGGCGCCTGGGCGTTGTGCGGGTTGATCGCCTGGGAGTCGCTCATCGTGCCCACTCCCCTTCCATGGCAGCCGCGACGGGCGGCTCGGCCAGCAGGTCGTCGGTATGGTGCTCGCCGGCGGCGTCCGTCCACGTCAGGGACGCGACGGGCGTCGGGTCATCGGCGCCGCGGGAGACGCTGGGGGTGAAGTCGAGGACGGCGCGGGTGCCGCCGCCGCTCCAGGCGAAGCGGATGGCGCCGTCGCCCAGGCGTTCCCAGGCGAAGTCGCCGTCGAAGGCGGGCAGCTGGTTGCGGAACCGGGCGAGCGCGTTGAGGGCCTTCACGACGGGGCGTTCGAGGGCCTCGTCGATCTCGGCGACGGTGTAGTGGTGGCGGTTGATGTCGCGGCCGACGTTGGTGCGCGCCAGCAGGTCCATGTCGTTGCGGCCGGCCAGGGCGCCCACGTAGTAGACCTGCGGGACGCCGGGCAGGAAGAACTGCACGGCGCGGGCGGCCAGGTAGTGCTGGTCGTTGCAGCCGAGGGCCGAGTAGTAGGTGGAGTTGACCTGGTAGAGGTCGAGGTTCGAGGCAGCGGCGCCGGTGGCGGCCTTGGACTCCCCGCGCGCGTTCGCGGCGATGGTCTCGACGAGCGCGTCGACGTCCGCGTCGCCCACCAGGCCCTTGAGCGAGCGGTCGAGCTGGTCGGAGCCGATGTCGATGACGCCGATGCCGTCGTGCGTGTCCAGCACGGTCACGGCGTTGGTCGGGCGGATCTCGGTCCAGTGGGCCAGGGCGTCCACGTTGCCGGAGAACAGGGAGTGCAGCAGCAGCGGGGGCAGCGCGAAGTCGTAGACGCGGTCCACCTTGGAGGCGATCTCGACCTGCTTCCTGTAATACGAGTGCACCTCGATGAGGATCTCGAGGCCACGCTTGGCGGCCTCGTCGCGCAGGCGGGAGATGAGGCGGAAGGTCTTGGACGTCATGAAGCAGCTCGTGCCGGCCTCCTTGGCGCCGTAGCCGACGGCGTCGAGGCGTAGGTAGTCGACGTGCGAGGCGGCCATGCGGTCGAGAATGGACATGAGGTAGGCCCAGCCGGCGTCCGAGTCGGTGTCGATGTCCACCTGCTGCGGCGTGAAGGTGGTCCATGCCAGGCGCGTGGTGCCGCCGAAGTCGTAGTGGGTGAACGGCAGGCCCGGGCGCGGGCGGTAGATGCCGGCGAGCTCGGCCTCGGTGGCGCCGTCCGGGAACACGGAGGACATGGTCAGGAACATCGGGTAGTACGGCGACTCCTCGCCGCGGGCGAGCACGTCCTGGAACTGCGTCGACTGCCAGCTGACGTGGTTGACGATGGCGTCCACCATGATCTGGTGGGTGCGCGAGAGCTCGGCGATGTCGTCCCAGTCACCGAGGCGCGGGTCGACCTTGGTGTGGTCGATCGGGTCGAAGCCGGCGTCCGCGCCGTCGTACGGCGTGAAGAACGGCAGGATGTGCACGCCTTCGTACACGCCGGCGAAGCGGGTGCGCAGGATGTCGGTCATTTCGGCCAGCCCTCCCCCGCCCAGCCGGTCGGCATAGGTGATGAGCTGTACGGCGTTCTTCATGGTTGGTGTGCCTCCTAGCGGCGGTGCCCCGTGGCGTCTTTGCCTCCACCTTGGGGCGTGGCCCTTCATGCGTCCTTGGATGTATCGAATCGGTTCGATACATAGTATGCACCCGCGCCCGAGGTTGCGCAAATCAATGTCCTTTCGGCGTGTCGAACCGGTTCGATACGGCGTTCGAGGCCGTTCGTTGACCATTCGAAGATCGGCGCATCCCACAGCGCCCGTGGACGGCCCAGCGCTCTGGGGGCCGCGGAGCGGTCACGTGCGAGCCGGCCGGCAGTCAGCGCGTGCTCGCGCCGCGCCTGAGCGTGACCGGCACGACGGCGTCGTCGGCGTCGCGCCCGTCGATCCTCGCCTGCACGCGCTCGCCGACGGCGGCGGCCAGGCCGTCGAAGTCCTGGACGAGCGCGGTCAGCGGCACGCCGGCCATGTCGGCGACGGGCGTGCCGTCGTAGGCGACGACCTGCAGGTCCGCCGGCACGTCGAGGCCGCGGGCGAACGCCTCCTGCACCGCGTAGGCGCCCTCCGAGTCCGAGCCGACGAGCGCGTCCATGCCCTCGAAGCGCGCGAAGGCGTCGATGACCGCGCGGCGCGCGCCGGCGAAGTCGCCGACGTCGGGCGCCTCGGCGTAGTCGTGGCGGATGCCCGCGTCGTAGAGGCAGCGTTCCATCGTCGTCATGTAGCGCACCGTGGGGAACGTCGTGCCGCCGCCGGCGCGGTCGGTGAACTGGCGGCGCGGGCCGCCGACCATGGCCACGCGGCGCGCGCCCGTGGCGGCGAGCAGGCCGGCGATCAGCTCGCCGGCGCGCTCGTGGTCCGAGCGCACCTGCGGGATGCCGTCGCCGAGCCAGCGGTCGAAGGCGACGATCGGCCGGTCGATGGACGTCCAGTAGTCGGGGCCGTAGTCGGTGTGCGCGGCGACGACGAGCGCGTCCATGCTGCGTCGGCGCAGCATCTGCACGTACTGTTCCTCGCCGCCGTCGACGTCCGCGGTCGAGCACAGCATCGTGCGCAGGCCGCGCGCCGTCAGGTCGCGCTGCAGCGCGGCGGTGAGCGAGGCGAAGAAGGGGTGCGCGATCGTGGGCACGATGATGCCGACGAGGCCGTTGCCGCCGCGCGACAGGCTGCGCGCGAGGTCGTTGGGCACGTAGTCGAGCTCGCGCATGGCGCGCTCGACGCGCCCGCGCAGCTCGTCGGAGACGTACCCGGTGCCGTTGACGACGAGGGAGACGCTGCTCAGGGAGACGCCCGCGCGCCGCGCGACGTCACGCATGCCTACCATGGACGGCTCCTTTCCGCGCGGCTCAGCGGCCGAGCGAGACGAGCCACCAGCCGAGGACGACGGCGGCGAAGGGGACGACGATCGAGACGGTGAAGTAGAGCGCGGCCATGCCCCAGCGGCGGATCTTGACCAGGGAGACGATCTCGTTGATCGCGGTCGAGAACGTGGAGAAGCCGCCGAGGAAGCCGGAGACGAACAGCAGGTACGTGAAGTAGTTGACCGTCTGGTAGAAGTACGCGCCGGCGGCGATGCCGGCGAACAGCGCGGCGGCCACGTTGATGATGAACGTGGACATCGGGAAGATGCGGTTCCACCAGCGCTGGATGGACGTGTTGAGCACGAAGCGCGCGACGGCGCCCAGGGCGCCGCAGCAGCACACGAGCAGGAAGGTGCCCATCACTTCACCTCCCCGGTCATCGGGTCGGCCACGACGGGGATCTCGTCGGTGTCGGGCGCGGGCTCGCCGTCCTTCGGCGGCGAGGCGAGCGCGCCGAGCGACGACGACGTCAGCGACGCCTCCGTGTTCGCCGGGTCGGTGGGCACGCGCACGCCGATGGCCGGCTTGGGGTGGCGGATGTGGCGCAGCGCCTCGGCGACGTTGTCGCGCGCCACGCGCCGGCTCGTGAGCCTGACGCCCAGCCAGGAGCCGAACCAGGCGACCGCGATCGCGCACAGGAAGCTGACGACGGTGTACAGGAAGAAGCCGAGGTAGCCGCCGTCGTGCATGGCGGTGATGTCCTCGATCATCATGGCCGACAGCGTCGAGAAGCCGCCGCACATGCCCATGCCGAAGCCGCGGCCCATGAGCTGGCGGGTGCGTTTCCTGATCCAGATGGCCTGCGCGGTGTAGGAGGTCAGCAGGGCGAAGAGGAAGCAGGCGATCATGTTCGCGATGAACGTGGCAGGGTGGAACGCCATCATCAGGCCGGAGTCGCCGCCGGCGGAAGGCATCGCGAGCCACAGGCCGTAGCGCGCGGCGGTGCCGAAGCAGCCGCCGAGGAAGATGACGAGGTAGCTCATCGCGTCGGCCAGCGGGTTGAAGCGCGCCTGCATGCGCTTCATCGGCGCCAGGGGCACGCTCGGCGGCTTGCGCGCGGCGGCGGCGCCGGTCGGGTGCGGGTTGAGCAGCTCGCGGCGCAGCGCGTCGTTGAGGTCGTTGTCCGGCCAGCCGGTGCCCGTCTCGTCGGCCTCGGCCTCGCGGGCTATGCGCTCGTCGTGCGCCTCCTGCGCGCGCTCCTCCTCGTGCTCGAGGTGGAGGGCGTGCCGGGCTTCGGACAGGCCGTCGTCGGGCTGTCCGTCGTCGTGTTCCGTCATGGGATGGTCACCGCCTCGTACTGCTCTGGCCGCGTGCGTGTGTCGTGTGGGATGCTTCGATGATAGCCGTGCGTGGGGACGCGCCCGGGACGCGCGGTGCCCGGCGACCGGGTCGGCCGGCCGCCGGGCACCGTTCGCGCTCGCGTGCGCTCAGTCGAGCAGCGAGTGGACCTCGATGATGTGGTCGCGCTGCGGGCCGGTGCCGATCGCGGAGATGCGGCAGCGGGAGAGCTCCTCGAGGCGCTTGACGTAGGCCTGGCAGTTCGCGGGCAGGTCCTCGAATTTGTGCACCTTCGAGATGTCCTCGGTCCAGCCGGGCATGGTCTCGTAGATGGGCTTGGCCTCGGCGAAGGCCTTCTGGTCGACGGGCATGTCGTCGTAGCGCACGCCGTCCACGTCGTAGGCGACGCAGATCGGGATCTCGTCGAGGCCCGTCAGGACGTCCAGCTTGGTCAGGACGATGTCGGTCAGGCCGTTGACCTGCGTGGCGTAGCGGTTGACGACGGCGTCGAACCAGCCGCAGCGGCGCGGGCGGCCGGTCGTCACGCCGTACTCGTGGCCCTGCTCGCGCAGCCAGTCGCCCCAGTGGTCGAACAGCTCGGTCGGGAACGGGCCCTCGCCGACGCGCGTGATGTACGCCTTGGAGACGCCGATGACGCGGTCGATCTTCGTGGGGCCGACGCCGGTGCCCGTGCAGGCGCCGCCGGCGGTGGGGTTCGAGGAGGTGACGAACGGGTAGGTGCCGTGGTCCACGTCCAGCATGGTCGCCTGGCCGCCCTCGAAGAGGACGAGCTTGCCGGCGTCCAGCGCGTTGTTGAGGATCAGGGACGTGTTCGCGGAGTACGGCTTGAGGCGCTCGCCGAGGGCGAGCAGCTCGTCGACGGTCTCCTCGACCTCAACGGCGCGGCGGTTGTACAGCTTGACGAGCATCTGGTTCTTCTGGTGCCGCGCGGCCTGGACCTTGTCGCGCAGGACGTCCTCGTCGAACAGGTCGCACACGCGGATGCCGACGCGGTTGATCTTGTCCGCGTAGGCGGGGCCGATGCCGCGGCCGGTGGTGCCGATCTTGCGCTTGCCGGCGAAGCGTTCGGTGACCTTGTCGATGGTGCGGTGGTACGGCGCGATGACGTGCGCGGACTCGCTCACCAGCAGCTTCGAGCAGTCGATGCCGCGCTCCTCGAGGCCGTCGATCTCCTGGAAGAGGACCTCGGGGTCCACCACGACGCCGTTGCCGATGACCGGCACGGCGTTCGGGCTGATGATGCCGCTGGGCAGCAGGTGCAGCGCGTAGGACTCGTCGCCGACGACGACGGTGTGCCCGGCGTTGTTGCCGCCGTTGAAGCGCGCGACGTAGTCGACCTTGGTGCCGATGAGGTCGGTCGCCTTGCCTTTGCCTTCATCGCCCCACTGGGCGCCCACCAATACGATTCCGGGCATCTGTGCTCCTCCGCTGGTCTGTGTTTTCGGCCGTACCGCGGCCGTCGTCCGCCTTGGTCAGGTTACCGTGAGGGGGCTACGGGCGCGGCGCCTCTTGCGGGGGCCGGCGGTGGCGCTCCCCCAGAAACCTCACGGTTTTTCGTGAGGTTTCTGGGGGCGACGTCCGTCTGGCCGCTACTTGAGCGCCTTGCCGGCGCTGCCGAGCTCCTCGCACGCCTCGACGACGCGCGCGGCCATGCCGTCCTCGGCCTCGCGGCCCCACGAGCGCGGGTCGTACTCCTTCTTCTCGCCGACATCGCCGTCGACCTTGAGGACCTGGTCGTAGTGGCGGAACATGTGGTCCGCGACCTTGCGCGTGAACGCGTACTGCGTGTCCGTGTCGATGTTCATCTTGACGACGCCGTAGGAGACCGCCTCGGCGATCTCCTCGGCGGTCGAGCCGGAGCCGCCGTGGAACACGAGCTCGAACGGCTTGTCGCCGGGGGGCGTTCGCGTCGAGCACCGCGTCGACCTCGCCGGCGCGCACCGCCTCGGCGACGCCGTGCTGGATGTCCTTGAGCAGCGACGGGCGCAGCTTGACGACGCCCGGCTTGTACGCGCCGTGCACGTTGCCGAACGTGAACGCGGCCATGTACCTGCCCTTCTCCCCCAGGCCCAGGGCGCGCGCGACGGCGATGCCGTCCTCGACCGTCGAGTACAGCTTCTCGTTGATCTCCGCGCGGTGGCCGTCCTCCTCGCCGCCGACCGCGCCGATCTCGATCTCGAGGACCGTGTGCGCCTGCTTGGATTTCGCCAGCAGCTCCTCGGCGATCTCGATGTTCTCCTTGAGCGGCACCGTCGAGCCGTCCCACATGTGCGACTGGAACATCGGCTCGCGGCCGTGCCTGACCTCGTCGATCTCGATGTCCAGCAGCGGGCGCACCCAGGAGTCGAGGTACTACTTGGCGCAGTGGTCGGTGTGCAGCGCGACCGTGATGTCGGGGTACTTCCTGGCGACCTCGTGCGCGAACGCGGCGAACGCGAGCGAACCGGTGACGCGGTCCTGCACGCGCTGGCCGGAGAAGTAGGAGGCGCCGCCGACGGAGACCTGGATGATGCCGTCCGACTGAGTGTCGGCCAGGCCCTGCAGCGCCGCGTTGAGCGTCTGCGAGCTGGTCACGTTGATCGCCGGGAAGGCGTAGCCGCCCTTGCGCGCGGCGTCGAGCATCTGTGCGTACCGTTCTGGAGTTGCAATGGTCATGCCCCCATTATCACGCGCGCGTGCGTGCGGCGGGATATGCGCCTACAGCGTGTTCGCCCGCGCGGCGCCGCCGGCCGGTAGAACTGGGAAGGGAATGATGGGCGTTCCGCGCGCCGCGCGGCGGCCGCGCGGTCGCCCGGGCCAGAAGGAGATGTTTCACATGAAACCAACACATGTGCTGTTCATCGGAGGGACCGGCAGCGTCGGCCAGTACGCCGTCGAGGAGGCGCGCCGCCAGGGGTACGCGGCGCGCGTGTTCACGCGCGACCCGTCGCGCGCGCACTTCGCGCCGGACGTCGAGGTCGTCAAGGGCGACGTCACCGACTTCGAGTCGATGCGCCACGCCGTCGACGGCATCGACGGCATCGTGTTCACGCAGGGCGTGCACGGCGGCCCGAAGGTCACCGAGGCCGTCGACTACGGCGGCGTGTGCCTGGCGCTCGAGGCGCTCGACGGCCGGCCGCTGCGGCTCGTGCTCATGACCGCGATCGGCGTGACGAACATGGACGGCGAGTACAACCAGGCCACGCAGGCGCACGACTGGAAGCGCCGCGCCGAGCGGCTCGTGCGCGCCAGCGGCGACCCGTACACGATCGTGCGCCCCGGCTGGTTCGACATGAACGCGACCGACGAGCACCACCTCGTGTTCGAGCAGGGCGACCGCAAGCGCAGCGGGACGGCCGCCGATGGCGCCGTCTCGCGCGCGCAGATCGCGCAGGTGCTCGTCGACGCGCTCGGCGACGAGTCGGCCGAGCGCAAGACGCTCGAGCTCGTCGCCACCAAGGGCGACGCGCAGACGGACGCGCAGATCGCCGCGATGTTCGCCGAGCTCAAGCCGGACACCGGCCTCGACGGCGTCGAGGACGAGGACAACTTCCCGATGGCGTCGCAGCCGCAGCGCGTCAAGGAGGACCTCGCGCACGTCCAGCAGCTCGAGAAGCTCCAGGAGGACGAGCTCGCGTAGCGCGGGCCACACGGCGCCGACATCGCGCGCCGCGTTCCCTATCGGGACAATACGGTTGCGTAGCCAGGAAGGCGGCCTATAGACTCGGAGCTCGAGATCGGGAGGTGGCATATGGCCAGCGAGAAGCAGAAGAGCACCGAGCGGTTCGACCGCTACGGCAACGTCAAGGAGCGCGGCGCGAACCGCGGACGGTGGGTCGTCGCGCTGCTCGTCGTCGGGTATGTGCTGCTGGCGCCGCTGCTGCTGACGATGGTCGACTCCCCCGCCAACACCGCCATCAACGATTGGCTGCGCGGCGGCGCCGGTCCGATCGCCGCCATCGTCGTCGGCAGCGTGCTCGGCTGGGCGTGCTGGATCGCGGCGGCGGTCATGTCGCGCCGGCCCGCGAACGCCGGCCGCGTCGGCGGCTGGCGCGCGGTCGCCAGGCCGGTCGTCACCATCGTGACGGTCCTGTGCGCCTTCTGCACCGTCTTCGCGCTGCCGCTGCTGTGCATCGCGCACGCCGGCTGACGCCGCGGTCATAGAACGTCCCGGTGGGGATGGTCGGTTCGGGAATCGACCATCCCCACCGCTGTTTATGGTCGTTTCCGGGACCGAGCGTTCCGAATGGTGGAATTCCAAGGGTTTTCGGGGGTCAGTTGTGCGGGATTCGCGCAGGTGCGCGGCGTGCGCGGGACACGGCGGTGGCGCGTCTATACAATCGAGGTCAGTCGGCACGGGCAGGGGTCCCGGGCCGCGCCCGCCGACAACGACGCAGCGGGTGGGCACAACAGACACGCGAGACGCACCCGCACCGAGCGACCATCGGTGCGCCGAAGAGAAGGAACCATCATGCAGGGATTCGCCATTTACGAGAGCCAGTACGGACCGATGCGCCTGGACTGGCAGGACGGGGCGCTCACGCGCCTGCGCATCGAGACCCAGGCCGACGTCGAGGCGTCGGGCATGGGCGAGCGCACCGAGTTCACCGACGGCGTCTTCGCCCAGGTCGAGGCGTACTTCCAGGGCCTGATCACCGAGCTCGACGTGCCGATGGCCTTCACCACGGGCACGCCGTTCCAGCGCCAGGTCTGGCAGGCGCTCATGGACATCCCGTACGGCGAGACGCGCACGTACGGGCAGATCGCCGAGGCCGTCGGGCGCCCCAAGGCCGTGCGCGCCGTGGGGTCCGCGAACAACCGCAACCCGCTGCCGATCATCGTGCCGTGCCACCGCGTGGTCGGCTCCGGCGGCGACCTGGTGGGCTACGCCTACGGCGTCGGCATGAAGCGCGACCTGCTCCAGCTGGAGCTGCGCGTCTCCGCCCAGGTCGCGGCCCTCGCCTGACCCCGGTCGCGGCTGCGTCCTATGTCCTACGTCCTATCTCCGTACGGCCATGACCCCGGTGGGGTGGGGACGCGCTCAATGACGAGCGCGTCCCACCATGGTGCGCATGGGACAGACGACGAGGCCGCGGGGATGATCACCGGTGTGTTGGTCCTACCATGGTGCGCATGGGACAGACCTTGAACGATGACCTTGCCTACGAGATCCTTTCCGTCGTGGAGGAGATCCCCGAAGGCAAGGTGACCACGTACGGGACCATCGCCCGGCTCGTCGGGCGCGAGCGCAACGCGCGCCTGGTGGGGCGCGTGCTGTCGCGGTCACGCCACTACGGCGACTACCCCTGCCACCGCGTCGTCAACCATGAGGGACGCCTGGCGCCGGGATGGCCCGAGCAACGGGACCTCCTCGAGGACGAGGGGGTCCCCTTCAAGGACCCCGACCATGTGGACCTCTCCCAGGCCTCCTGGGACGGCCAGTGATCGCCCTGGCCTCCTCCGGGAACGGATCGAGCAGGTCTCGCGCGACTCCTGGTACGGCCAGTAATCGCCCTGGCGATCGCTACCGCCTATTTCTTTTCCTACCACCTCCGGCACCACGTACACGGTCAATCCGCAGCTCTACTGGGACCGCCCATTTCTTTTCCTCCCACCTCCGGCGGCACGGCCAAAGGCACAAAGGCGATGGACCAAAGGCCATGGACCAAAGGCAATGGAGCAAAGGCCATGGGCCAAAGGCCATAGAGGCAAAATCATCAGGGGAAACCATCAGAATGATGCATCTCCCTCCAAAATGATGCATTCCCTTCCCACGCGCGATGCATGTTGCACGGGTAACGACCATATTCATCACCGAAACCGCTTGGCACGATGCAAACCATCCCTCCGCGGAAGGCATTCATCGCGGTAAGGCCTTCGGACGATGAATAAGTGGCTCCGCGGCACCAATTGCATCGTCCTAAGCCCTTCCGGCGATGCATAAGTCCCATAGGCGTAAAACATGTTGCGCGCCAACACCATACATGCATCGCCATCCGCCTGTTACGCGACGAATACATCCCCTATCGGTGACACATGTTGCACGGTTAAGCCCACAATGCATCACGCCAACCCATCCCCTGACGAAGACCCTCCCTTCAGACGACACATGTTGCATGGTAAAAGCGCCAATGCATCACGGCCAACCCATCCCCTGACGAATATCTCCCCTACAGGCGATACATGTTGCAGCCTTGGGCGTGCAATGCATCGCGGTCGCGCCTCCGGAGTGTGGGGCACCCTCCATTCCATGCGCCCGACGCATGCCAGTGGGTTCATTGGGGTATTTGTTGCATGGAACGTTCCGCGACATACTGGGCCATGCACCAATGAACATGCACCAATGAATAAGCATGGACGACATGGATGAAGGAGCCGTCATGAGCGAACGCAACGAAACCACCACCAATGAAACCCAGACCACACGCACCGTTCCCGAGGGCGTCCCGGCGGAGTACGCCGAGTCGCTGATGTTCCCGGTCGGCGAGCCCAACGACGCGTACGCGCAGTGCTTCACCGGCCGCAGCTGGCTGGCGCCCATCTGCACCGAGCAGGTACCGATGTCGAACGTGACCTTCGAGCCCGGCTGCATCAACCACTGGCACGTGCACCACGCGAGCAAGGACGGCGGCCAGATCCTCATCTGCGTCGGCGGCCGCGGCTACGCGCAGATCTGGGGCCAGGAGCCCATCGAGATGACCCCGGGCACCGTCGTCAACATCCCCGCCAACACCAAGCACTGGCACGGCGCCGCCCCGAACAGCTGGTTCTCCCACATCGCCGTCACCGTCCCCGGCGAGGACACCAGCAACGAGTGGCTCGAGTCCGTCGACGAAGCCGAGTACGCCAAGCTGAAGTGATCACCCCGCGCAGGCCCCTCACACCATGGCGGACGGCTCCGGCACCACCCTCCGAATCCCCCCGCGCAAGGCCCCTCAGTGGCGCCCTCCGGCGCCGTTGGACGTGAGAGCGTATTCGGAGAGTCGCCCAAGAGGGGCAAGCGGTGGTACGACCAAATCCCACCATCGGCAAGAATGGCGGAATTCCAACGTTTTGAAGCAAGGCCGTCCGCGAACATACCACGCGGCACCCCTTCTGGGCGACTCTCCGAATACGGTCTCGGGGCCTACCGCGCCTTGACGGCGTCCAGACGGATATCGGAGCGGTCGGCGAGGGCGCGGTAATCGGGCCCGAACCACAAGTCGACCTCACCGGGGCGCACGATCAGGGGCATGCGCGGGTGCACGGGCGCCATGTCGGCGTTCGCACGCGTCGTGACCAGCGAGAACTCGCCGCCCCGGCGCACCGCGCCGATGAGCATGACGTCGACGCCCGGCTCACTGAACACGTACTGCTGCTTGATCGGCCGCCCGGTGCGCGCGCTGACCGTCATCTCGGTGCCGCTCGCCTCGTAGAAACGGCGCGCGGCGACCAGGCACCGCCCGTGCTCCATCGGCGCGCGCCACATCGGCTTGTCGGCGCTCTCGATGCGCGTGTTGAACACGACGTCGCTCGTCCACTGCGGCGTGAATCCCCACGACAGCTCCATTGGCGCGAGCGTGCCCGGCGCGAGCTCCGGCACCCCGACGGCGGTGTCGAACTCGGCGGCGATGACCGGCGTGACCGCCTTGGGGAAGACGTCGACGCGCGGCTCCTCGCCGCCGGAATCCGGCAGGTCCAACTCGGCCTGTTCCCACGGATCCGCCGCGCGCAGGTCCTCGACGGACCCGCCGGTCAGCTCACTGATGACGAGCCGGACGCGCTCGTCGGTCAATCCCACATAATGCGCACACATACCGCCGAGCGTAGCCGTGCGCGGCCGCCCGCACGCTCCGCTCGCCGCAGCGCACAATGCGCACGACGGCATGGCGACCACGAGCCGGGCTCGCACGCGACACCGCGGGGGACATAACGCGTGCGCAGGGCGACGCGCGGGTGTTCAATGGAACCTATCGATTTGCAGCGTCGCAAAGAGCAGAGAGGAAGAGCGATGAGCACTGCATCAACCGCGCCCGCACAGCCGCCCGCGCAATCCGCACCGTCCGCGCCGCCCGCGCGCAAGGTCCGCGACCTGCCCACGTCGAAGATGTGGTGCTTCGCCGTCGGGCAGTTCGGCTGGGCGTTGCTCAGCGGCATTGTCACGAACTGGCTCGTGTACTTCTACCAGCCGGACAACGAGGCCATCTCGCAGGGGCAGACCGTGTTCGTGCCGCAGGGGCTCGTGATCCTGGGCATCATCACCGTCGTCGGCGGCATCACCGCGGTGGCGCGCCTGGCGGACGCGTTCGTCGACCCGACCGTCGCCGGCCTGTCCGACCGCAGCAAGGCGAAGGGCGGCCGTCGCATGCCGTTCCTCAAGTGGGCCGCGCTGCCGCTGTCGGCGATCACGCTGCTCGTCTTCTGGAGCCCGGTCAACGGCACGAGCTGGGTGAACGCGGCGTTCCTGCTGCTCACCGTCGTCGCGTGGTACGTGGCGCTGTCGTGCTACTGCACGCCGTACAACGCGCTCATCGCGGAGCTCGGGCACACCGCGAAACAGCAGCTGTCGATCTCGACGGCGATTTCCTTCACCTGGGTGTTCGGCACGGCCATCGCGTACGTCGCGCCGGTGGTGTGGGGCGCGTTCGAGGGGTCGATGGGCCGCGTGCCGGCGATCCGGCTGACGTTCACGATCTTCGCGGTCATCGCGTTCCTGTGCATGCTCGTCCCGCCCTTGACGATCCCGGAGAAGGAGTACGTGGAGTCGAAACCGACCGAGGAGTCGACGTGGCAGTCGCTCAAGGAGACGTTCCGCAACCGCGAGTTCGTCAAGTTCGTGTGCTCCGACCTCGTGTACTGGATCGCGATCACGACGTTCCAGACGGGCCTGCCGTTCTTCGTGACCTCGCTGCTGCACCTGCCGGAGACCACGACGACGATCTACTTCGTGACGATGACCGCCGTGTCCGTCGTCTTCTACATGCCCGTCAACGTCGTCGCGCAGAAGATCGGCAAGAAGCGGCTGCTGCTGGCGGCGTTCGTCATCTTCACGCTGATGTTCGCGTACGCCGGCGGCCTCGGCTCGGCGGCGTTCTCCGGCATCCCGGCGATGGCGCAGGGGCTGGTGCTGGCGATCGTGTGCGCGATCCCGATGGCGGCGTTCGGCATCCTGCCGCAGACGATCGTCGCGAACATCGCGGACGCGTCGTCGAACATGACCGGCCAGGACCGCCAGGGCATGTTCTACGCGGCGCGCACGTTCACGATGAAGATGGGCCAGTCGGTCTCGATGCTCGTGTTCACGGGACTCTCGACGATCGGCATGGCGCAGGGCACCGGCTACCGCATGGCCGCCTTCGCCGCCGCGATCCTGTGCGGCATCGGCGGCGTGATCTTCGCGTTCTACAACGAGCGCAAGATCATGGCCGAGCTGCGGCAGTAAGGGTGCAGTAGGGGTTTTGCACGGAGTTTGTACGGTATCCGCACGGAACACAGAGCCAAAACAGAGCCAAAACGGAGCCGCAGGGACTCCGCCCCGATACGCGAAAACCGCTGGGATCCTTGGGATTCCAGCGGTTTTCGCCATATTCGCCGTGGAGCGGATGACGGGAGTCGAACCCGCCTTTAAAGCTTGGGAAGCTTTCGTTCTACCGATGAACTACATCCGCAGGCGACCGTCACCGGCCACAAGCAGCCAGCATACCACATCCCCGCCCACCGTCCAGCGGCCGTTCACCCCCGCGTCCGCCCGCACCGCACCGCCGCACCCGCGCCGCCACCACTGTGCGTCCGCCGCCCGCACCTCTTCCCCAATCCCACCGGCTGGGGTACGCTGTTGGGCATGACTGATGATTCCCAACTCCGCATTGCAGTGATCGGCGCCGGCCCGGCGGGCGTCTACTCCTCCGACATCTTCCTGCGCCAGCTCAACAAGCTCGGCGAGGAGCTCGGCCTGGGCACCGACGCGCGCATCGACCTCTTCGAGCGCCTCCCCGTGCCCTTCGGCCTGGTGCGCTACGGAGTCGCCCCGGACCACCCGTCCATCAAGTTCATCTCCTCCGCGCTGGAGAAGACGCTCGACAACCCGGACATCCACCTGTACTGCGACGTGGAGTTCGGCAAGGACGTCACGCTCGACGACCTGCTCGAGCGCTACGACGCGGTCCTCTTCGCGACCGGCGCCGTCAAGGACAAGCCGCTGCGCATCCCCGGCGCGGACCTCGACGGCGTGTACGGCGCCGCGAAGTTCGTCGAGTGGTACGACGGCTACCCCACCGGCGCGCGCGAGTGGCCGCTCGACGCGGAGTCCGTCGCCGTCATCGGCGGCGGCAACGTGGCCATGGACGTCGCGCGCGAGCTCATGCGCAACGCCAACGACCTCAAGGCGAAGACGGACATCCCGGACAACGTGTACGAGGGCATCAAGCGCAACAAGGCGAAGGTCCTGCACCTGTTCATCCGCCGCGGCGTCGCGCAGGCGAAGTTCAGCGTGCAGGAGCTGCGCGAGATGGAGAAGCTGCCCGGCGTGCAGCTCATCATCAACGAGGACGACTTCGACCTCGACGACGAGACCGTCGAGGAGGCCGGCAAGGACAAGCTCACCCGCCAGATGGTCGAGGAGCTGTACGCGATCCAGGACATGGCGCTGGACATGGAGGACGACGGCGACGTCGATTTCGAGGGCAACCCCGCCGACCGCAAGTACTACATCCACTTCAACTCCGCGCCCACCGAGATCCTCGGCGAGGACGGCAAGGTCGTCGCCATCCGCGTCGAGCGCACCGAGACCGACGCGCACGGCAAGATGACGCGCACCGGCGAGTTCACCGACTACCCCGTGCAGGCCGTCTACCACGCCATCGGCTACCAGCCGGAGAGCGTGCCGGGCATCGCCTATGACGACAAGGGCGCCCACCTGGCCAACGCGAACGGCGACGGCCGCATCACCGTTGAGGCGGCCGACGGCGAGGTGCGCGAGCGCCTGTACGCCACCGGCTGGGCCAAGCGCGGCCCCGTCGGCCTGATCGGCTCGACGAAGTCCGACGCGCTGATGATCGTCACCGCCATGCTCGAGGACCTCGCCGCGAACAAGGAACGTGCGCGCCTGGCGCCCGACCGCGACCCGGAGTCCATCGACCGCCTGCTGGAGAGCCGCGGCGTCAAGCCGATCGACTTCGCCGGCTGGAAGCGCATCGACGCGTACGAGCGCGCCGAGGGCGCCAAGGAGGGCCGCGAGCACAAGAAGGTCATCGAGCCCGACCAGTTCCGCGCCCTCGCCCACGGCGAGTGAGCGGGCGCACATGACACCCGCGCCGCTCACAGCGAAATCCCAGCGAACATCCCGCAAGTCCACACACTTGCGGGATGTTGTTCTTCAGGCCACCGAATTAGGATGGAACGCGTAAGTAACTAGGTGCACACTAAAAAAACCAGGTGCACACCACAACAGAAGCAGGTGAGCCGATGCGTCCTGGGCATCGCGGGCAGGTGCGGCACGTGGAGTCGCACGCCCATCCTCAGCATGCCGCCCAGCACGGCCACGTCCATTCCCCGCTCGACGACTTCGAGGACATCGACGCCCTCCCCGCGCACGCCCCGCACGCCCCGCGCACCGCGCCGGCCGTCGAGGCCATCGCC
>JAXJQE010000116.1:0-3297 GCA_036311305.1 Bifidobacterium sp.
GTCGTCGCCGTCGACGGCGACGACCGCGCACCGCGCCACCGGACGCCTACACCACACGTGCGTGAAATGTGCGGGTTTTGTGCGCACGGTTCAAGACAGCGACCGGAATGTGAACGCTATGCCATAATGGGGGCCGTATGTGGCCGGCCACGCCCACAAGCAGGCCGGTCCAGGAAAACATATCCGCGCAGTCATGTCAGCGGACGCCCCGGCAAGGTGCCCATGATCCGCGTGACGGACTGACTACTCCGCGGCTGACCGAGGAGATAACAGAACATGGATGATCGCATCATAGATCCATCCGCCCTTTCCCGCGAACCCCACGTGGAACCGGCGAATGCCGAGGAATCCCAGGAGGTGAAGGCCCAGGAGGCGCTGCTGCGCGACGTCGACCCGTCGTTGACCGACGGCGACAAGGTCGCCCAGCTCCTGAACGTCGACCCGAAGACCGGTCTGTCGACCGAGGAGGCCAAGCGCCGCCTGGCCAAGTTCGGCCCCAACGAGCTCGCCAGCGCCCCGCCCGTTCCCAAGTGGAAGAAGTTCCTGCAGCAGTTCGAGGACCCGCTGGTCTACCTGCTGCTCGCCGCCACTGTGATCTCGCTGATCGCGTGGTTCATCGAGAAGGCCCACGGCGAGGCCGGCGAGGCGCTGCCGTTCGACGCCATCGTCATCGTGCTGATCCTGATCGTCAACGCCATCCTGGGCTACGTGCAGGAGGCGCGCGCCGAGGAGGCCGTCAACGCCCTTTCGGAGATGACCGCGCCGACGTCGAACGTGCTGCGCAACGGCCGCGTCGAGCGCATCGCCACCACGGACATCGTCCCCGGTGACATCCTCGTGCTCGGCGAGGGCGACACCGTGGCCGCCGACGGCCGACTGATCGCCGCCGCGAGCCTGCGCATCGCCGAGGCGAGCCTGACCGGCGAGTCCGTGCCCGTGAGCAAAAAGCCCGAGACGCTCGAGACCGCCAAGGCGCTGGGCGACCGCTCCAACATGGTCTTCAACGGCACCTCCGTCACGCAGGGCACCGGCCGCGCCGTCGTCACCGGCACCGGCATGAACACGCAGGTCGGCAAGATCGCCGACCTGCTGCAGAACACCGAGGACGAGGACACCCCGCTGCAGAAGGAGATGAACCGCGTCTCCAAGATCCTCGGCATCGCCGTGTGCGCGATCGCCGTGGTCGTGCTCATCGCGCTGTGGCTGCTCGAGGGCTTCCACTCCGCGCAGGACATCATCGACTCCCTGCTGCTGGCCGTCTCGCTGGCCGTCGCGGCCGTGCCCGAGGGCCTCGCCGCCATCCTGACCGTCGTGCTCGCGCTCGGCGTGCAGCGCATGGCGCAGCACCACGCGATCGTCAAGAAGCTGCACTCGGTGGAGACGCTGGGCTCCGCCTCCGTGATCTGCTCCGACAAGACCGGCACGCTGACCCGCAACGAGATGACCGTCGAGCGCGTCGTCGTCCCGTCCGGCGAGGTCGAGCTCACCGGTACCGGCTACTCGCCGGAGGGCGACATGGTCGCCATCGACGGCCAGGCCGTCCCGGACAACGTCCACCAGGAGGTCATCGCCACGCTCGGCGCCGGCACCCTGGCCAACGACGGCGAGCTGCGCCCCGGCGACAAGCCGGGCAGCTGGGAGATCGTCGGCGACCCGACCGAGGTCTCGCTCGTCGTGGCCGCGCGCAAGACGCACGCGGACAAGCAGTACGAGCACTTCAAGCGCGTCGCGGAGATCCCGTTCACCTCGGAGCGCAAGCGCATGTCCGTCATCGCCTCCAACACCACCGACTCCGGCAAGCTGACCGTCTTCGCGAAGGGCGCGCCGGACGTGCTGCTGAGCTACTGCGACCGCATCAGCGTCAACGGCGCCATCCGCAAGCTCACCGACGGCGACCGCCAGGACATCCTCGCGACCGTCGAGAAGCTGTCCCGCGAGGCGTACCGCACGCTGGGCCAGGCGTACCGTCCGCTCGAGACCACGTCCATCGCGGACGTGCCGGGCATCCGCACGAACTCCGCCGGCCAGGTCTCGGACATCTCCGAGCAGTCGGAGGCCATCGAGACGAACCTCATCTGGAACGGCATGGTCGGCATCATCGACCCGCCGCGCGTGGAGGTCCGCGACGCGGTGGCCGAGGCCAAGCGCGCCGGCATCCGCACCGTGATGATCACCGGCGACCACCCGCTGACCGCCGCCCGCATCGCCTCCGACCTGGGCATCATCGCCAAGGACGGCCAGGCCGTCACCGGCGAGCAGCTCGACTCCATGGACGACAAGCAGCTCGACGAGACCACCTCCAAGGTCTCCGTCTACGCGCGCGTCGCCCCGGAGCACAAGCTCAAGATCGTCGAGTCCCTGCAGCGCCAGGGCAACATCGCCGCCATGACCGGCGACGGCGTCAACGACGCCCCCGCCGTCAAGGCCGCCGACATCGGCGTCGCCATGGGCATCACCGGCACCGAGGTCACCAAGCAGTCCGCGAAGATGATCCTCGCCGACGACAACTTCAGCACCCTCGTCGCCGCCGTGCGCGAGGGCCGCGGCATCTTCGACAACATCCGCAAGTTCCTGCGCTACCTGCTCAGCTCGAACATGGGCGAGGTCTTCACCGGGTTCTTCGGCGTCGTGTTCGCCGGCTTCCTCGGCATCAAGGACCCGAGCACCGTGGGCGTCACCGTCCCGCTGCTCGCCACGCAGCTGCTGTGGATCAACCTGCTGACCGACGCCGCGCCGGCCCTGGCCATGGGCGTCGACCCGATGACCGAGGACGTCATGGACCGCAAGCCGCGCAAGCTCACCGACCGCGTCATCGACGGCGCGATGTGGAGCGACGTGATCTACATCGGCATCATCATGGCCATCGTCACGCTGATCGGCATGGACATGCACCTGTCCGGCGGCCTGTTCACCGACCGCTCGATCGAGGCCGGCCACGACATGCAGATGGTCGAGGCGCGCACCATGGGCTTCACCATCCTCGTGTTCGCCCAGCTGTTCAACGCGCTGGCCTCCCGTAGCCACCTGCAGAGCGCCTTCGTGGGCCTGTTCTCCAACAAGTGGCTGTGGGGCGCGATCGGCCTGTCCATCGTCCTGCAGCTCCTGGTGATCTACGTGCCGTTCCTGAACACCGCGTTCGGCACCTGCCCGCTGCCCGCGATGGCGTGGCTCGAGTGCCTCGGCCTGTCCGTCTTCGTGCTCGTCGCCTCGGAGATCCGCAAGGTCTTCCTGCGCATGATGCCCGCCAAGGCCTGACGCCTTCCCCTCCAAGCGGAACAAGGGCGCCCCCCTCCCCAC
>JAXJQE010000117.1:0-12409 GCA_036311305.1 Bifidobacterium sp.
CCCTCCGGCGGAGAGACCGGGACGCTCAGGCGTTCATGATCTGGGTGATGCGCTGCAGCAGGTCCTCCTGGAAGAGGTCCTCGAGCATGACGGCGTTGCCCTTGGAGTCCGCCAGCGGGATGCGCCAGTTCGGGTACTCGTTGTTGGTGCCCGGCTGGTTCTGCGTGCGCGTCTCGCCGACCGCGTCCACGAGGGAGGCGGCGAGCAGCTTGCACGGCGAGCCCTTGAGGCCGCGGTACAGCGCCTCGACGATGAGGTCCTCGTGCTCGGTCTCGTTCTCCAGGAGCGAGGCGTCGAGGTAGCCCTCGTCGACGAGCATCTGCAGCATGGCCTGGTGCTCGGCCTTCGCGTTCTCCTTGAACGCGTCGGCGCCCTCCTCGAGCAGGCCGAGCTCCTCGCGGACCTTGACGTGCTCGTACTGCAGGTAGCCGGCGGCCGGCGGCATGTCGTGCGTGTTGACCGAGGCCAGCGCGTACGGACGCCAGTTGCGCGGCGGCGTGAACACGCCGTCCATCTGCTCGAACCACTCCACGGCGCAGCCGAGGATGCCGTGCGAGCCGAGGGACTGCTGGACGTAGGACGGCACGACGCCGAGGTCCTCGCCCACGACGATGCCGTTGACGCGCGAGGCCTCGATGGCCAGGATGCCGAGCATGACGTTGTGGTCGTAGTACACGTAGGTGCCGTCGGCGGCCGGATGGCCCTCCGGGATCCACCACAGGCGGAACAGGCCCAGGATGTGGTCGATGCGCACGGCGCCCGCGTTGTCGAACATGCCGCGCACCATCTCGCGGTACGACTTGTAGCCGGTCTCCTTGAGGGCCAGCGGGCTCAGCGGCGGCTGGCTCCAGTTCTGGCCGAGCTGGTTGAACATGTCCGGCGGGGCGCCCACGGTCGCGCCCTTGGCGAAGCGCTCCGGGTTCCACCAGACCTCCGAGCCCTGCGGGTGCACGCCCACGGCCATGTCGGACATGATGCCGATCTGCATGCCCGCGGTCTTCGCGGCCTGCTGGGCGGCGTGCATCTGCTGGACGGCGGTCCACTCGAGCCAGCGGTAGAACTCCAGGTCGAGCTTGTACTGCTCGCGCAGCTGGGCGACCTCCGGGGAGTCCTTCGTGTACTTGACCTCCCAGTTGTCCGGGTCCGGCTCCGGCGCGCCCCAGCACTGGTAGCACAGGCACCAGGTGGCGTAGGCCTCGAGGTCCTCGCCGCACTGCTCCTTGTACGCGTCGAACTCCTTCTGGCGCTCCGGGCTCAGGCCGGCGTCGAAGATGATGCGCAGGGCCGGCTTCTTCTCCAGCCACATGGCGTCGCGGTCGATGAGCTGCGGGTCCGCGTTGAACGCCTCGACCTTGCCGCGCAGCTCCTTGACCTTGGCCTGGTCCTCGGGCTGCAGCGTGTTGTACTCCGGCACGTCCTCGGGGCGGATGTACGTGAAGTTGACGAAGCGGCGCGACACCGGCAGGTACGGCGACGGGGTCAGCGGGTCGACCGGCTCGGCGGCGTGCAGGGGGTTGACGAGCACGAAGTCCGCGTTCGTGTAGCGCTTGCCGTTGGTCAGCAGCTCGCGCAGGTCGGAGAAGTCGCCCACGCCCCAGGAGTCCGCGGAACGGATGGAGTAGAGCTGCGCCATCCAGCCCCACAGGGCCTTGTCGTCCATGGACGGCAGCATCTGGATGCGCTGCGGCGCGGAGATGAGGGTGGCGTCCTGCTGGCGCTCGCCCGAGACGACGTGCAGCGTGTGGTAGCCGACGGGGATGTCGTCCGGGATGACCAGCTGCATCTCGGAGATGAACATGCCGTTGGCCTCGTGGGGCTTGACCTCCGGCAGCGGGTTGATGACGAGCTGGCCGCCGTAGGTGCTGCCGTCCTCGAGGGTCAGGGTGACCTCGGGCACGTCGGTGACGGCGGTGTGCAGCGTCAGGTGGGTCTCCTCGCCCTGCACGTGCAGGACGGTCGGTTCGATTAGGCGCAGGAGGTTGTCCTGCTCCACCTTCTTCAGGGAGGCCTGGACGGCCTCGTCGCTCGAGGCGTCGATGCCCAGTGCGGCGAGGATGGCCACGAGCACCTCGTCGGAGATCTCGTGGAAGTCATGGGACAAGCCGGTGTAGCTGGTCGCCACGCCCACCGTCTGCGCGAGGCGGATGAGCGGTCGGGCCAGTCGCTCGGCGCTTTCTTCGTGTTGCTCTGTCATAACTCCATAGTGTAAGTCACTTCCGGCCCGCAAAACACCGAGATGACCACGTTGTCATGGTCGTATTTGCACAGAAGTCACGCGTTTGCCAGACGCCTCCGGGCCGCGTGCGCGACCTCGGCGCTCGCGTCCTGCGCCAAGCGTTGCACGGTCTCGGCGGAGGCGTTGGGGTTGAGGGCCACGCCACGGCGCACCATCGAGGCGAGCACGGCCGGCGCGTCCGGCTCGAGTTCCACGCCAAGCTGAGCGAGAAAATCGAGCGTCTCGGCATCGACGTCACTATTCTGCGCGCCCTCCAGCCGCATCTTCCAGCTCGTGCGCTTGTTGCGCAGCGCCTCGTCGCGCACCTCGGGCACCGGGTCCTTGGTCAGGCGCCCCACCAGCCAGTTCTTGTCGTCGGTGTTCGCGGCCACCGCCCGGCGCACGCTCGGCTCGGGGTCCTGGGAGAGCTTGACGAGCACGTTCGGGAACGGCATCGTGCTCGCCAGGAACACGCGGTCCTCGACCGGCGTGGACAGGTTGCCGGCGACGGCCTCGAGCAGTGCCGTGGCGCGCGAGAACGCCGCCTGCTCGGCGCGGTCCGGCAGCGGCGTGCGCGCGAAGTCGTGCAGTTCGCCGGCGTCGGTCGAGTGGCGCAGCCGCTCGTACGTGACCGTCAGCGGCTCGAAGCCCTCGGGCAGCTCGTCGTCGTCCGGGGAGGCGGCCGGCACCTCGTGCGCGGCCGGCGCGGCGTCCGTGGCCGCCGCGGCCGCCTGCGCGGCGTCGTCGATGGGTTCCTGGGTGCTCTCGTCGCTCATGCTCGTCCTTCGGAAAAGTGGGTGGCAAACGCGGCCATTCTACCCCACCGCGCGCAGCAGCTGGTCGCCGGGCTCGGGCACCACGGCCGCGTTGAACGCCTCGGTGACGCGCGTCTCGAAGCGCGCGCACGCGTCCATCGGCACGACGGCGCGCACGCGCACGCGGTCGGTGTAGTCGGCCGACTCCTGCTCGCCGCCGACGCCGGCGAGCAGGTTGGCGAAGGTGCCCACCTGCGGGTAGTCGAGCGTCACGTCGTAGCGGCGGCAGGCGACGAGCTCGGCGACGCGCGCCGCCTTGACGGCGAGCGACGCGCCCGTCGAGTACGCGCGGATCAGGCCACCGGAGCCGAGCAGGATGCCGCCGAAGTAGCGGGTGACGGCGACGGCCGTGTCCGTCAGGTCGTTGGCGCGCAGCACGTCGAGGATCGGCTTGCCGGCGGTGCCGCTGGGCTCGCCGTCGTCGCTCATGCGCTCCATGAGCCGGCCGTCGGGGCCGGTGGCGAGCGCCGCGTACGCCACGTGGCGCGCCTTGGGGTGCGCCCCGCGGACGGCGGCGACGAAGGCGAGCGCCTCGTCGAGCGACGTGACGTGGCACGCGTCGCCGATGAACTCGGATTTCTTCTCCACGAACGCGTCGTGCGCGGGCTCGCTCGGCGGGTCGAGCACGGTGCGCGTCATTTGACGACGCCCTTCGCGCCGTCGACGACGACGTTGTACGTGCCGCCCTGGAAGTACGAGGCGACGGCGCGCACGCACTGGCCGAGCAGGTCGCGGTTCGCGCCGTCGGCGCGCCAGCCGGTGTGCGGGGTGAGCACGACGTGGCGCATGGTGCGCAGCGGGCTGTCCATCAGCAGCGGCTCGTCGTCGAAGACGTCGAGCCCGGCGGCGATGTCCCCGCGCTCCAGGCGTTCGACGAGCGCGCCGGGCGCGATGATCTCCGCGCGCGCCGTGTTGATGAGCATGGCGCCGGGGCGGATCGCGTCGAGGTCCGCGAGCGTGACCATGCCGCGCGTGGCGGGGTTGAGCGGCATGTGGAAGCTGACGACGTCGGCGCCGGCGAACAGCGCGCGCATGTCCTTGACGGGCGTGACGCCGAGGTCCGCGTAGTACGCGGCGTCATGGCGGCCGGAGTCCCAGGCGGTCACGCGCATGCCGAACGCGTTCGCGATGCACGCGACGGTGCGGCCGATGCCGCCGAGGCCGACGATGGCGAGCGTCTTGCCGGAGAGTTCCTCGCCGGGCAGCCCCTCCCAGCCGCCGCCGAGGACCTGCCGGTCGAGCTCACCGACGTGGCGGGCGAGCTCGAGCATGAGCGCGAACGTGAACTCGGCGACGGCGTTGTCGCCGTAGTGGCGCACGTTGCACACGCGCACGTCCAGCTCTGTGGCGAGCGCGAAGTCGACGTAGCTGGCGACGCCGGTGCCGCCGAAGGCGATGACGCGCGTGCGCTTGGCGATGGCGCGCAGCATGGCGTCGTCGAGGTGCACGTTGATGACGATGAGCGCGTCCGCGGGCTCGGCGCGGCGCACGAACTGCGCGCCGTCGCACGCGTCGGTGTACAGGCGTACGCGGGCGATGCCGTCGAGGGCGGCCGCGGCCTGTTCGAGGGGTTCGACCATGTCCGGGTAGAGGCTCGGCACGACGAGCAGCGGCAGGTCGGTGCGCTCGGGGTGGATCTCGATGGCGTGGGGCGCCTCGGCGGCGACCTGTTCGGGGGTGGGCTGGGCGGCGTCTGTTGGGTCGGTGGTTGCGGTCACGACGGCTCCTGTCGGATGGATGGTCTTCGGGGCCCGTTGCCGCCGCACGGTGTACGGCGGGGCGCTCCCCTTCTGGCGTTGGCTGGTGCCCATTGTAGGGCGACGGCGGCGCGCCCGTGTTTCGCCCTCCCGCGACGGCGGCCGGGGCCGGCGGCCGATGCGGTGCCGGGTGGCCGCGGGATGGTCCGGAAGCTGTTGCACAACTGTCCCGCTGTTGCACATCGACGGACATAACCGGCTGGATATGAGACACCGGAGCACCATTTTTATTGGTTTTTAAATTGTGGAGGTCAGCCCATGACGAACCGTCCGGATAGTGAACATTTGGCCACGTTCCAAGCGTTCCAGTCACGACGTCCGCGCGTCAAACGATTGACATAACGATTGACGGCACGCTTCGGATGCGAATCGCCGGACATTTGCACGCGATTTGTAACGGAATTGCAAGAAACGCCGATATCGATTTGCCTTGGTCGCCGCGGAGGGTTACAGTAAGTCTCGAGGCCGCGGACAAAGGCGTACCGCTGCTTCACCCTTTGGAACTTTGTTTCTCTCTCCAACCGTTTCGGCGGGATGACCCTCACCCCTTGGACCATCCCGCCGAAACATGTTCAGGCGCGCCCGCCCGCACCCCGCACTCGCGACAAACCGTACGCCGCGGCGCCGGAAAACGAAGATCCCCGGCCGCGAGGACCGGGGATCGGCGGCGGAGTCAGAGGGATTCGAACCCTCGAGCCGCTAAACACGGCTAACACCTTAGCAGGGTGCCCCTATCGGCCACTCAGGCATGACTCCACGTTGCCCCAAGGGCAACAGTGAGCAAGCATAGCAGACCTTCGGGACCGTGGCAACTCATATGAGCCGCATCGCGTGTCCTTTGCGCGCAGTCAGAGGGATTCCACCCCTCCGGGCGGCGAACACGGATGGCACCTTCGGTTCGAACACCTGTTCCACTAGGATGGTCCCCATGAGCACCGCACCACGACTCGCCGCGGCGAACCGCGACTGGGGACATGACGAGACCGGCTGCACCGTGCTGCACATCGACATGGACGCCTTCTTCGCCTCGCTCGAGATCGCGCGCCACCCCGAGCTGGAGGGCCGTCCGGTCATCATCGGCACCGGCCCGCGCTCGGTGGTGTCGGCCGCGAACTACGAGGCGCGCAAGTACGGCATCAACTCCGCCATGCCGAGCGCCCGCGCGCGCCAGCTGTGCCCCCACGGCGCGTTCCTGCCCGTCGACGGCGCCTACTACCGCCAGGTGTCGCGCACCATCTTCCATGAGATCTTCAGCCAGGTCACCGATCGCATCGAGCAGGTGTCGGTCGACGAATGCTACATGGACGTCGCCGGGGCGCTGCGCACGTGGAGCTCGCCCACGCGCATCGGCGCGTGGCTGCGCGCGCGGGTCGCCGAACGCTTCGCCATCACCTGCTCGGTGGGCGTCGCCGCGAACAAGCTCATCGCGAAGATGGCGTCGACGAACGCGAAGCCGGACGGCATGCTGCTCATCCCGCGCGACCGGCACGCCGACTTCGTGCAGATGATGCCCCTGCGCGCCATCCCCGGCCTCGGCCCCGCGCAGGAGAAACGGCTCAACGAGAGGGGCATCGGCTCGGTGCGCGAGCTCGCGCCCGTCGACCGCGCCACGCTGGTGCGCATCACGCGCTCGGCGAAGGCCGCCGAGCACCTGCACGAGGCCGCGTGGGGCCGCGACGCGCGCGTCGTGACCCCGTACACGCCGAAGAAGTCGATCGGCTCCGAGCACACCTTCGAGCGCGACGTCACGTCGACGGACGAGGTGGTGGCGCGCCTGCGCGGCTGCTGCGACACCGTCGCCGGCACGCTGCGCAGGAAGGGGCTGCTCGGCCGCACGGTCACCGTCAAGCTGCGCTTCCCGGACCTGAGGTACATGACGAAGTCGCTCACGCTGGACTCCCCCACCGACTCCGCGGCCGCGCTCTACCCGGTCACGCTCGACCTGCTGCGGCGCATGCTCGCGATGGCGCCGGGCGCGGCGGCGCTGCCCACGCCGGTGCGCCTGGCCGGCATGTCGGTGAGCTCCTTGACCGAGCGCGCGGCCGCGTCCGTGCAGCCGACGCTCGAGGACCTGCTCGAGGAGAGCGAGGCGCCGCAGGGCACCACGAAGGCGACGCGCCTGCGTGACGCCGAGCAGGCGCTCGACTCGATCCGCCAAAAATACGGCAAGGACAGCGCGCACCTCGGCCTGTAGCCGCGCGCGGCGCCCATCCGCACGAACAGGGCCCTCCGCTGGTGCGGAGGGCCCTGTTCGTCGGTGGCGCGACTTCAGCGCGCGGCGTCGCGCAGCCGGTTGACGGCGTCGCGTATCTGGCCGTCCGTGGCGGTCACGGAGAACCTCAGGTATCCGGGCGCGCCGTAGAACTCGCCCGGGCTGGCGATGATGCCCAGCTTGGCGAGCGCGGCCATGTCGGCCCAGCAGTCGCCGGACTTCGCGGGCACCCACACGTACAGGCCGCCCGCGGGGACGGCCGCGTCGTACCCGTAGGCGGTGAGCGCACCGACGAGGTCGTCGAGGCGGCGGCCGTAGCGCTCGCGCTGGCGCCCGACGGCGACGACGTCGCGCAGGCCGGCGGCCATCGCCGCCTGCACGGGGCCGGGCACGATGAGGCCGAGCTGCTTGCGCAGCGCGGTCATCGCGGCCACGAGCGCGGGGTCGCCGGCGATGAGCGCGGTACGGTAGCCGGCCATGTTCGACTGTTTGCTCAGCGAGTAGAGCACGAGCACGTCGCTCGGGCTTCCCTCGCACACCTCGTCGAGCAGCATGCACGGCGAGTCGTGGGAGCCGTCCCAGGTGAGCATCGCGTAGCATTCGTCGCTGAGCACGACCGCGCCGATGGCGCGGGCGGCGGCGACGATGCCGTGCAGCTGCGCGGCCGTCAGCACCGCGCCGGTCGGGTTGCACGGCGAGTTCACCCACACGGCGCGCACGCCGGGCACGTCCTTCCAGGAGGCGGTGTCGGCGACGTCGTCGACCTTGAGCACACGCGCGCCGGCGACCTGCGTGCCGATCTCGTACGTCGGGTACGACACGCGCGGCTGGACGACGACGTCCCCCTCCCCGAGGTGCAGCAGGCTCGCCATGAGCGCGACGGACTCCTTGGAGCCGACGGTGGGCACGAGGCCCGCGCCGAGGCGCTCCAGGTCGACGCCGCGCGACGTGCGGAACCATTCGGTGATGGCGGCGCGCAGCTGCGCGGTGCCGATGGTCGCTGGGTAGCCGTGCGCGTTGGGCTCGTCGGCGGCGTACGTCAGCGCCTGGCGCACCGATTCGGGCACCGGGTCGACGGGCGAGCCGACGGACAGGTCCACCATGCCGCCGGGCACGCTGGCCGCGGTGTCCTTGTACGCGTCGATGCGCGACCAGTCGTACGGCGTGGTGTACGGGTGGAATCCCATGGGTCAGGCAGCGTTCTGCGGCGGCAGGTCGGCGACGCGCTGCGGGTCCTTGCCGATGGGGCCGGCGGCCTGCGCGCCGCCCAGGTCGCCCACCTCGGCGAAGAACTCGACGGCCGCGTCCTTGTACCACTCCCACTCCTCGGGCAGGTCGTCCTCGTAGAAGATCGCCTCGGTGGGGCAGACGGGCTCGCAGGCGCCGCAGTCGACGCACTCGTTGGGGTTGATGTACAGGGAGCGCTTGCCTTCGTAGATGCAGTCGACGGGGCATTCGTCGACGCAGGCCTTGTCCTTGACGTCCACGCACGGCTGCGCGATCACATATGCCATTTTTCCTCCAGCTCGCGGGGTTCTTGCTCGAACCTTGGATTCTAGTTGGTTCCAGCGTAGCCCTCAAGCCGAACACGGCGTGGCGCGCGAACGCGACGGGCGGTGCCGCGTTAGTCGAGCGCCTGCTCGCCGCCGGCCGCGCCGGCCTTGTGCCGGGCGCGCGTGCGCTCGGCGCGCGCCTCGTCGCGGGCCTTCGCCTTGGCTTCGGCCGTGGCCTTGGCGGCGGCCGTCTCGGCAGCGGTCTCGGCGACCTCCTGCTCGCGCATCTCCTTGTCGAAGCGCGCGAGCTCCTTGTCCAGTTCGCCGGTGCCCAGGCGCGCGTGGTTGTAGCTGTACGCGAAGTAGACGACGAAGCCGACGGCTAGCCACACGAGGAAGCGGATCCAGGTCAGCACGCTCAGGTTGAGCATGAGCCACAGTTTCGCGAGGGCCACGAGGATCGGCACCCACGGGTTGCCGGGCATCTTGAAGGAGCGCGGCAGGTCGGGGCGCTTGCGGCGCATGATCGGGATGGCGATGGCCACGAGCGTGAACGCGGACAGCGTGCCGATGTTGACCATGTCGCTCAGGATGCTCACGTCGAAGCAGGAGGCGACGATGGCGACGATGACGCCCAGGGCGATCTGCAGGCGCGCGGGCGTGCCGTGCTTGCCGGTCTTGGACAGGCCGCGCGGCAGCAGGCCGTCGCGGCTCATGGCGAACACGACGCGCGTCAGGCCCAGCAGCAGGACCATGACGACGGTGGCCAGGCCGAGCACGATGGCGAAGCTGATGATCTTGGCGGCCCAGTCGGCGCCGACGAGCTCGAAGGCGGTGGCCAGCGACGGGTTCTGCACGCTGGCGAGCTGCTTGTAGGAGACCATGCCGGTGGTGACGATGGCGACGAGCACGTACATGACGATGACGAGCAGCATGCCCACGCCGATGCCGAGCGGCACGTTCTTCTTCGGGTTCTTGGTCTCCTCGGAGGCGGTGGCGACGACGTCGAAGCCGATGAACGCGAAGAACACGAGGGCCGCGCCGGACAGCACGCCGTTGACACCGTAGACGGTCTGCGCCTGGTGGGTCATCCACTGCCACAGCGGCTGGCTCATGACGCCCTCGCTGGCGGCGTTGGCCACGTCCGCGGCGGGTTCGCTCGGCGGCACGAAGGGCGTGTAGTTGCTGGACTTGATGAAGAAGAAGCCGACGACGACCACGAACAGCACGATGCCAATCTTGAGGATGGTCATGGCGCCGTCCACGCGCGCGCCGATCTTGGTGCCCATGACGAGCAGGGCGGTGAAGAAGCCGACGATGATGATGGGCGCCACGTCGAGGTGGAACGAGCCGATCATGATGTTGGTGTTCCAGTTGATGCCCACCAGGCGCATGAAGTCGTTGAGGTAGACGCCCCAGTACTTGGAGATGACGGAGGACGCCATGGCCATCTCCAGGATGAGGTCCCAGCCGATGATCCACGCCATGATCTCGCCGATGGTGGCGTACGTGAACGTGTACGCCGAGCCGGCCACGGGCATGATGGAGGCGAACTCCGCGTAGCACATGACGGCCGCGCCGCACACGACGCCGGCGACGATGAAGCTGATGATGACCGCCGGGCCCGCGTGGAAGGCGGCGGCCTGCGCGCCGACCGAGAAGATGCCGGCGCCCACGGCGACGGCCACGCCCATGACGGCCAGGTCCCACCAGCCAAGGGTCCTCTTGAGCGAACGACCCCCTTCGTTCGTCTCCGCTATGGTCTGCTCGACCGACTTGGTTCGAAATACCTGCACGATGCTTCCTTCGGTGCGTGGGCGCTGGCGTCGGAAGGCATGGCTCGGCCCCACGTGGATTGGTGTTCTGGTCTCGCATCGGCGCTTCATGATGCTTTTGGCGTTCCCGGCCGCAATGGGACCGGGCGTTGGCGCCCCGCTTACCGGAAAGTCTACGTGGCGGCGCGAAGAATGTTCGCCTACAGCGGCATCCGTCCGCAATGTGATCGATGGGTGGCGCGACGGCGTCGCAATCCCCTACACGGCCGGCTTCGCGCACGCATGCGAAGGGCCTCCCGGCACGCCGTCGACGGCGCGCAGGGAGGCCCTTCGCATGCGCTTATGCGTCAGTCGACGCTCATTTGCCCAACGACAGGCCGACCATGACGGGTTCGGCGATGAGCTCGACGCCGTACGCCTTGCGCACGCCGTCGCGGATGTGCTCGGCGAGCTCGACGATGTCGTCGCTGGTGGCGCCCCCGCGGTTGATGATGCTCAGCGTGTGCAGGCTGGACAGGCTGGCGCGCGCGTCGTCGCTCAGCGCGTAGCCCTTGTGGAAGCCGGCGTGGTCGATGAGCCACGCGGCGGACAGCTTGACGCCGGTGGAGCCGTCGGGCAGCGTCGCCGGGTACTTCGGCGCGTCGTCGGGCAGCTTGTCGGCGATGGCCTGGTCGACGATCGGGTTCATGAAGAAGCTGCCGCAGCTGTGGCGGTTGATGTCCTCGTTCTCGCCGGTGGCGGCCTCCATGTGCTCGTCGACGAGGTCGGCCTTCGCGTCGTGCCTGTTGACGAACTTCTGCTGGGCGGCGATGGCCTTCTCGACCTGGCGGCCGTCCTTGCACGCCTGCATGACGGGCAGGCGGTAGCGGGTGGCGTCCTCGAGCATGCCCTTGGAGGCGCGCACCTGCAGCACGGCGTCGCGCACCTTCGCGATCGGCATGCGGTCGCCGAGGTTGACGTCCAGGGCGCGCGCAAGCTGCGGGTAGTTGACGGTGCCCTGCTCGGTGTGCGCCAGCGCGAAGGTCACGGACAGCACGATGTAGCGCGGCGACGGGTAGTACTCCTCGTTCGGCACGCCGGGCGCCTTGTACATGCTGGTCTTGAGCAGGCTGGTGCGGTAGCCGAACTGCATCTCCACGTTGCTCAGCGTCTTGGTCCGGCGGTCCTCGCGGTCCCACACCTCGACGGACTCGACGGCCCCGGAGCCGTCCTGGCCGTACGCGCCGATGTTCTGCACGACGCTGGCGCCGACGTTGCCGGGAATGCCCGAGAGGCCCTCGAGGCCC
This sequence comes from Bifidobacterium sp., assembly GCA_036311305.1. Classification (GTDB taxonomy): domain Bacteria; phylum Actinomycetota; class Actinomycetes; order Actinomycetales; family Bifidobacteriaceae; genus Bifidobacterium. The sequence continues at coordinate 11,554 of JAXJQE010000117.1, forward strand.
TCCAGGCCGCGCTCGACGCAGAAGTCGACGAGGTCGTCCCAGTTGCAGCCGGCCTGCGCGTTGACGTGCACGGTGCGGTCGTCGTTCTCGACGGGCGACGCCTCGTCGGGCACGGTGATCAGGCGGCGCGCGTCACGCAGCACCACCCCATGGAAGTCGGCGTCGCTCGCCAGCAGGTTGGAGCCGCCCCCGATGACGCACACGGGGATGCCGTGGGAGTCCGCGTGCTCGATCTCCTCGATGATGCTCGCCCGGTTCATGGGCTCCAGGAAATGGTCGATGTTCCCGCCCACGCCCATGGTGGTGATCTGTGCGAATGTAGTCATAGCGCCCACAATAACAAGAAACCCGACCTTTCGGTCGGGTTCCTCGGAAGCTTAACTCGTTCAGCGGGTCTCGCGGTGGACGGTCTGCTTGCCGCAGCGGGCGCAGAACTTCTTCAGCTCGAGACGATCCGGCGTGTTGCGGCGGTTCTTCGTCGTGATGTAGTTGCGCTCCTTGCACACGGTGCATGCCAGCGTGATGCCCGGACGGATGTCGGCGCTCTTGCTTGCCATTGGATTCACCTCTTGTGTTCGTGTATGTAGTCGGTCACCCGACCTGTAGTAGCGAGAAAGAGACTCGAACTCTTGACCTTACGATTATGAGTCGTACGCTCTAGCCAGCTGAGCTATCCCGCCAGAGAGCCTCGAGTGAGAATCGGACTCACGACCTCTTCCTTACCAAGGAAGTGATCTACCACTGAGCTATCGAGGCGTGGCGGATAGTGGATTCGAACCACTGAAGCACGAAGCGACTGATTTACAGTCAGTTCCCTTTGACCGCTTGGGAAATCCGCCATCGTTTCCAGTTGAGA